>CAIVSQ010000066.1 GCA_903908605.1 uncultured Anaerolineae bacterium
GCACCGCCTTTGACACAATCGCCAGACCAATTCCCGTGCCCGGATATTGACCCTGCCCATGCAACCGTTGAAATATCTCAAAAATTTTCTGTTTGTAGGCCATGTCAAAACCAATACCATTATCCCGGATCCATATTCTCAGGAATTCTGGCTGAGATTCGCAACCCACTTCAATTCGCGGGGGAGTTGCATGCCGGGAATATTTAACGGCGTTGTCAATCAGATTCCCGAGTGCCTGGAATAAGTTTTCTCTGTCAACAGTAACCCGCGCATTCTCAAGGTGAACATCCACCATGGCGCCGGACTGTTCCAATTCCAAGCGATGCTGAACCAGTATCTCATGCACCAAATCCTCGACCCTGATTTCCTGCTTTTGAAGCGTGTGACGTTCCAAGCGGGCATATGCCAGCAAATCATCGATCAGCGCTCGCATATGCCCGGTGGATGCGATAATATTTTCAAGCACGCGCAGGCCCTTTTCGTCCAGCTTATCCGCATAATCCTCTTGCAAAATCTGGCTAAATCCCTCAATCCCACGCAAGGGAGCTTTAAGATCATGAGATACTGAATATGTAAAGATTTCAAGTTCCTTGTTGAGGTTCTCCAACTGCGCAGTGCGCTCTATGACACGTTGTTCCAAATCCTGATTTAACCGTAAAATTTCGGCCTCGGCTTCTTTTTGTTTAGTGATATCCCTACCCGCTGACACGATCGCCACCATGTGTTTATCGGCGTCTAATACAGTTTTTCCGGACCAGGCCAACCAACGCCAACCATGCGCCGTCAGAGTTAGCTCTTCCACATAACAACTATATGGTGGCTGGAATAGGGACTGTCTGGCGACGAAATATGCCTGCCCTGGTTGCTCCAGTCCGGATACCTGGTGCAATACGGGCGAACCAATAATATTTTCCTGGGCCAATCCAAATAACTCACAATAATTAGGGTTGGCATACAAAAAACGCCCTTCCATGGTTAGCTTTATAAGCAATTCGCTCTGATTTTCAACAATCAATCGATAGCGAGCTTCGCTCTCCTGCTGATGATGGAGGCTGATATTATGTTGTAAATGCAAAAAAAAGATGATGATCAACACTGACATCACGATCGTGAGTGCATAAATGATGCTTGGTAACTTATCAGGCGGAATAAGAATGTACAGGCCAGCCTGGAATGCGCCGACCATGAAAATGGATAAAAGCCAGTACAAACTATTGCCCCCAACCCTGGTAAATACCTTATGCTGGACCATTGAAAGGCCAGATACCGTGGCAAGAATGAGGAGCTGCAAGCCTGGCACCAGGTATCCATATATGGAACGTCGTCCCCCCATAAACAGAAACACCATGATCAGAAAGCTGAGCACGCCGCCCATGGCGACCCAATCCAAACGGATTTTTTTAAATATCCAGATCGCGCCGCTGGTCAGCATCAAAACTCCCTGCAACGCGAGACTCATATACAAAAAATCATACACAGGGCTTGGATTAATTTCAGATAACAAACCAAACATGGGGGAAAAAGCATATATCAGCCAGCCGATGGCGATCCACAAATAAATCCTTTCGCGCAGGCGAAAGAAAAAATCAATCGAAATCATAACCCCGACAAAACGAACCAGGGTCAAACAAAACAAGGCAAACATAGCAATATCCATGCTGCTTTCACTCCGAACAAGACGTTATGGATAATTTCATTCTACATCAAAACCAGTCCGAAGGTTCTCAGGTATTTTGACAGGGTCGCGTCTCCGGAAATCCATTCACACAAAAAAAATCTGGTGATGAGTACCTGCGTTGCAGGTCTCATCACCAGATAGATTGAATAACTCAGCCGCTAACCTGGCTTATCTTATAAATTTTTGCGCCGCTTCTGGTTGTAGGATTCAAAATGAGATTGTTTGCGATCCATTTCGTCCATGCCGTACTTCATGCGCTCAGCCATTCGCCGGTATTTTTCCGCATCAAGAGCAGGAACATATTCTTTATCATTGGTCAACGCGCGCATCAACAAACCATAAGCTTCCTCGCGTTGTCCATTGCGCTCCAGTTTGAGAGCCTCATTGGCGATTTCCGCCAGATTGACAACAACAAAGCGCTCCATAATCCCAGAATTGCGTGGGGCGGTCACCAATTTTTCCAAGCCGACAGCTTGGAAGTAGAAATTCGCCTGATCGTGAAAAAGCTGACCTTGTTCATCCTTCCCATTCACCTCAGCTGAAATCCCGGTACTCCCACCAGGCTCCGGCGTGGGAATATACGCCCGAATGTAAATCTCTTGGGTTTGCCCGGAAAAAAGATCGCCCAGGAAAATTCGCAGCTGGTTTCCATCAAAAATCGTCCGCCAGCCACCAGGAATTTCCAGTCGCCAGCCAGCTGGGATGCTAATGACTACCTCAACAGCCCGGGCCGAGACGGCTGCCAGCTCGGCAAATTCACGAGCGAAAATGGCTGGAATGCCCTCCGGCGAATCGATGTAATAAAAACTACCACCACCCTGGTTGGACATTGCCTCCAACAAATGTTCGTTGAAACCATTTCCCACGCCAAAGGTGGAAGTTGCAATTCCACGGCGCGACAACTCACGCGCATGCGTGGCCAATTCTTCCAGATCCTGGATGCCGACATTGGCAAGGCCATCTGTCAGCAACAGTGCCCGGTTGACCATGCCCTCCTGCGTAGCAGCAGCGATTTCGCGACAACCCGTCAGCCAGCCTTCGCTAAGGTTGGTCGATCCACCTGGCTCAAGCCGAGTAACCCGTTGTTTTAATTCACGCCGAGCTTCTGGTGTTACGGCTACACTGGGAGAAACCATGGTAACCTCATCGTCATAAGCCACAATGGCAACGTGATCACTCTCCTGGAGCAGGTCAAGGACATGCCTGGAGGCCTTGCGAACATTGCTTAGCTTATCACCAGACATGGAACCGCTGCGATCCAGCACCAGGGCCAGATTCAGGCGCGGCCGATCGCGCACTTCAATCACCGGGGCGGTTACACTAACTTCAAGGATCCTTTCAGTAGCAGACCCTTCGGCCACCAGGTTGGTATCAGCATTGATGTTTAATTTGATCGTATTCATTCAGACCCTCCTAATAATAGTATTTATCGAAATAGATTTTTGGCAAACAAGATCAGCTGATCGATCTTGATAGACTGACTCGGATCATGCTGCTCACGCACTGCCAGCTCAAGCCCTGGAGTAATGGCAATCCTTCGCCACATTTCTCCCGTTGGGACCGTTGGGCCGGCCACCGGCGGTGGACTGGCTAGCGGCTGTGGTGGCGTACTCGGCTGAGGAGCGGGTATATTCCCCGGGCGATGCCTGGACTGCTCTTGCATCAATTTCGCAATGTAATCAATCGCATCAGAACCAGTGGCAGTCGGGGCAACACTGTTTTCCAGTTTTCCTCCTGGGGCAACAGCTTGTTTCTCTTCCAGACGCAGGATGACTTCTGCATCATTAAGGGAATTAATGATTTGCTTGATTTCGCGCAGGGGTAGGTAAGCCTCTTTCAACCGGCGAATCAGCTCCAATCGGTTCAGATGTGAGCGGTTGTAATACGCATACTTGCCCTGCATGTCTGGCTGGGGCAGCAAACCCTCATCGGTATAATAACGGATTGTTCGGATAGTGGTTTGAGCTCGTTCTGCCAGTTCATGGATAAGATATTTTTCGATGTACATAATTTGTTTTCCTGTCTCTAATGACCATTACAACATCATTGTAACAGTATTACGTAATAATGTCAATGGGGAATTATTTAGTTTATCTCCTCATTACTGGC
>CAIVSQ010000067.1 GCA_903908605.1 uncultured Anaerolineae bacterium
AGCCAAAAAAAAGGACCAGTATGTCTTTTCTACGACGTGTTATTTACTACATCTGGTACTTTCGCCGTCCACCCTGGGATAGTGGTGTTACACCGCCAGAATTTACCGAATTTCTCAAAGATTGTCAACCCGGAGCTGCCATCGACCTGGGCTGCGGCACCGGGACGAATGTCATCAGCCTGGCGCGTCTGGGTTGGAAAGTCACTGGGGTGGATTATATCCCAGCTGCCATACGGCAGGCGCGCGAGAAAATCCTCCGCGCTGGTGTTATGGCGGATGTGCGCCTGGGTGATGTCACCCACTTGGATGATATTCAGGAAAGTTATGATCTGGCGCTCGACCTGGGTTGTTACCACAGCCTGGCCAGGCCTGAGCGTCAGGCTTATCTCAGTCAACTGCAGCGTTTGTTAAAACCCGGTGCGACCTGGTTCCTATATGCTTTTGTTCATTCAGCCGAGGGTAGCCAGGCTGTTGGCCTGACAGCGCTGGATCTCGCGCAGGTTGATGAGTTTTTTCAATTAGCCAGGCGGATTGATGGTTTCGATGGCGGAGATAAAACTTCCGCCTATTTTATTTTCGAGAAAAAATAGATTGGTATGATCAAACAATGACACTCTTATTCATGTTTCTGGATGGTGTCGGGCTAGGTGAAGATAACCCGCAAACTAATCCATTTTCGCAGGCCGATCTTCCAAATTTGCAGGCCTTGTTGGGCGGTGGCAGGCTGGTTGACTCAGGTGCTCCTTATGTGGGTGACCAGGTAAGCTTGCTGGCCCTGGATGCATCATTGGGGGTGCATGGATTGCCGCAATCCGCTACCGGGCAGGCGGTTTTACTGACTGGGCGCAACGTTCCGGCGGAAATTGGCTATCATTACGGTCCGAAACCGGATAAAGCCACTGCAGCTCACCTGCAAGATGGCGGCATTTTTGGCAGGTTGACTCAGTCTGGTCGCTCAGCGGCTTTGATCAACGCCTATCCGCCGGGGTATTTCCATGGGATTGATTCTGGCAAGCGCATTTATTCATCCATTCCCTTGGCAGTTACCCAGGCAGGTTTGCCTTTGTTCACGATGCAAGACATGCAAGCTGGGCGGGCAATTTCGGCCGATTTTACTTCACAAGGTTGGCGTGATCACATGAACTTGCCAGATATCGAGGTCTTGCTGCCCCACGAAGCCGGCAAGTACCTGGCGACGGTTGCCCGCCAATTCGATTTCGCATTTTTTGAATACTGGTTGACCGATTATGCTGGTCATGGGCAGGATATGCAGGCAGCCGTTAAATTATTAATTCAATTTGATCAGGTCCTGGGTGGTTTGATGGAGGCCTGGCAGGATGGTGACTTGTTGTTGGTCACCTCTGATCACGGTAACCTGGAGGATCTCTCCACTCGCCGGCACACAGCCAACCCGGTGCCGCTGTTGTTGGTGGGGGATAAAAAATCACACCGCCATTTCGACGGTGTGAAGGATTTGAGTGGGGTGGCCCAGGGCATTATGAAGGTACTGCTCTAAGCATTACAGCACGTTATAGAGCATGCGTACCCGTTCTCCTGCCAACAAAGGCAGGCCATGTTGAGTCCAGCGTTGAAAGTGAGCGGTTTGCCGGTGGTTTTCCAGGTCGGCCGGCTGACGATAGACCTCATACAATATGAATTTCAGGGGGTTGTCCTGTAACTGCAGCAGGTCAAATTGGACAACGCCGCTTTCTTTGCGACTTTCCTGCAGGTTGGCAGTTAACTCCTGCAATAAGGCTTGCAGGCTTTCTGGTTTGGCTTCCAGGTAAACAATTTGTGCAATCATGCGAACCTCTGAGTGTTTGGACCGATATACGGGGTGGTATGGATCGAATCTCAGCCTGCGAGGATCCGGGCGCGCGTGATTATTTGTGCAGGTTCCTGGCGGCAATAAAGGCAATCCCATGTTCGGTCAGGGACCAGGCCGAATTATTGCAGGCATCGACCTTATCGAGAAAATTGGTGTAGAGAGCTTCCCAATCGCCGCTGTCGATGACTTCCTGCTTGTCACGGAAGTAGTCCAGGATGTCTGAAGGGTGTGCGCGGGCCGAGTCGGTCTCGGGATCGCCGCCTTCGTGTTTTGCGGCGATGTTGCGGACATGATCGGCAATTTCCACCAGTTCGGCGCGCCGGTTATAGGGTTGGCGGACGATTGATTTCCAGGTCTCGGTGATATGGTGCTCAAAGCGCACGACATCCTCGAATCCGAGCGCCTGGCGGAACTGGGCGCTGATTTCCATTGTTTCGTTATTGATTGAGTTAGCCCAGTTGAACCCGACCAACGGTGAGCTGCCATCGTCGCGACTAAAGAGCTTGGCAGCTGTGAGGATCCATAAGGCGTGGTAGGGGTTGTCGCTGCCGAAGAAAACCGATATTTTGAATTGAATATCAACGCCCAGGCGGTACAGCAGGAAACCCAACAGGATGGTGCCTGCGTTGAAATTCAGCACATGCTGCACACCAAAATTGGTATAGTAATAGAGAAACTCATCCAGCCATTTTAGGGCGTGTTCATTCGGTTGGCCAATGCCACCAAAATAGCCTGTGATGGTGTCTGGACCGTTCAGGTGAATGTTTGAGCCATCGGTCCCCTTTGTATCCAGGGTTTCCACAAAGGATGAACCCATGATGTCGAGGGCTGCGACAATGGCGGGCAGGTCGCCGTCGAGTTCTGATTCCTTCATTTTTCGCACAGCAATGAAACGTCCTGGGATGAGTGTTTTATTGGCAATGGCGCGCTCGGCCATGCCCCGTACCCAGGGAAAATACTGCAAAGCTGAAACCTCGAGTGTTACGGCAGTTTCATTCTTGAAAGCAACAGATTTGGCCTTCCCTCCCAGAACCTTGTGGCGGTAATCGGCGACCGTGATGAAGGCACCTTTATCGCGTTGTTCCATCAGCCAGTGCAGATCTTTTATGTGAGCAGGGTTTTTTGCTTCAACCAGCTTCAATAAATTATCGAGCTTGCGTGAGTCGCGATGTTTGCGGTTGATCTCCTCTGGCGTTCCATATTTCCCCACCACTTCCAGAAAAGCATTAATGACCTTTGAATCCGGGTTAAGCAAAACCGCGTTGATCTCTTCCAGCCTGGATGTGGGTATTTTTAGAAGCTGCCGGTATGTTTCGTCCATTTTTTCTCCTGGGAATGGGAATGACAAATTTATATAGTCAGGGTAGCCGTAAACCTGATACTTTCAGTATAGAACCAAACAACGGTTGGTGCAATTGACAAACATCACTATTAGATCAGGTTGCTTTAGGGGCTGAATGGGATGTTAATATGATGAATGTCCTCGAAACTCCGGATATTCATCGCAGTTTTTTATGGCGGAATAACTGCCGGGGTGGTATGCTAAGTATTAATTCGAGCTGGAATTCCAAACCCCATATATGAAAAATCTCATCCGTATCCGTATTTTACTTAAGCCGTACGTTTGGCCCATCTTTGTCAATCTTTTGATTTTACTTACGATGACCGGCCTGTCGCTGGTGGTCCCGCGCATTATACAGAGTGTGATTGATGATGGCCTGCTGAAAGGCCAAAGCGCGCAGATTGTCACCTCCGCATGGGTCCTGCTTGGCCTGGGTTTGTTTTCTGCAGCCTTGGGCCTGGTACAGCGTTATCTTGCCCAGTGGATTGCTTCGCATGTCGGTTACGATTTACGTAACCAGCTGTATGACCGTATTCAATATATGACCTTCAGCTTTCATGACCATGCCCAGACAGGCCAGTTGATTTCGCGCTGTATTGAGGATGTCCGGGCCATTCAAGATTTTGCCGGTTCAAGCATGATCGAGTGGATCCAGTTGTTTCTGCTGGGGGCCGGGATCACCATCTTGATGATGTTGGATAATTGGAAATTGGCGCTGATTGCGCTGATTCCGATGATTCCGCTTCTTTGGGTGGCTGCGGATTTTGGTAACCGTATTACTGTGCTGTTTTACAAGGTCGATAACGCCCTCGGCGATCTCTCTGCCCGATTGCAGGAAAATGTGAGTGGGGCCCAGGTTGTGCGGGCGTTTGCCAGGGAGATGTATGAAATCAAGCGTTTTGATGAAATCAATCGCTCGTATTTCAATGCCCGCCTGACTGTGGTAAATAAGTGGGCCACCATTATGCCGACTACCTCCTGGTTGGTGACCGCCGGTACAATCCTAATCTTGTGGTTCGGCGGGCAGATGGTGCTGGACGGCACTATGACGGTTGGTGAGGTGGTGGCGTTTAATGCCTACCTGTTGATGTTAGCCGCGCCTGCCCAGCAGTTAACCTGGCTGGTGAATGCCGCTGGCGAGGCGGCTGCGGGTGCTCAACGTGCCTGGGAGATTCTTGACCACCAGCCAGAAATCCAATCACCCCCCGGGGCGTTGGTTCTGCCAACCCTGACTGGGCAGGTCGAGTTCAGTGGTGTCTCGTTGCGCTATGCGGAAGAGAAGAGAGATTCGCTGCAGGACATCAATGTAAAGGTGGAGCAGAACCAGATTGTGGCTCTGATTGGTGCTACCGGATCGGGCAAAACCTCGCTGATCAACTTGATCCCACGTTTTTATGATATCTCCGATGGAACAGTTTTTGTCGATGGGCAGGATGTCCGTAAGGTTGACCTGGTCAGCCTGCGGCGACAAATTGGGATCGTGTTACAGACATCCCTGTTGTTTTCGGACAGTATTCGAGACAATATTCGTTACGGTCGCCCGGACGCCTCCGACGAGGATATCATTGCCGCCGCAAAGGCAGCCCAGGCAGATGAATTTATTACCTCTTTCCCGCACGGTTACGATACCGTGGTTGGGGAGCGCGGGGTGACGCTTTCGGGTGGGCAACGGCAGAGGATTGCGATTGCGCGGGCCTTGTTGATGGAT
>CAIVSQ010000068.1 GCA_903908605.1 uncultured Anaerolineae bacterium
CAGGTGTTACCCATAAACCAGCACCCACACCCGATGATGCAATGAACATACTGTAATTATAAACTTCATCGCGATTCTGGAACGGGTTATATACACGCACCCAACCACTGTTACCGCTTGGCAAAATGTCTTCCAAAACGACCCAATGGCGAATTTTCCCATCCGCTTTTATCTTCCCACTACTGCTAATGCCGCAACCAACGATGGCATATTGACCCGCATCCAGGCGCTCCTTAATCTGGTATGGCGAGGTCGGGATGGATGAATAGATCTCGCCCGACAGACCGCCCATCTCGAGCATATACTGCAAATCGGCGGCACAGGTTCCTTCATTCGGATTACTTAGAATGGGGTGTACTCTCCAATACTTGCTCTGCACCCAGTCCTTCAGCAATGGTATAACATCACGCTTGGATAAGGCCGCAACGCAAAATTCGCCACACAATGAAAAATGTACGAGCGGTTTTCCAAACGCATCATGAATATCAATATATTGGGCGGCAAGATAACCCTTCTTGCGCGATTCCTGGATGGAAGAGTCTTGCGGAATTTTAAGAACTGGTTTTGAAAGGTCAAAAACAGTTTGAGCATTTGTCTCAATGGTTGGATCCACATTCGGGCTTGGGAATTGGTATTCCGCAACGATATCCGACCTGAACCAACCATGCATGATACGACTCATGCGGTAAAAATCGACCTCGTAAAAATTTCTAACCTTGCCGTTCTTTTCACCTTGCCTTACAGCGCCGGTCCAACGCAATATCTGACCTTTAAGGGCACAGCCATAGTAGCTCACATCTTGGGCTGGAGTGTTATACACATAATGATCGCGGATTGCATATACATCGCGACCACCCTCCATCAGAACAATCCACTCTTTCATGATTGCATCATCTGCCCGGCGGTTTTCAGTCAGGCCAGCCAGCCAATCACTCCACCTGGTTTCAGTGCCGAGTGTCGAAACACGCATCTTTTCTATCAATTCAGCTTGTTGAGCTTTGCTTAGTGCACGCCATTGTGGTTCCTTTATCCATTCAGGTCGATCAGCGGCGGACAACCATTTGAGGAAAGTCTTGACCTTTAGAGAATTTGGAACAGTGTAAATCCTACGCTCACCATCAACAGTCTGAAATTCTGGGAAGACTGGTAGCCGGCTTGTAACTGGGAATGCCAGGGCAATATCAGGCAAGTAACCTGAGTGTCCATGCACCAAACGTTCCGGCTTAACCTTGAACCAATCATTCACTTCAGCAATGATTTCCACCGGGCAGTCACCAGGAAGCCGGTCGAGGATGTTGGCGTTGGATTTGGCAGCGGTGCGAATATCAACATCGGCCCTGGTTCGAGCAATTTGAACCATATTTACACCTTACTTCTTAGTATGAAACCAAGGTCTTGGCAAATTTCGCTTCAAACAATTTGTAGCGGGAGTCAGAGCGAATAAAATCAAGATCCAGATCGCGGCGGATAAATTCAATCGTGGTCTGTTTCTTCTCCAACGCGACGGCTAACATCACCAAAGCCTGGTCAACATTGCCACGGATCGACTCGAAACAAGCCTGGTCGTATTCCTTTTCCTTGGACATGTGCGGTGCGGCAATCGCAATATGTTTGAGCGCTTCTTCATGCTTGCCCATTTTCCGCAAGTAGCTGGCCAACGCACAGTGAGCGAAAATAAATTCACTATTTAATTCGACAACTTTTTCAATCTCAATAATTGCATCACGGTAATTACCCTGGGCTGCGTAGAGTGTGCCAAGCTGGTAGTGATATACGTACTTGGTTGGCTCAAGGGATACAGCGCGCTCGAAAGCATAGATTGCGTCAGCATTGCGTTGGTTGATTTGGTAAAGGTGACCAAGCGAATCCCAGGCGCGATCGTTACGCGGGTTTTCACGCACAACGGCTTCGTATGTAGCGATCGTTCCCGCCACACGGGCCAGGTCCGACTTAGGCGCGGGGGCAACGGACACAACCGGAGGCAGAACATCCATTGCTTCAATCTTGGGCGTAACAGCCATCTCCAGGGTAACTTCAACATCCTGGGGCGCGGGCTGCTGCTGGGAAATTACACCTGCAGGTTGGGCAGCAGATTCGTTGACTGGCAAACTTACTTCCCTGGTCTCCATGGGAGCCCACTCAACAAACGGTTCCACACGCGCTACGACTACAACCGGCAGCTCAGCAATGGGTATGTCAATATCATTCACTGGGATATCCATGGGTGAATTCTGTTGGCTGGTTTGACTTTCAACCGGAACAAGCGCTTCTAACCGAAAGTTCCCTTCGGTTGAAGCCTGAACCGTTCGTTGCGCCTCATTGAGTTCCTGTTCAAAGGAAGAGATGGTCAGGTGATAAAAATCAAATGCCTTCTCATATGTCAGAATGGCATCCCGTCCTTTGGCCTGCTTGTCAAAGGCATTGCCCAGTTGGTAAGCGGCGAGGGCTTCTTCCATGCGACCAAGACGAGTGTAAATATCTCCCATGCCATCCCAACTAGTGGGATCTTCGGGATACTGACGGATGGCAATTTTGAAGGCTTCCATTGCCTGATCATTCTCACCAAGCTTGCCATACAGGTTGCCCAGCTTATTCCAGGGGAAGAGTTGATCAGGAGCCAGCTCAGCTGCACGCATATAAGCGTGGATGGCTGAAATGATATCGCCTTTTGCGGTCTTTACAAGAGCCAGAGCATTGTGTCCCAGCGCTTCAAACCACAAATTTTCCATCTTAACCGCGGCATTAATCGCAGACTGAAGGATGCTGTCGGCTTCTTCCAGGTTACCATTACGCCAGTGCATAATACCCATGGTCAATAAAAGAGTTGCCCTGACGCCTTCCGCTTTTTCAGGATCGTATTCAGTGTCTTCCTCATTCGTACTACCAAGCGGGACAGACACGGGGGCGGGATCCTGCAAATCATAGATTGGGGTTTTCGCCTGATCAGACGGTTCGCCTCTGTTGGCGCTGCCTTGCATACCAACAGAGGTTTCAGCCACAGACCGATTGACTTGCTGACTTGCGGAAACTTCACCCTGCGATAAAGTCGGTACGTCAACCCTGGACGCTCCTTCTTCGATGTCAGATGGTTGTTCCATGTTCTGGAACGAAAAGCTAGCCGGAGCATCCTGGATTTGAACGTTGCCAGGATCGGCATCCCGGGGTGAACTACCGACAGGCATAGATTCAGTATTCTTTGACTCTAATCCATACATTTTTTCAATTTCGCGCTGAACTTCGCTTAACCCCACGATCAAAGCCGGGTTGCCAGGCTCAATTTCAATCGCCGATTTGAAAGCAGCGATTGCATTATCATAATCACTCATTCGCCGGTAAGCATCACCAATGCGGGTATAAGTGAGTGCTTTTTCTTTCGCATCCACCAACAGCTCAATACTTTTCTGATACAGGGGGATCGATTCGCCAAAATTGCCCTGAATTATGTAAGCGGCTGCCAATTTGCGATAAATGTCAGCAGTGCGATTGCCGTGATCAAGTGCCTTTTTGAAAGCGTCAATAGCCGCCGTGATCGCGTTCGCTTTAAGATATAAATTACCAAGGTCATTCCAAATATCGATGCTGTTCATGTTGCTCTCCTGGTTAAGCCCTCAGCGACGAGGTGGCCCATAGCCTGGTGGAATGTGGGTTGCATTTCAATACACTACGAGCTCTAGAAAGTAACGAGCCTCCCTCGACAACAACGGCCACTGGTTCCATGGCAGTCATGCTGGTATTCTCGGGTTCCATATACCAAAGTGTGGATGCCTGATCCGTGGCAGTCTCTCGGGCTGTCTGCTGCGTGGTGGTAACTGTTTCAGTGCGTCGGCCCTCACTCAGCTGGTTGATCAGGTTACCGACCACCGCCTGGGCGGCTTCCATTGGCTGATCCAACACCTTCATGGCATTGGCGATGGAATGACAACTTCTACCAACCCTGGCCGAGATATCTTCCATCGAAAGGTCGAAATCATTGGCCAACTGGCGATAGCCTTTGGCCAGCTCAAACGGGTTCATGGAAGTGTTGTGGATATTCTCATTGATGAACAGTTCGAGAATTTCCTGTTCGCTCGCCTGGCGGATCAAGACCGGGACCGCATCCAGGCCGGCGCGACGGGCAGCTTCCAACCGGCGTCGCCCGGAGATTAGCGTGAATTTTTCGGGATCATTTTTACTTGGGCAGGCAATCAACGGCTGAATTATGCCGTGAACGCGCACCGAAAGAACCAATTCATCTATGTCAACCAGCGAGCGCTCGGGAATGGATGTTGTAAGGATCTGGTCCAGACTCAAAGAACGCAGTCCATTTGTGACCATAGGTGTGTCTTGATTAAGCACTTCCGATAATCGGTAAGCCGCCGCGCCTTCTTCTGTCTTGCCCATTTGGCGGAAAATATCGCCCATCCGGACCCAACATACTGATTTATCCCTGTGATTGGGGAGGAGACGAATGGCAGCTTCGAATTCTTCCAAAGCCTCATTCAACCGACCCTGGGCAACAAAGACCTGCCCGAGGTTGCTGTGATAATAGCCAAATTCCGGGTTAATCTCGGTTGCTTTCATGAACGCTTCGATGGCGTCATCGTAAACACCCACCTTGAAAAGAACCAGGCCCAGTTCGTTCCAAACCTTGGCATCCTTCTCAATCTCACCCTGCCCACCGCTTTCGCCGTCTTCGTATTGATTGCTAATGGATGCAAGCAGTTCAAGTTGGGATTCTTCCAGGTTCGGCCGGGAATTTTTCTCAAGGTTTTCAGCAGTTCCAGCTGTCCGATGCGCAAAAGAATCGCAATCTGTTTCGCCCTGGAGGTGGTCCGCCGGTTGGCGAAGTTCAAGTGGGTCAGTTCCGCGCCGCAACATGATTTCATCCGCCTTTTGGAAAGCCTGGATGGCCTTGCCGTGTTCATTGAGTGATTGATAAACGTTACCAAGTCGGCCCCAAATCACGGCCCTGTATTTTAGGTTGGAAAATAATTCAAGCGACCGCTGATACAAGGGAATGGCTTCCAAGTAGCGACCTTGCTGGACGTAAATGGCCGCCAGGTTACTGTAGGACCAACCTGATTGCGACTCATGCTCGATGGATTTACAGTAGGCATCGATGGCTTTGTCCCATTCACCGATCTTGAAATATGTATTTCCCAATTCATTCCAGATATCAGAGCTTTTCATGGTCTCCACTCCTATTCCACGAACATTGACACAAATTGTTCAAGGCTAACCGCACCAGAAGGAGAAGATTCGCTTCCATCAGCGCTAGCGGCAATCAATTTGTCTGCGTGCTTGTAGACAATAATCGCTTCGGAATAATTCCCCACCATGCGGTAGGCATCCCCGAGCCTGTTCAATGCAATACGTTTATCGGCATCAGTGATAAAGAAATCGATGCACTTTTTATGCTTCGCTACTGCAGCTTCCAAATTTCCCATGCGGGCAAAGGTGACGGCCAGGTTACTGTGCGCCCAACCAAAGGCAGGGTTGATATCAATCGCACGTTGGTAAGCAGCAGCAGCCTCATCGTAAGATTTGAACCTGGAATAACTATTGCCCAACTCGTTCCATACCTTGGCGCTATTCAAGTCAAACCCAACCGGTGCAGATTGACCGCCAGTTGACCCGGACAGTGGTTGGCGCAAACCCTGCGTAGCAGAGGCAATAAAACGATAGGTGTTTCCATTGGTTGCCATGCCGCGGGTAAATTGATCCAGGTCTTCTTGATAGCGCGCCATTGCCGCCAGGATAGACTTATTACCTGGGTCACTCAAGATCGCTTCTTCAAAAGCGGCAAGAGCGCGATCGTATTCTTTTAATTCACGATAAACATCCCCGAGATAACCGAGGTAGACTGCCTTTTCACCAGGATCAATTGCCAGCTCTGCACATTTTTTGAAAAGTGCAACGGCATTTGAATAATCCTGTTTTTCGAGAGCATCCTGGGCCAGAATGACAAAGATCTTGCTGTTGAAAGGATCAAGACTGACCGCTTTTTGGTAGGCTTCGATGGCACGGTCTTTTTCACCAGCACCCAAATAGGCATTTCCGAGGCGTACCCAAAGCTGAGCGTTTCCGCTGCCGGCAGGTTCAGGCGCTGAAAAAACTGCTACCTTGGGTTGTGCGACCGGTGACGGGCTTATCACAATTGCCGGGACGGGGGAAGTCACCTTCGCCACCGACTGAGCAGGAGTTTCCGACACGGTTGAACCCTGTGAACTGGTATCGGCTACAGGTTTTAATTGGGGCGCTTCATTCCCAGAAACAACAGGCTTGCTAGCAATTTCACTCTGATATGCTTGTTCGAGCATGGCTTCATCATCCAGTTCGCGTATGGTTATCGAAATCTTATCAGCAGTCTCATAAGCTACAACTGCGTCTTCATATTCATTCAAACGGCGGTGCACATCTCCAAGGCGATTCCAAAGTGATACTTTCTCAAGATCATCCACGGCATTTACAATCGCCGACTTGAAATGCGGGATAGACTCAACATAATTACCAATAAAAGCCAGTGCATCCGCGAGTTTATTATGCAGTTCGTGTGTATCAGCTCCAAGCGCGATTGCTTTCTTAAAGGCTTCTGCAGCCTGGTCATAAGACCCAGACTTAAAATAAATGTTCGCTATCTGAAGCCAGGCGTGAACATTTTTATTATCCATTTCAACAGTCCTCGTGTACGCATACAAAGCATCCTGCATTCGATTTTGGCGGGCCAAAACATCCCCCAGTTTTACCCAGGGTGTCATGTAAGCTGCGTTGTATTGAATGGCCTTTCGGTAACAAGTGACGGCTTCGTCTAAACGCCCCATGCCGGCATACACATTACCCAATCCGTGCCAACTCACTGGATCGTTGGGTTCCTTTTTAAGTGAATTTCTAAACGCAACCAGGGCTTGCTCAAGTCGCCCAGTTTTGTGAAAAAGCGATCCAACACTATTCCAAACTGTGACATTCTCTTGCCCTAGGGCAATCACTCGCCGATAAGCGCTTAATGCTGCCTCGTGGTTGCCTAAATCGGATTCCACCAAGGCGATGGCTTTGTGACACATGGCCTGGTAGGATCGATTCTTTGTTCTTTCAGCAATCGCAAGGGCAGCACGAAGGGACTCGCCAGCTTTTTCGTGATTG
Organism: uncultured Anaerolineae bacterium; assembly: GCA_903908605.1. Classification (GTDB taxonomy): domain Bacteria; phylum Chloroflexota; class Anaerolineae; order Anaerolineales; family Villigracilaceae; genus UBA5195. The sequence goes on from CAIVSQ010000068.1 coordinate 7,120, forward strand.
CCTTCCTTCCAATTTGAGACACCGACCATCATCAATACGTTGATGCCGCTGACGGACGGGTCTTCACCCTCAGATAAATCCATCACCATGGCCGATTCACCATGCAGTTCATCCGAGTCAATTTCTGAAGTTGTGGCTGCCGGTCCAACCATGAATGTGGCAGGTTCTACAACAATAACCGGGCGGTCCTCCAGAAAAACCGATTGGTTATCAAAAAATTCATATACTCGATGGCGGGAAGCCCAGAAGTCAGGCGCTTGGTGAGCCACACTCAAGGCCTCTTTTTCCGTCAACCAAAATACCACCTTGACCAGGTTGTCGATTAAATAACCTTTGCAGGAGTTGAGTATGCAAATCAGGTTATCAATTCGACTACCCTTGCCTTCACTGTTGAGTGGGTCGATGAAAAAAACAGCATTTTCTTTGTTACTCAACCCGGCAATAAATTTTCCGAGGTCAAGGTTTTGTTCATACTCGACCTGGTAATGAATAATCGTTTTGCCAGACTCGACGATACTTTTTTCCAGCGATTTCTGGGCAATCCGGCGAATTTCGCCAGAGTTGTAGATCGCGAAGAGAATTGAAGGCCGCTTCCACTGCATGGCCAATTCAATTTCATTGAAAATAGAACCAATTTGATCGTCCAGGACTTCCACATCCAGAGTCATTTCCATGAGAAGCTCACTCACTTAATAATTTTCGCAAAACCGGGTGGATGTCACACCAATTTTCGCCATTGCGATATTCCAACAAGGCCAGCAACTGAAGAAGAGGCCGTATCCGATCGTTATATTCCATGCGATTTTGCTCATGAATATTTTTCAAAATGAGCAAATCTTCCTTATCCAGGATACGCCTGTATTCATTCCGGATTTCTGAAGCGGCCCACTCAACATCAACTGATTCGATCTGGCCGGACTTGCGCCGCCGAGCCCTGCCGATGGCGGTGCGCATAATGCGAGCCATTTCGCGGAACACGCCGCCACTATAGGTGATGGCATCCACAAGCGCCTTGCGATCCATCAGACGGGTATCCATACGCAGGCTAACAAACTTCTGCATGGTTTCATACCCTTCAGGGGTGTACTGCTGGGGTAGATTGTGTGGATGAAGTTTCACATTGGGGAGAAAGAGGGCCTGGTCGCGAATCGAATCGAAATCTTTGCTGTAAAAAAGCGCACTCGATACGGTGTAGACGATTGCACAGTTTGGCTGCATCAGAATTTCGCGCCGTTCCTGGAAAATTGCTTTTGCTTCGGTGAGACTGGGTTTATCCAGGTCGTCGATCAGGATGAGTGGAATGCGACCTTCCTTAATTTTTACAGCGGCAGCAATGCTGTTGATTACATCAATCAAACCGGTGATATCACGATCAATCACCTGGCGGATGAGCGTGCGAGTGGTCGGTTCAAGGCGCATTTTCATGCTGGTATTAGCAAAAAAGGCGTCGATACCAGCACTGACTTCAAATCCGGATACACGCCCAGAGGTCACCGTGGTGACTTCTTCTTCCACTTTTCCACGCCAGCTATCCAGATCCTTCAGCAATCGGGCAGGAAGTTCACCACCCCGTTTGCGATATTCCCGGAACATGCGCCCACCCACGGCCAAGAGTACATCGCGGAAATCCAGGTCAATGATATCGGCCTCATCTCGAATGCTGAAATGGATGGCCCAATATTTTTCCTGAATACGTGGGTTGGACATCAGGTGCAACAATTCTGTTGACTTTCCACAGCCGCGATGTCCAGAAAAGAAAAATTTAGGAGGACGATAAAAAGGCGCTAAAAGTGCATCGGCCAACTCGGCGATCGGATCACCGGGACGCGTAATATAAAAAGGATTGGCACTGCCATCTTTCCCAGGCTCAAGGGGCAGGTCCAACTCGAAGTTCAGCCAGGCCCGATCAAAATCCATTGCTTTGATGTAATCGAAGTTACTCATATGCCTCTAAAATTTATCTTGAGGGGGGATGTGTTACAATCCGGCCAGGTTCATGGACACAAACCGGGTTGCGTTCGCGTCGGCATCTTGCAAATCCTGCTGCTGTTGGCTCCAAAGATCGCCTGACCACAATTCGAGATACTTTCCCTGGCCTACCCAAACAATTTCGCTATCCAAACCTGCGAAGCTTTTGAGAACACCTGGGACTAGGATGCTTCCGCCCCGTCTAATATCACAAAAGGTCGCATTACCGAGCAACATACGCATCAATCCGCGCGCCAGAGGGTCTGTAATGCTCAGGGCGGAGACCAGCTTTGCCAGACTCTCAAAATTTTCAACCGGCATGGCAAGCAGGTTTCGATCGAATCCTTGCGTAACAACCACACGGCCATCGAGAGCGCCGCGAAAATTTGCGGGGATTTCAATGGGGTGCTTGCTAACCGTTTGGTGATATTGACCGAAGAACACTGCCCGCTCCTTGAATAGTTTTCCAGTTATTTGTATATAGTTTATCAATGTGAGCTCTTTCAATCTAGTGACAGAAAGGGGAACATTTCCCCGCATATATTACCGGATTGTAGTAGGTGAAATGCCCAGTGGAGACCAACTATTACGCCCCCAAAGCCGGTCATTAATACAGCATATGACCGGTCATTAATGACCAGTTGGTTCTAAACGCCAACGACGGGTTGTTCATTCTCCGGTATTTTTGACAAATTCCCTTATGGCTTGCGTGGTAAACTAGAAAATGACCTGCTGGCATTTGCATAATTCCCATATCGACTGGTAGGTTCAGACCGTATGATCAGGGCAAGAAAATCAATGACTTCAGAACAACCCTCCCCAAAACACAATAAAACCAACCCAATTACCGAGGGGATGGCAGAGCTGCTTGATGAATTGAAACTATCTACACACTGGGACAGGCCATCGATACTAATGGTTGTGTTTCGGTCAAAATTGACCATGCTGCAGGCTCAAATTTCCTTAAAAAATAAAATTCGCCGCATTGGACAGCAGGTTAAACATATCAGGGTTAATCAGGAAAATTACGATCTGGCATTGCACCTTTCTGAGCGAACTGACACCAGCAAGACTGTCTTTTTTATCTCTGATTTACACAATGGCGGTGGACTTGCCGGGCTTAACGCCTTTCGTGCTCTGAACATGCGGAGGGAGTTATTGGTAGATCACAGCATCCGGGTGGTCTTTTGGCTTAGCGAAGCAGATTCAACCACCATGATGTTGAACGCGATCGATTTCTGGGCGTTTCGGCACCGCCTGGTTGAACTTCTCAACTCACCCCGGGAGAATATTCTCCCTGGTCTGCTACACAAACTAAGCGAGCTACCCTGGGAACCACAGAACCATACCAACCTGGCGCCAGTTGATGCCGGACAACTGGTCGCTCTGCAGGCCGAACTGAAGGGGGTACCCAACGCCGTCCGGTTCACGGCCTGGTTGCAAATTTCATATGCTGCCACGTTGTGGGCTGATGGAAATTTTCACGAGGCGCAAAATCAATTAGCCGCATTATTGGCTGAAGTGCAAATTACAGAAGATGTTCACTTACAGGCTGAGTGCCTGGCGGCCATAGGGCAGGTTTTTTTCAGCGCGGGCGACCATCAATCTGCCAGGAAAGTTTTGGAAAAATCCCTTGAATTGGATCCAAAAAATAGTACTGGTTGGCTGATTTTGGCAAAAATCCACCACGGCCAACAGCGAAAAACTGAGATGAACCTGGCGCTGGAGAGGCTGCTGGTATTGGTTCCACGCAATTCTGAAGGTTGGGAGTTGCTTGGCGACCTGCAAGTATCCAGTAATCAGATGGAAGAGGCCGCCAGATCATATCTCAATGCCCAGGCAGGCTCTTCAAAAAACGCTCTGGTTTGGAAAAAACTGGGAGACATCTGTGCGAATACAGGCCATTTGGAACAAGCCGGGATGTATTACCGCAAGGCTTGCCGGCTGGGAAAACGAGCTGGCGATTTCCTCAAGTTAGGTGAAATTTACCAGCAGCTAAACAAAAGCGGGCCAGCGATACGCGCATACAAACAGGCTGTTCGCTTGGAAGAATTCAACCCAGTACCGTGGGAGGCACTCGGTAAGCTTTACAGGGCTGAGAAACACTTTCGAGCAGAAATTAAAGCCTTCAGCAAAGCCGCTGCCCTTGCTGAAAAAGCTAAACATTCACTAATTTAAGTTTCCCCGATTTTATTTCGATTGTAGATTGAAGTACAATGCACCAACCTTGGATTGAAGAAAACCCGGGTGCACTTGGCAACTCTCCTTCAAAAGGACGTGTTGTTTTGGACGAAATAATATTTACAGGCACAATAGTATAATATTTTCATCCTATATGTGCCATAGAACTCAACAATAAACTCAATATCTGCTTTCCAAGGAACAACGAAGGTGAAATGACGACAAACTTAATCCTGATCGCTGCGCTCCTTAATAGCAGCTTCATTATGTACGGTTTGATACGAGCAAATGTCAAAAGAGGCAAATACAGCCTGATGACATTTGCCCTATCAAGCGTGATTAGTGCGTTTGCGAATGAACTGATTTACTCAGCCCACCTCACATATCGAAACGAATTATCCATTTTCTTGTACTGCGCCGTTTTTATTTCATTTGGCGCATTTTTTATTTTTTGCATGGCCTTTGAAGAAATGCCAACCTGGTTTGGAATCGCCCGGTTTTGGATCCTGGCAATCCTCCCCCTCGCCAGCCTGATTGTCGCCTTCACTCCCCTTGGCGGCAGCTTGTTTGCTACGGACGCCATTCCTGGAGGATCCAGGCTGTTAGCTCCGGATAACCCCGCTGGCTGGGTAAACTCGATTTACATCAATATGGCTCTCCTACTTAACCTTGTACTGGTCTCAAGAGCTCGAAAGAATGGCCGGTATATACAGTTTTTCCAGGCCGAGGCTATCATGTTAGGCATTTCCGGCGCTTTGTTGTTGAACAACAGCTTCAGCGCTTCGTCAGTGGCTCCATTTCACGAATTAAAGTTGATCGCAATGCTACTACTCGGCCTGGGACTGAACATCGGGTTATATTTTCCAATGCTGCCCAAACCAGAAGCAGTTTTGACCCGTGAGCAAGTTTTTCAACGGATGAGTGATGGCATTATTGTGTTGGACAATGAAAATATCATCGTTGATATCAACAGCGCAGCCCAAAAAATTATTGGCTTACCAGGTGAAATATTAACTGGCCAGCCTGCCGAGCAGATATTCATTCACTGGCCCAACCTGGCTGGCAGCCTGGGAGAAACCAGGGAACTGACCTTAAATGGCAGCGTGCAAATTGATGAGGATTGGCGCTACCTAACCATCCATGTATCACCACTTCACAATGAAACCGGACGGCAGATCGGAAAAATCATCACCTGGCGCGATATTACCGAGCGCAAGGTAGCCGATGCTGCCCGCCAGCAAGCGCGCGACGATATGTTTATCCTGCTACACTCTATCACCAGCGCGGCAAGCCGGGCACTCAACCTGGACGATTTCCTTTCCGAATCTATTTACCAGATAGTTTACACATCGCACAGCCAATCGATCGCTGTGTATATCACTGAAGAATACACCAGGAAAGGCAAACCAAAGAGATTAATCCTTGCAGCCCATCACGGCTTGCCAGTATCTCTCGGTGGCAGGATAGATTCGATAAACATTGAGGATGAGATCGTGAAATGGGTATTCGATAAAAATGAGCCACTACTCATTTCAAACATCCAGGATGATGTGCGCTTGCCCGAATCAATACGCGATCTTGGAGAAACATCACTCATTGCCCTCCCCATGATTTTTGAAGGTCAGCCACTCGGGTTGATCGTGCTGACGCGCACCGGACTGGCAGCCTACAGTCCAGATGAAATCGCAAGGTTGAGCGCTGTTTCTGATGAGGTGGCTACCTTCATTCAAAGCAATCGTCAAAGACAATTATCCATCTCACTGGCCGAACGTCAACGACTAGTACGAGATTTACACGACTCCGTGACCCAACGGCTGTATGCATTGGTCATGCTTTCGGAAGCCACTCGAGCCGGCATGCGCGCAGGGGTTACTAACATGCCAGAAAAGGTGATTGATCGCATGGCTGATAACGCCAGGCAAGCTCTCAAGGAGATGCGCCTGTTCCTCTTCCAAATGCAACCAGTTGATTTTGAACGTGAAGGACTGGTCGCCGCATTACGACAGCGTCTTTCAGCCGTTGAAGGACGCGCTGACATAAACGCCAAACTGGTGGCAGATGAGAATATTAACCTTCCATTGGAAAAAGAGTTGGCGACCTACTTTATTGTGCAGGAAGCACTCAACAATGTATTAAAACATGCCAAAGCCCGCGAAGTAAGCATTTCACTCAGCCAGAAGAAAAACTTTTTTAATATTGAAGTTGAGGATAACGGGGTTGGTTTTGATACAAAGCTAATGGACCAAACCGGATTGGGGTTGAAATCGATGCGTGAACGTGCGGAACAAATTGGCGGAAAATTGAAAATTCACTCCTCACCCGGTGGGGGAACGAGAATATCGGTTACATTCAAGCATCTCAACTCTGGATGAAATCGAATTTCGTTATTTTGATTTATCGCTAAACAAATTTGTTAATACAAATTCGCTTATTCAAGGTAACAGGCTTGAACGGGCAGGTATAATAGACGATAACATACGTTTGCACAGGGATAATCGACTAAGTCACAAAGGGTAAATAGATGAAGGAAATTCGAGTTCTAGTAGTTGATGATCAGGCTGTGGTAAGAGAGGGACTGGTATCAATGCTTTCTTATCAGTCAGACATTAAGATCATAGGACAGGCGAGCGATGGGCGCGAGGCCATTACGGTCGCAAATAAAGAAAAGCCCGACGTGATCTTACTGGATCTGGCGATGCCGCGCATGGATGGGCTTGATTCTATTGTCGCACTGCGAGATGTCGCCCCGGCTGCCAAAATCTTAATCTTGACCGGTTATGCCGACCCTGAGCAGGTTTTTAAGGCGATCAAATCAGGGGCGATAGGTTTCATGTTGAAGGATACAACCTGGGAACAGCTACTGCAGGCCATTCGGGATGTCGCGAAGGGTCAGTCATACATCGATTCATCGATTGCGATCAAACTTATCCAGGAGTTCAACCCCAGCCCGGCAGCAACACCGGTTGATCACAACTCACTACTGACCGAACGGGAGCAGGAAGTGCTGAAGCTGCTGGCCAAGGGAAAGAGCAACCTTGAAATCTCAGAAGCTCTATTCGTACACGAACGTACGATTGCCAAATATGTAAGCAGTATTCTTGGCAAACTACAGGTAGAAAATCGGACCCAGGCTGCTTTGTTCGCAATTCGCGAAGGGATGGATAAGGAAGATAATGAATCGCCAGCGCCCAAGCCGTGATTAGTATGCGCCTCGTGCGGCTTGGATAGCCAGACCAGCTACCACACTGGTAAATGAGTTGGTCTCCTTGACTTTTTGAGCCCCAAAGATATCCACCAGCATCTCATTAAATAGCGGGATGTTGGAAGACCCCCCCGTCTTTACAACCGCATCCACTTGCCGAACCTCGAGTCCTGAGGCGGCTAACGTATCCAGAAGCATGCCTCGCACCTGGATAAGATATCCATGGATATCAGCCTCAAACTGGAGGCGGGTATACAATTCCCACAGGGCGATATCTTTATCCTGCAGGTCGATCACAGTAGCGCCCTGGCTGGAAAGGGCGATTTTAGCCGCTTCTACCCGATTGTAAAAGGTGAAAGCCAGGTCGTTATAAATGAGGGATTGAAGAGCCTTCAACTGAACAGGTGCCTGGCCAACCTGGATAGCTTTTTCGAGTATGTTACGATTCTGGGGTGTAGCGAGGTCGGGCAGGGCCATCCAATCGGGCACAGCCTGAATCATTTCGAGGATATCGGGTTGGTGTTTGACCCGCCCCTGCCCAAAGAAAGGCAGCATGCGCTTTTGGATGATGACACGATCAAAATCGCTACCCGCCACATCGACCCCACTGCTGGCATAAACCTTACGCCCAGCGGGATCAGCCAGGCGCATGACAGCCACATCGAGGGTTCCGCCGCCAAAGTCAAAGATGACCACATTTTGCGGAGCCGAAATAGTTTGTTCGTAATCAAGCGCAGCAGCAAACGGTTCCAGTTCGAAGGTGATCTGTTTGAAGCCAGCACCCTCGGCAGCCTGGCGAAGCGTATATTCGGCGCGTTGGTCGAGAACGGGATCGGCAGAGAATTTGACCGGCCGACCCAGGCAAACCGAATGGATTGGTTCGCCGAGGATATCCTCGGCACGTTTCTTGAGTTGCTCAAGGTAAATACGTGCCAAATCACCGACGGAATAAAAGCGCTCGAAAATCTGGGTGCCCTGGTAGCCATCCTTACGCAGGGCGGTCTTAAGATATTGGAGCAGGCGACCAGGCTTTAGTTCATCGACATAGACAAATATATCGCGGACGTAATGCAGGTCAGCACCGCGATAGTCGATTTCGCCAGCCCATTGGCGCACAAATTTGCGCTGACGGTTGACGTTATCGCGGTAATACATCTGGATAGCTTCCTGCCCAATATAATGACGATAGTCACGAGTGACATATAAGGCGGTGCGAATGACATCGGGAATAACATTCTGCCGATCAACTGGCAGCAGCCTGACGTGCTGACCATCAAAGAGGGCAACACCTGAATTGGAGGTACCAAAATCGATCCCGACAGACAGGCTCATGGAGTGGTCTTTTCGGCAGGAGCAAAGGGGATGCGCCCGAGTGCTACACAGATACCACCCTTTAGGATAGCTCCAGCACCTGCCATATCGGCGGCAGAATAAAGATTGAGACGACCCTGACCATCGAGAACGATGAGGCGATCACCAGGGCGGAAAGGTACGGCTCCGATAAAGCGAGTACCCTGATCAAGACGGGCTTGAGGAATTAGTGCTTGCCCACGGGCAGTAGCGGATTTGGTTATTTCAAGCCCGGCGGCTTCACGCAGGACAATTTTTCCATTTTGGGTGAGACAGAGTATGCTTTCATCGCTGGCAATGTTGAAGGCGGCGATAAGGTGATCGAGACTACCCAGGCGAATGCGTTCCTCAGCAGCATACGAGAGGTCATCGACGTCCAGACCGACCAGGCGACCCTCGTAGGTCACAAGTGCATAGCGGGCTTTTTTGTCCGCCAGGCAGACGTCGAAGGGCTGATCGCTTTTCTGGGCAGCGGCGCGGCCGAGATAATGGTCGGCAAGCACTTTTTCTGAAATGGAGCGTAATGTCTTCTTGACAACCCCCCGCCGGCTGGCCTGCAGAATAAACTCAGAAACTGGCAAACGCGAGAGGGGCATGAGACAGACCAACAGTTCACCAGCGTGAGGTTCATCTGGTAAGGTAGCCTGGTCCCAGTGCCAGCTGCCACCTGTAGAGACAGGTGGGATGGCATCCAATGACTGGGTAGCCACGCGTCCTGAGCTGAAGAGCAAGAGGATATCTTCGTTGGAAGGCATCGCCTGAAAACGCGGCAGCTCACCGCCTTCGGCTAATTCCCCTTCCAGTCTCCCCAGGGAGGCAAGATCGTTCTCAAGGTGCAGGCGAAATATTCTTCCTTGGGCATTGTAAATGAGCAGATCAGTACGATCTTGCTGCAGGATAGTGCCGGCAGGCAAGTCGTCCGCAGCGAGGAATTTGCGTTTTAAGAGACCCAGTTGATATTCCAGGTGAGTAATGCGTTTCTGGTATTCCTCAACGCGCGTTCCGTTTTGTAAGGCAATGTTTTCGGCGAGAAGTTCATCATTGCGTTGAGTCAAGTCGCGCAAGCGGCCGGCGACCAACTGGAGAATCAGGAGAGCCGAACCCGGACGAGTCTCGGCTTCTTTAATCCATTCCTCAATTTTGTCTGTAAAAGTCATGGTGGGTTCCTCACTCCGTTAAATTATACCGTCATCCTTGATGCAGGATGGCAGCAATGATTTCCACTGCACGGTTAAACGCATCCTCAATCGCAGATTTTTGTCCCAAGCATTTCGACGCGGAAAAGGATGAACCAGTCTGAGCTTTCCTC
>CAIVSQ010000069.1 GCA_903908605.1 uncultured Anaerolineae bacterium
CCTGAAAAAGCAGGTCATCCCCGGTCTGTCCTTTTTTGTGCTCTCGTTGGTGAATGTGGAAGAAGAGCACTCATATCCACTCCAAATCAATCAAACAGTGAAAAGTGCGGAAGAAAAGGCTGCCAGCAAAGCCAAAAAGGAGGCGGAAAAAGCCAAGAAACCGGATGAAAAACGCAAGCGTGGTCGCCCAAAAGGCAGTAAGAACAAGGTCAAGTCTGACCAAGTAGAGTTGAACCCGGAACTGATGCGGATACAAGCCGCTCTCACGCGCTTGCTGAAGACCATTGGTGTGGTCTTATCGCTGAAATATGTGGTTCTGGACGGTCATTTTGGCAATTATCCGAGTGCTTTCATGGTCAAGGGTGAGAATTTGGACTTGATTTCCAAAATGCGTTCTGATGCGGCGCTCTATGAAACCGTGACAGAAATGCCAAACAAGCCAGGCAGACCCAGGAAATATGGCAACAAAGTGGAGATGAGCAAGCTGGATGAACAATATCTGAAATCCACATCTACCGAAGACAACCTGCGGACCGATATTTACCAGGGTACCTTTTACAACAAGGAATTCGTTTTTGCACTGAACGTGGTCATAGTTTTGAAAACGAATTTGCTGACCCATGCCCAGGCACATGTCATCTTATTTAGCACAGACCTGAAACTGGATTATGAAAAACTTTACAAGTACTATAGCCTGCGTTTCCAGATCGAGTTCAATTTCCGTGACGCTAAGCAATACTGGGGTCTCGAAGATTTTATGAATGTCAAGGAAGCTGCAGTAACAAACGCAGTGAACCTGTCTTTCTTTATGGTCAATTTCAGTCACGGGTTGTTACAAGCCCACCGTAAGAAAAACCAGGATTTCAGTATTCTGGACTTGAAAGCGCACTACCGCGGCTATCGATATGCCTGCGAAACAATAAAAATGCTTCCGCAAAAACCTGATGATATTTTATTGGCCGATATTTTCCAAAAAATCGCCCGTTTGGGCGCAATTCATCCGGTTTCAAGCCAATAATTGGCGATGGTATTGTAAAAAGGAAGCAATATGATTGCAAAACCAATCCTGCTCGTAGATGATGAAAACAAGGTACTTAATTCACTGACCCGTACGCTAAGCGAAGAAAATTTTGATTTTATAAAGACAACCCAAAACGGCCATGATGCCCTTGAAATCATTAAGAATACGCCCGACCTGGCCCTGATCATCTCTGATTACAGAATGCCGGGTATGAATGGGATTGAATTGCTCTCACAAGTGCATAAAACCTCACCCGATGTGACCCGCATTTTATTAACAGGTGCGGCCGACCTGGATATGGCCCTGGATGCGATCAATAAGGGGCACATTTTTCGCTTTCTGCTCAAACCTTGTTCAGAGGAAATATTGATCGCCGCTGTAAAGGATGGTTTGCGTCAAAATGAGTTAATCACTTCGGAACATGATCTGCTGAAAAAGACGTTATATGGAAGCATTAAAATAATGATCGATACGCTTTCTGTTCTCAGCCCGGGAATTTTTGCCCAATCGGGCCGTTTGCGCAACCTGGCGCGGGACCTGGCCAGCGCACTGCAGCTCGAAGAACAATCCTGGGAGATCGAGCTGGCGGCGTTATTGAGCCAGATTGGTACGGTTACCATCCCCACCAAGCTGGTGGAAAGCTGGCAAAAAGGGGAACGCCTGGAAGAGGCAGAATTAAAAATGATCCGTTCTATTCCCAATATGGGCAGGGTCTTAATTAAAAATATTCCGCGGCTCGAAAATATCGCTGAGGCGGTCGGTTTTCAAAATTGCTCCTATCACGGTCCGTCCACCTTCGAAATTCCCAGTGGGGAGAGAATCCCGCTGATGGCGCGCATCTTAAAGGTGATTGTGGATTTTGATAATTTGAATGAAAAAACACATAACCCAATTCAGGCAGTGCAAACCATGCTGAGCCAGGAAAGCTATTATGACCCAACTATTTTGACTTCCTTCCGCACGATGGTCTCGCGCAACCATAATCAACCGTCTTACCAGACCGCTGGTGCTGGCAGGGGCGAAAGGGAAATTAACATCGATAATATCAGGCTGGGCATGGTTCTCTCACGTGACGTGATTGATAAAAATGGCAGCGTTATTGTTCCGAGAGGCGCGCTAAACAATGAAGTGCTCCTGCAGAAATTGATCAACTGCTCTCGATCCCAGGCAATTTTGGAGCCAATTTTTATCGAAAGTGGTTTCTGAACCCGCTGGAGCAGTGCGGGTACACGATCTATCACGATGTTGCCCGTTTGACTTCCTGCCTAAGCTATCTGGTAAATAAAAAGCCGCCCGACAGGGTGGCTTTTTATTTCGGATTCTGACCGGCAAGCGATCAACCAGCTTTATTTTCAGCGGCGGGCTGAGCAACCTGTACAATGACCGGGCCGACTTCACCCTCGCACTTGGCGTGCGAGAGGTCACAGAGCGGAAATTTCTCGGATTTATAGCAGCGGCAGAGCATGACCTTTTCATCGGGCTCGATGACGACGACGTGGCGAATGTGACCATTCTTTTCAGCAGAGGTTATTTCGGGCATTTGGGTTTCCTTGTTGTAGGGTGTGATGATGTTGGTAGAAATTATAATACTGAAAGCTCCTCGAAACCTTATAACGAATCAAGGTGATGGGGTGGCGGGAACAGTATTCTGGAACCCAGCCGTCAACACATCTCGAATTGCAAAATAGGCTGGTTTGGGTTGGTAGTTACGATCGAACATGGATGGATCTGAATTTGAAATATTCAAAGAACTAATTTCCCAGGACCATTGATCTGCCAAGCCCCAATATTCAAATGCCACACATACGCCTGATTCCAGGCAAGCTGAAAGCATATCCCGGTAAATATCAGCCTGCAGCTTGTATTTTTCTTCCTGGTTACCGGGCAAGGGGTGCAGGTTGACCGAAAATTCAGTTACATAAATTTTGACACCGAGTTCTCCAAAACGACGCATCGTTTTGATGACCTCATCCTTTTTGGGTAATACGGGTACGTCCCATGGGGAAAAGAAATGCATCTGCATTCCCACTGCGTCGATCGGAACCCCCCTGGCTTTTAGATTTTTGACGACAGCATATGTTTTTTCAATATAACTGCGCGCATCGGCTGAGCGGGGGCTATCATTTCGGTCGCCGTTGAAAATAAGGATGGCATGGGGGTCAACTTCACGTGCCCAGCGAAAACTCATTTCAATGTAATCAGGGCCAATGACATCGTTCCAAAAATCGCCACCAGGACCGTAGGAGCGCTGAATGGCTTCGTTTGCAATACTCCAGATTTTCACCCGGCCAGCATAGCGTTTGGCGATGGTTTGAACGTGTTCTTTGAGGATATCCTCATATTCTTGCCGGGTGAAATGGCTTTTTGCCAGCCAGGCCGGCATACTAGCACGATCTACGCCCCAAACAAGGTGTGAGCCATATACAGTCCATTCCTTTTCAACCGCATAGTTCACGATTTTATCGAAAAGCTCAAAATTATATTTTCCTCTTTCATACCAATTCCCTTGCCATCCAAATTCCGAGACAGCCACTATTTCATCTGTTTCGTTTAGAATTTTCCAGTAAGGATATTCTCGTGCAGCCCAGATCATCAATTCGCTGCCCAGGGCGATGTTCTTTTGTTTGGCCAGCTCACGCAAAGTGGGTGCACCCGCTGTTTGATTCCATTTTCCATCGGGCGCTTTTTCGAAAGTGAAGGAATTGATTTCAAGATTGGTGTGGGGGTTCACCCAGGCACCCAGCCATAATTTCTTCTGTGGGAAAAGTCCATCTGGCAAAGTGACGCCAGGAAGTTTGGAAAATTCGACACTGGTGACAATCTTGCCATTTTCATCGATTATCTCCATCACTGTGCCTTGCGGATCACTGAATTCCAAGGTAAAGGTTTGGTCTGCCTGTACATTTAATTGCATGTCGTTCTTGCAATTTTCTGAGGTCCCATCAAAAAAACAAAATTGAACCTGGTTATGTGAATTTACCCCGACATCCAATCGAATCATCCCTTGCCACCAAGGGCCAACTTTTGAATAAGGTTGACCAATCAGCTGCATGTTGGCATATTCTGCCGTTGTTGGAGACAGGGCCAGTTGCATACGCAGGCGGAAGGCAGAATCCAACGGGATCCCGCCACCGTCGATAGAGGTTCCGGTCCCGTTGATATCGACTACTTTGATTTGACCCTTTTCAACAAAGCCCCCATCGCCTAGAAAACTGTTGTCCAAATTTTCTGATATCCAGGGGATTTGTTGAATTGACAATTCAGGCAGTCCGGATGGCAGGTTTTGCAGAGCATCTTTTCGAAGATAGCCCTGTTGCCGGGATCCATAATCATCTGTCTCCACTTTTATAAAATCGACAAATACTGCGATCGGATAAACGGGCGAGCCTGCCGGAAGTTGGGAGAGTGTTTCGTAGCCGCGATTCCCAGGCCCGGCATAGAGTTTTTCAGCAGCGATCAGGGTTGCCATGGGACGAGCGGTGGCAGTTGGCGCTGGGATGATGGTGGATGTGGGCAAAACGGGGGTGGTGGTTAACGGCGTGGGTGGCTTGATTGGGTTTGAAACCGATGGAGGGGTACATGAAGCCAGCAAGATCACAATCAGAAAGGCAGCGCATGTTCGGTTCATAGGAAGCCTTATTTTTTACTTGAGAAATTCCAAGCGAACATGAAATGGAATTATTGCTGAAGGTTCACGGTACATAAATTTTACCAGTCATCCCCCGGGAATTTAGTCGTTATATGGAAATTACAAAGAGCAGGGCTTTGGGACAAGCCTGATGGACAATAGCCAAAAAGTTAATCGACATTTTGCACCAGCGAGCGGCAAACTTGTGAGCGTTCCGCCAGGGTTGACGTTTCGCATGGAATCTTGCAGAGAGCTATAACCACCAGGGAAACGGCACGAAGAAGAGCGGTGAGACAAAGGAAAAGTGCAAAGAAAAGTGTTTATTTGGCCGTACTGTTACTTCGTGCCTTTGGTGATGAAGAACTTGCCAAAATGGTCTGTAAATTTACTTTACTTGTGACAGGTGGATTGAGCCAAAACCATACCGGGTGGAGAACGCAAGTCTGCGTTCTCCACCCGGTATGGTTAGTTGTGTTCGGCTTCCTCGTCAGCCGCAGGGTCCTTGTCGAGGTATTGCTCCAGGAGGGAGGGGGCGTCATCATCGTCTACGTGCATGGCGTGATTATAATCGCCAGCGGGGATGGGTTCTTGCAATGTGACCTGGATGGGGTTGCGTACACCAAAGATGGCTGCGCCATTGGCGATGACCCCAAAGAAACTGCTCAAAATGCCGTAGCGATATTCCTGCATCTTCAAGGATTGCCATTCTACGATGGAAGCCATGGCGCCTTGCACACGCGCTTTTTCGCGCACGATGCGGTGGATGGATTGCGGGTCACGGTGACCGCCAGGTGAGAGCAGGATGGCATTGGCCACCAGGATGAGGATGCTGAAGGTGATCAGAACCACCCAGCCGCCCTCGGTCCATTTACCGGCGATCTGCCCGACGAAGACCAGTGCGCCGAGGCTGCCGACCGAACCGGCCGCCAGTGAGCCCCATTTACGCTTGCTGCCGGTGTAATTCTCGAGGATGTGCTTGCGGATGGCAAACCCCATGACCGTGATGGGCATGAAGACACCCACGCCATAATAGGGTACGGCGGTGCTGGTGTTGCCTTTGACCAGCAGCATCAGGCCAACAGCGATGATGAAGCCAGCTGTCACTGAGCGGGTAAAGGTGCCCTGGGGATTGCGATAAACGACAATTTCGGGGATTTCACCAATGGCCACATCGCGCCAGGCCGTGGCTTGCAGATCTTGCATGGCGGTCATGGAGGCAGCTGCCAACAGGAATACTGCCAGCAGTTGGTACACCCAAAATAGTATCGGACCGGTCGCTGTGACCCCACCAGGCAGGGGGATGTTGATATTGCCGCCCATCTGACTGAAACCGATATAGGCCAGGTTGCCCACCAAGGTGCGCCCGAGGGTGCCGTCGAAGACGTCAAAGCGGATGGCGAAGGCCGTCAGCAGGAAGGTGGTCAGGCCGCCGTAAAACAGGAAGGAGGTCTGAACCATGCGCCCTACACCGCTTTTGCCGCTGTAAAATTCCCATAGGCCTTTCCATTTGGGCAGGTTCTTCTTGCCCCAACGGACCAGGTCGAAGTCTTCATCACGCACAAACTGGATGCCGTTGGACATGGCTTCCAGGCCGGAGAGCGCTACCATACCCTTCATGGAGGCTGTTAGCAGGTGGTAGAGCGCATCCCAGATAGTGGCCGATTTTGTGACTGCTTCCGTTGGAGGGAGAGCGGGCACGCCGTTGGCATTTGCGATTACCAGGCCGATAAACATTACGATGGTCAACATGATGAAAACGCCCAGCAGGGTAAAGACCACCTGGGCTGATTCACCGCGTCCACGAATGGTGAGCCAATAGGTGATGCCGGCCAGGCTGGCACCAATTATGAAGTGCAGCCACCAGAAACGCCCGTATAAGTTCAGCACCGAGAGGAGTTGGTCGCTGCCAGAGAGCGCTGACACCACAATGGTCAGAACATAATCCTGGATGAGGACGACTGCCACCACCAGGCTGAGGCCGGGGCTGAGGTAACGCATGGCAGCGGTATAGGCCCCACCGCCTTCGTTGAAGATACCCAGTGAATACATATACAGCAAGCCAAAGGCCATATTGGCGACGGCGATGACACCTGCGGCATAATAGCCCCAGTGTTCAAGGCCATAAGGGTGCAGGGCATGCATCATCTCGCCGGTGGCATAGAAATAGGAGGTGAAGTAGTCCACGCCAAACAAGGCCAGGGCAGCCAACAGGCCAATCTGGCCGGCGCCATGCACATGTTTGTCGTCTTCCTTTTCCACGGGTGAGGCTTTGTAAGCCAGGAACCCGATAACGATCAATAATCCAAGTGAAAATAACATTTTTTTACCTTGCCTTCTGTATTAGTTGATTGCTGAAAGCCTGTTCCAGCATGGCCAATTCGTCCAGGATATGCTTGCGGGTGGAGGGATCCAGGCGAGTATCCTGGGCTACCTTGGCCGATTCAAGCCGGGTGGCGCGTACTACAAAAACGGGGTTGAAGATGATTCGCCCGGCTGGGATGATTTCCATCTCGATTGTGGACAACTTCAATTCCTGGTCGTCATAAAAGGATAGGGAGATGCTCAAACCACGATTCAGGGTGCCTTTTCGGACACGTTGTTGAATGGACTGGATAATTTGGCGAGTTTTGTGCCTCGCCAGTGCGCGGCCCTGGTTGATGATTTGTCCAAGGATGCCGTAGCGTTTGCGCTGGTATTCCTCACTGGCGACCATGTAGGGAGCCAGTGATGAAGCGCCATGCAAGATTTCGACGTAACGTGTCATGGATGCCTGGAAGGCTTCCGCTTCACCGGTGGAACCGATTATGAGCGTATCTTTGTCATCGAAAGCCACCCATTGCGGCAGGAAGAAGCGCTGGGCTGCTGAGACATAGGGGACCAGCAGGCGACCCTGGCCATCTGCAAGACCTTCCTGTTCGCTGATGGCGTCTTTTTCGGAGGTGATGGCCGGACCGGCATCGTCCTCGTTTTTGATGGGAATGGTGGGGATTTGTTCGCCTTCGAGGGCCTGGTAGTTTACCGCGCGACCTTCAGGCAGCATTTGGTGAATCATGTGCGTGGCAATGGCGTGGCGCATCAGCCCGGCGCAGGTGCTGATTGCCTGGTCGGGAGATTGTTCCAGTTCGTTGAGCTTTTGTTTTAACAATTCGCGGGTGGGGCGCTGCCCCAGGATGGGCAGTCTGCCGCCGACGGATTGTTCCCTGTGCTGGTCAGGGATAAGGACGGTAGCCATGTCACCGGCAAAGGGTGTTTTGCAAATCACCTGGTTGGGAAGCTGGAAGTGCAGGTGGTGGTTGTCGTTGATCAGCCCGTTGGCCAGCTGCCCGGCCTGGGCTTCGAAAAAGCGCTGTGTAATGGTTGGCTGTGCTTGAAAAAGCGCTTGCATGCGTTCAAAATCTTCCCGCAGGTAACTTGCGGAACTGCCAATGGTGTTATTTGTCATCATTTTCTTGGGGTTTCTCCCGGCTTGCCCGGGTCAGGTTGGTGGGGGATAAATTACCCGCCAATAAAAAAAGTATCCATTAGATAATAAGTGTAGAACCAGAGTATCGTAACCAGGACCAGTGTCTGTTGCATCCAGGCCTGTAGGTTAAAGAAAGATGCGATTGCCACGCCACCCAAGGGTAAAGCGGTGAAGATCCATTTTAGGACCCGGTTCTTAATACCCCGCGTGGGATTTTTAGAATTACGCGGCTTGTTCATAAACAGTTCGCCTTTTCTGGGTAATTTCAACCTAATTGTAGGTTTTATGCATAAAATGCCCGGAAAAATAACGCGCTAATGTGTCAAGAAAGTGTCAAGACAGGGGGGTACTTCACTTGTGTTTATTGACATATTTTTGATATCCTTTCTGTAAAGGCCTCGAGCGCGATACAATCATGCTATGACTGAACAACCCAAGAAACCTTTACCCGGCCTGCTGGCCGGCTTTATCTTGCTCGGTGGGTATAGCAAGCCTTCCCTGCGTTACCTGGGCAGTATCCTGCTGGTGCTGGTTGCCATTGCAATTAGTTCTTTTGTGGCTTTCGAGGGGTTTGATATCTCTCCCACCAATCTGGTAATGGTCTATTTGCTGGCGGTGGTGCTGGCTGCCATGTATCTGGGGCGCGGTCCAGCCATCCTGGCTTCAGTGTTGAGCGTTGTGGTGTTTGACTATTTCTTTGTGCCACCGCGCTTGACTCTTTCGGTGGACGATACCGAATACCTATTGACCTTCGCAGGTCTGCTGCTGGTGGGCCTGGTGATCAGCTACCTGACGGCCAGCGCGCGCGAACAGGCTGAGGCTGCCCATCAGCGCGAGGCGGAGACGGCGGCTCTGTATGCCCTCAATCGCGATTTGTCCGATTCTGATGGACTGGAGCAGGTGATCACCACCATTCGCCACCATTTTCTGCAGGCTTTCGGCTGTGAAGCCCATATTCAGCTGGGGAGCGAAGTTAACCAGGGTGCTTTTCCGTTGTGGACTGGCGGCCGGCAGGTGGGTTCATTTGAAACATCACTGGAGATTGACCAGCTTTCACCCCAGCAACGGCGTTTGTTGGATGCCTTTGCCAACCAGTCAGCCCAGGCTGTGGAGCGCATTCAGCTTGCCGAGCAGGCCCGCCAGGTGAAATTGCTTCAGGCGGCTGAGAAACTGCAAAATGCTTTGCTGAATTCCATTTCGCATGATCTGCGTACGCCGCTGGTATCCATCACCGGCGCACTGACCGCGCTGGAGAATGACCCTGGGCTTGGACCTGCCGACCGTCAGAGCCTGGTGGAGACTGCCCGCGAGGAGGCTGATCGTCTGAACCGGTTGGTGGGGAACCTGCTGGATATGACCCGGATCGAATCGGGCGCCATGCAGCCGAAACGGGAACCCTGTGACGCCCAGGATTTGATTGGCGCGGCGATCGGGCAGATGGAACCTCGCTTGAAGGATCGTGCGCTGCGCGTGGATGTGCCGCCAGGCATACCTTCGGTCAATGTCGATTTTGTGCTGATTGTGCATGTACTCAACAATCTGGTTGAGAATGCCCTGAAATATTCGCACGAAAACTCGCCGCTGGAGATAAGGGCGCGCCTGGTGGAAAAATCGGTTGAGATTAGCGTGATGGATCGCGGCAGCGGTATTTCGCCCGGGGATATGAAGCGTGTGTTTGAAAAATTCGTGCGCGCGTCGCGGGTTGGGGGCGTGGGCGGGATTGGGCTTGGCCTGGCTATTTGCAAGGGTATTGTGGAGGCTCATGGCGGGCAGATTCGGGCGCAGGCGCGCGAAGGTGGCGGTGCTATTATCACTTTTTCCCTGCCGCTGGAGGAAGAACATGAGTGATCCCATTCAAAAGATCCTGGTTGTGGATGATGAACGATCCATCCGGCGTTTTCTGAAGGTATCGCTGGGGAGTCATTACACTGTGTTTGAAGCTGCCAATGGCGAAGAAGCCCTGCATGCGGTTTTTGTGGAGCAACCCGACCTGGTTATTCTCGACCTGGGCCTGCCCGATATGGACGGAGCAGATGTCACCCGCCGTTTGCGTGAGTGGACGCGCGTGCCGATCATTATTATTTCGGTGCGCGAGCGGGAAGACGACAAAATTGCAGCCCTGGATGCTGGTGCTGATGATTACCTGACCAAGCCATTTGGGGTTGGCGAGTTGATGGCGCGCATTCGTGTGGCAATGCGACATGCCGTTCAGCCCGAAAACTTGCCGGCCTTTGAGTTGGGGGATTTGCATGTGGACCTGGTCCGCCGCCTGGTGACCATGCGCGGTGAGGCGGTCACCTTGACCCCAACTGAATACGATATCCTGCGCACCCTTATTCAAAACTCAGGCAAAGTGCTTTCGCACCGCCAGCTGCTGAGGGCTGTGTGGGGTTCTGCCTATGAAAGTGAGACCCACCTGCTGCGTGTAAATGTCAGCAACCTGCGGGCCAAGATAGAACCGGATGCCAGCCGGCCCCAGCTCATTCTTACCGAGCCGGGAGTGGGTTACAGGTTGAAGACGCTCTAATCAGTACAGTATCAAGAGGGTAATCTAGCAAAATAATACTTGTATAGATAATATTGTGCTAAACTGAATTTGCATACTACAGGCCTTTTGTCTACCTGCTCCGTACACCTCACTACCCAATTGGATGGCTGCTTATGCCCTGTCGCTACCATATCGATGCTGATCAAAAACTGCTTTATTATTTTTGTTATGGACATAGTACGTCGGCAGAACTTCTTGAAACAGCAATAGAATCCAGGCGTGACCCGCTTTGCAGTGCGAATATGCTGATTTTGATCGATCTTTTATTGGTGAGTGAACTTGATTACGATATGCCGGAACTCATCAAAGAGACTATCGCCGAAAATCAAAACCGACAGTCGCGGGGTGATGTGCTGGAGTACACGGCGATTGTGACCGACAGCCCATACGCCGAAATGATGGAAACTACTATTCGTTTGATTGAAAGCGATTTACCGATCAACCTCAATTTTTCTCTTTCCTTGAAGAGCGCCATTCTTTGGCTGGGACTGCAGGAATATGAAGGCGAAATTTTGGCCATCCCCGCTTTGTTAAAAATATAAATCCCGCGCATCACCGGTAAAGAGCAGTCACCGGGTGGGCGGGATTTTTTATTGCGTCCCAATGAGGGAATTTCCTGACAGGTTATTCCTTGCGGGGGGCTTCTCGTACGATATAGAGCGGGCGGCCTTTCACTTCATCATAAATCCGGCCGATGTATTCGCCCAAAACTCCCAACGAGATTAGTTGCACACCACCCAGGAAGAGGACTGCGATTAATGTGGTGGCCTGTCCGTAAAAGGCCTGGGTGCCGTTAAGTCGGCCGATTACTACGACTGGGATGGTGAGGATGGCGATACCAGCAGAAACAAAGCCAAAATAGGTTGCCACTTGCAAGGGAAAATAAGAGAAACCGGTGATGGCGTTCAATGCTAATTTTAGCATCTTCTTAAACGGGTACTTGGTCTCACCCGAGAAGCGTGCTTCGCGTTTGTATTCAACGCCGATTTGCCGGAAGCCCACCCAGGCGCCCATGCCGCGCAAAAAGCGATGCTTTTCGCGCATATTATTCATTACATCCACTACTTTACGGTCGATCAAGCGGAAATCGCCTGTATCCATCGGAATTTTGACATCGGTAATGCGGTAGATCAGCCGGTAGAACAGTGAGGCAGTAAGGAGCTTGAACCAGCTCTCGCCCTGTCGTTCGGCCCGGACCGCGTAGACGACTTCGTAGCCTTCCTTCCACTTTTTGGCCAACTCCAGGATGACTTCTGGCGGGTCTTGCAGATCGGCATCGATGATGACGACGGCTTCGCCGCGGGCATAGTCCAGACCGGCGGTTACAGCGATCTGGTGGCCGAAATTGCGGGCAAAAATAACGGGTCGAATGGCCGGATCTTTTTCGGCCAGTTCACAGATGCGGTCGGTGGAGTGGTCGCTGGAACCATCGTCGACGAGGATCAACTCCCAGGTTTCGCCGGTTGAATCCATAACCTGCTTTACACGGCGGTAAAGCTCGGGCAGATTGTCAAATTCATTGTAGATCGGCGCAATAATTGAGTAAGTAATTGTCATGTTTTCGGTTTTACCTGTGAGAGGAATACACACTTACCTCGAAATTGTACCCGATAAAGATGGTGCCTGAGCGCATGAATTTACCGGTTGGTTTTTTGACTGACCGGTTCATCAAAGGATTTCAAACCGAGTAACTTGCGACGCACATAGCGCCCAATGATCATGATGGAAGCCAGCAGGGGTACGACGATCAGCACACCCAGAACACCCTGCAGCATGATGGCTGCGATGATGGCCACGAAGACAACTCCTTCGTGTAGGAATACGCTTTTGCCCAGGATGCGTGGTTGCAGGTAAATGGTTTTGAAATTATTTAAGACCAGGTACACGCCGCCCGTCAGTAGTGCGAACCAACCGTTGGAGATTGGCAGGAAGTTGGAACCCTCCAGACCGGCCACCAGCACGGCAATTACGGCGGTCAGACCGGGGCCCAGCTCGGGGACCAGGTTAAGAAAACCAGCCAGCAGACCGATAATGATGGCACCTGGCAGACCGATCAGACTCCAGGCGGCGGTGTAGATTACGGCCAGGATCAGCACCAGGCGCACCTGGCCAGCCAGGTAGCCGAGCCAGACTTGCTTGATTTCGGCATAGAGCTGGCGAATGTCATCTTCGAAGGAATCTGGGGCAAGCCTAATCAGCCATTCACGCAGGCGATCCCATTCGGTCATCAGGTGATAGGTGGTCACAATGGTAACCAGGAACCATAATAAACCGCGCGAGGTGGTTTGCAGCAAGCTGAGCACCTGCCCGGGCTGGGGGATGATGGTATCGCCCATGGTGCCGCGGATGGCAGGGATGAAGCCACCCAGGAAAACGGGAATGCCCATCACCTGGATGGGGTTGTTGAACTGCAGCTGGTATTGATCCAGCAGGGCGTTTAGATCCTGGAGAAATGAGCGGGTTTCCCCCAGCAGGGAAGGCACCACCGTTACCAGCAAGCTGATTATTACCGCCAGCACCGTGAAAAATACGATGTTGGCGGCGGCCTTGCGTTGTAGCTTCATGCGCTTGCCGACAAAGTTGACAAGCGGGCTGAGCAGGTATGCGATTAACCCGGCACTGATCAGGGGTTGGAAAACCTCGCGGATGTACCAGAGGATACCTACCAGAAGCATCAGTGACAGGATCATCACGATGTAGCGAAAAGAACTATCCCAGGAATTTTTCAGCATACCATTCCGATCCCCTTGGTTTTTATTTTAATATCCCTTTTAGCGCGGTGAGGGTCGGTTCAATGATGGGGGCGGGCTGTACCGCTTGCATGGCGGCACGCACGTCTTTGAGCCCGCTGCCGGTGTTCATGACCAGTACGGGGGTGTCGGCCTCCAGCCAACCCTGGGCTTTGGCAGCTTTAAGGCCGGCATAGGCTGTTGCACCGGCGGGCTCGGCAAAGATGCCCATTTGGCCGAGGTCGGCGATCGCATCCAGGATATCCTGGTCGGCAACGGTCAGGTAGGTGCCGCCGGTTTCGGTGGCAGCGCGCACGGCCCGTACCCCGTCGCGGGGGAAATCGACAGAGATGCTATCGGCGATGGTTTTGGCCTGCACCGCCTGGATGACTTCGCTACCCGCACGGAAGGCATTGGTGATGGCGGCCGAACCTTCGGCTTGCACGCCGATGATGCGTGGCAGACGGCCGATCCAGCCGAGGGTGTGCAGATCTTTGAAGCCTTTGTGTATACCCGAGATGATGTTGCCATCGCCGACTGAGACGAAGATGGTCAGGCGCTGGTCATTGACCGGGACTGTGGCGGCCGAAGGTGTTACGCGCATGCCTGAGACCATCTGGCTTTGCATGAATTCCCAAATTTCAAAGGCGGCTGATTTTTTGCCTTCGACGGTAAAGGGGTTGTAGCCGGTATTGCGGCAGTACCAGCCGAATTCCTGTGAAGCCTTGACGGTCAGGTCAAAGGCATCGTCATAGCTGCCATCCACCAGGATGACCTTAGCGCCGAAAACGAGCAGTTGAGCTACCTTAGCCTGGGGTGCGGACTTGGGTGCGAAGATGATGGCCTGTTGGCCGACTGCCGCTGCCATGCCTGCCAATGCGGCGCCTGCGTTACCGGTGGAAGCAGTTACCACCACTTCTGCGCCAATTTCGCGGGCGCGGGTTACCACCACGGCGCTGGCGCGGTCCTTGAAGGAGGCGGTTGGGTTGCGACTTTCATCCTTTAGCCAGAGCTGTTTGATCCCCAGTTTTTCTGCCAGGCGCGGCAGTGAATAGACGGGCGTACCGCCGACCATGTGCAGTGGGGTTCCATCCCCAGCGGGGGCTTCGACTGGCAGCAGAGGCAGGTAGCGCCAGATGGAGGGGTTGGAACGTGAGGTCAGGTCGGCGGGCTGGTATTTTCGGCGGATAGCTTCATAATCCAGCACCACGTCCAGGTTGCCGCCGTCCTTGGGGCAGGTATAGGTGATTTCCCCAGGCCCGTAGTCCTGGCCACAGATTGAGCAGGTGTATCCGATGAATTTTTCCATAAAGATCCTTTAATCCGGGTGTCAGGCGGGGGAGGCCTGGTTGGCCATGATGGAGTGCAGGATCATTTCCTGGTCCACAGGCAGGCGGTCCAGGCGTACGCCGGTGGCGTTGTAGATCGCGTTGGTGATGGCTGGCGGGGTGGGGATGGTGACAATTTCGCCGACGCCCTTGGCGCCGTGGGGGCCGTCCTTGGTGGGGTCTTCGACGATGATTGAAGTGATCTCGGGGGTATGCATGATCGAGGGGATGCGGTAGCGCGACATGCGGTCGGTGACGACGTAGCCATCGCGGGTGATGAAGTTTTCGAGCAGGGCATGCCCGACGCCCATCACGACGCCGCCTTCCACCTGGCCTTGCAGACCGAGCGGGTTGATGGCGCGACCGACATCGTTGGCTGAAATGACGCGCAGTACGCGGACTTCACCGGTGAGGGTGTTTACTTCCACTTCGGCGGCCTGGGAGGCGAATGAGAAGGCGACGTGCATATCGCCACCCTGGCCCAGTGGACGGGTGGTGGGGGCGTGGTATTCGTATAGCGCGCGCGGGGTGTTGCCGATGGAGCGCATTTCGGTTGAGATCTGCCCGAGCGGAATGACCTGCCCATTGAGATGAACACCTTCGGCTGAGAAGCGTATGTTTTCAGGTGCCTGGTCGTATTTTTCGGCCAGGGTTGCCACGATGTGGTTACGCAGGCTCTGGGCTGCCAGGCGTGAGGCGTTGCCGGTCACGTAGGTTTGGCGGGAGGCGGTGGTTGGGCCGCCGTTGGGGGTCAGGTCGGTATCCATGACCAATACGCGCACCCGTGAGGAGGGCAATGAGAATTCTTCGGCTACCATCATTTGCATGATGGTGACCAGGCCCTGGCCCAATTCGGCTGCGGCGGAGCGTACTTGCAGGGTGCCGTCGTCATACAGCTCGACTTCGGCACCGGAGGTATCATCCGCGCCGCCGCCCAGGCCGGTGTTCTTGAAGGCTGAGGCAAAGCCCCAGGCATGCACCAGGTGGGGTGTTTCGGGTGCGCTGTGTGCTTTGAAGAGGTCTTCTTTTTTAAGACCGCATTCCTTGCCAGCCACACGCAGCATTTCGGCTTCGACCTTGTCGATACATTCGACCAGGCCGGCGCTTTCACGCATGACCTGCCCGGTGCTGGTTTCGGAGCCAACGCGCAGGGCATTTTTGCGGCGCAATTCCACGCGGTCCATGCCCAGCTTTTCGGCCAGCATGTCCATCATGGTCTCAAAGGCGAAGGCTGATTGCAACACGCCAAAACCGCGGAAGGCGCCGGCTGGGGGGTTGTTTGTGTACATGGCATAGCAGTCGGCATGGACATGCTGGATGGCATAGGGGCCAGCCGAGTGGGTGGTGGCGCGGGTGAGGACTTTTTCACCGAGCGAGGCGTAAGCGCCGGTGTCACCGTACAGCTCGGTTTGGGCGGCGACCAGGGTGCCGTCTTTCATTGCGCCCAGTTTGACGTTGATCTGGGTGGCATGGCGTTTGGGGTGCACGATCAGGCTTTCGTGGCGGTCGAAGAGCAGTTTCACCGGGCGCCCGGTGACATTTGCCAGCAAGGCGGCGTGGATCTGCCCGGCAATATCCTCTTTGCCGCCGAAACCGCCACCCATTAACTGCCCGACGATGCGCACACGGTCCTCGGACCAGCCGAGTGCATTGGCGACCTGCGAGCGGTCCTGGTATGGGATTTGTGAGCCGACATAAATTTCCATGCGCCCGTCTTTAAGCGGCACGGCTACGCTGCATTCCGGCTCCATGAAGAGGTGATCGGTGCTGGGGGTGTTGAAGGTGTGTTCTAGGATGATATCTGATTTGGCAAAGCCTTCGGCTGGGTCGCCTTTGCGCACCTTGATGTGCTTGAGCAAGTTGCCTTTGGCGTGCAGCACCGGTGATTCGGGCTGACGGGATTGGACGGCACTGGTGATGACAGGCTGCAGGTCGTAGGTCACTTCCACCAGTTCGGCGGCGGCTTTGGCGGCTTCCTGGGTTTCGGCTGCGACAATAGCGATGGCGTCACCCACATAGCGTACCCGTTCGCCAACATCCACCAGCACGGGCCAGTCCAGGATGACCAGGCCGTGATAATGGTTGCCAGGGATGTCTTTGGCGGTCAGGACAGAGATTACGCCGGGGGCCTGGCGCGCTTTTTCGATGTCGAGGGTTTTGACAATGGCGTGCGGTACGCCCGCGCGACGTACGCTGGCGAACAACATGCCTTCAAAGGCCAGGTCGTCTGAGAAGATGGCCTCGCCGGTGACTTTCTCGATGGCATCTGGTCGTTTTTGGATGCGACCGATTACCTGGCTTTCGACCCCCGAGGGGGCTACATCAGGCGCGCTGACCGGGTTGCCGGTTTCGAGCGCCGTGGCGGCGGCGAGGATGGAGTTTTCAATGGTGGGGTAGCCTGCGCAGCGGCAGAGGGTATCCTTGAGGGCGTGGCGGATTTCTTCTGAGGTGGGGCGTGGTTTCTTTTGCAGCAGAGCGTAAGAGGTCATGATCTGGCCAGGGATGCAGAAACCACACTGCACGGCGCCGTGTTTTACGAAGGCTTCTTGCAGGGGGTGAAGCTGAACCTTATCGCCTTCGTGTTTCGCCAGGCCTTCGATGGTGGTGATGTGTTTACCGTGGGCACGTTCGGCCGGGTATGAACAGGATAGGACCGGTTCTCCATCCAGGATCACCGTGCAGGCTCCACATTCCGCTTCGTTGCAGCCGATCTTGGTACCGGTTAATTTTAGGCGTTTGCGCAGCAGGTCTGCCAGGGTTTCGCCTGGGATGGTATCCAGGGTGTAGTCCTGGCCGTTTACTGATAAAGTGAGTTGGGATATTTTCATGGGAGGTTTAATCCAGTTTTGGCGGGATTTCAGGCAGCCCGTTCCCAGGCTGTGGTGAGGGTATTCTTGAGCAGCACAACCACCAGTTCACGGCGGTATTCGGCGGTGGCACGGGCGGGGCTGGTGCGGAAGGTGGCTTCAGCCAGCAGGCAGGCCTGGGCTTCAGCGATGGTCTCGGGTGAGAATACCTTGCCGGTTAACAAGGCCTCGGTTTTGCGGGCGCGGAAGGGGACGGGTCCGGCGGGGCCGACAGAGATACGTGCCTGGCGAATGACATCCCCGTCCCGTTCCAGCCAGCTGGCCTGGTTGAGGATGGGCAGCGCGATGCCCTGGGCGCGCATGACGCGTTTGAAGGCAGAGGCCTGGTGGGCCTGGCGCAGCGGCAGGTAAAACCCGACCAGGATTTCATCCTGGTTAAGCGAGGATTTACCTGGCCCGACAAAAATTTGCTGGAGGGGTATGCGCCGGCGGCCCTGGGGTGAGGCTACTTCCGCCTCGGCCTCGAGCGCCAACATGCCGATGGTGCCATCGGCGGCTGGCAGGGCATGTGCAACGTTGCCACCCAGGGTGGCCATGTTGCGCACCTGGGGACCACCAATCAGACCACAGGATTCGACCAGGGCCTGGGCATGTTGCTGCACCAGGGCTGATTCGACAATGCGGTTGTGGGCCACAACTGCGCCAATAAACAAGCGATCGGCACGCAGTTCGAGCATGCGCATCTCTGCGATGCCAGTCAGGTCCACCAGGGTGTGGACGGGGGCGTGGTTGCCTTGCTGCAAGTCGAGCATTAAATCAGTCCCGCCTGCGATGGGAATCGCAGGCGAGGGGGCGGAGGCAAGTGCCTCCACAGCTTCTTGTACAGTGGTTGGATGTAGAAATTCTTTCCAGAGGCTCATAGGATCGGTTCCTTCAGGGGCATACTCCCGGGTTTCCCCGGGGCGGGGTGCTGAAAGCTTGCGGGTGGCGGCACTTTTCGAGTGGAGTTGCTCCCCACGCCGTCAGAGCGCAAGCGCCCCGCAACGACCGTCGAACCCATAATGTGCTGGATTGTTTTATTTTTTATTGTAAGTGAATTATACCGCTATAGTCCTCGTTCTCCACGAACATAGGGGTTGCCAAGGGCTGCTGGTGAGCCAATGCGTTTGCGCATCGCATCACCCGAGCCTATGATCAGCACGATCACGGTGAAGGCGTACGGCAGCATTTGCAGGAAAAAGCCCAGGTAGGGGTTGTAATAGAACGGGTTGGTCAGTCCCAAGATCATGGTTGGGCCCTGAATATCAAAGATCAGGCGGCGCAGCGCGCCAAAGGCATAGGCACCGATCATGGCACGGAAGGGGTCCCACTGGGCGAAGATCACCAGGCCGACCGCGATCCAACCCTGGCCGGAGGTGGTTAATTCGCTGAACCAGCCGGGGGAGATGGCCAGACTGATGGTTGCACCAGCCAGCCCTGCGAAAACGCCACCCACGAAGGTATACAGGTAACGGGTTCTGAAGACATTGATGCCGAGCGCATCTGCTGCGGAGGGATATTCACCGACTGCGCGCAGGTGCAAACCCGGGCGGGTGCGGTTGATGTAATACCAGGCCAGTGGTGTGATCAGGAAGCCCAGGTAGACAAGAATGCTTTGATCGGTGAAGAATATTGGCCCGATGACTGGGATGCCGCTGAGGAGTGGAATGGAAAATTTGGGCAGCATGGAGATTGTGCCGGCCTTGCTCAGACCCTCGCCAAAGACCAGGCTGATGCCTGTGCCGAGAAAGGTGAGGGAAAGACCGCTGACAACCTGGTCGGCTTGCAGTGTGATGGTAATGAAGGCGTGGATCTGGCTGATAAGGCCGACCACTATCATGGCGACCAACAGTCCCAACCAGGCGTTGCCGGTTTTTACTGCCACGCTGAAGCCGCTCATAGCGCCGAGGAGCATCATGCCTTCGACACCCAGGTTGAGGATGCCGGAACGTTCTGCGAAAATTTCACCCAGGGTGGCAAACAGCAGCACGGTGCCGCTGGTCACACCCGCTTGCAAAATAATAATCGGGTCCATGTGACTAAGCCTCCTCGCCAAGATGAATGATGCGAACCCGATAGCGCAGCAAGAAGTCGCTGGCGATCAGGCAGACCAGGATGATACCCTGGATCATTTTCGGGATACCCGAGGGTTGAATTTCGCGCCCGGCCAGCAGCAAAGCGCCGAAGAGGATCGAAACGATGATGGCTGCGATTGGGTTGAGCTTGGCCAGCCAGGCCACGATGATACCGGTGAAGCCATAGCCTGCCGCGACTGGTGCGGTTTGCATGCGGTGCACCACGCCGGCGATTTCGGACATGCCGCCCAGGCCAGCCAGACCGCCTGAGACCATCATCACCAGGACGACGTTTTTGCTGATATTGATGCCAGCATAATTTGCAGCGGTGGAATTATCACCGATCAGGCGGATTTCGTAGCCCCATTTGCTGCGATAGATGACAAACCAGAGGATGATGGCGGCTACGATGCCAATCACCAACCCGAGATGGGTGGTTAAGCCGCGGAAGATGGGATAAGTTTTGCCCATATCGAGCAGGCGTGGCAGCCAGGAGGTCTGAGGGAACTTGGGGCTCATCTGGAAGCCGCCTTCGGACCAGACACCAAAGATCCAGAAGTTCATCCAGGAAATGGAGATGTAATTGAGCATCAAGCTGCTGATGATTTCATTTACTTTGAAGCGTGCTTTAAGATAGCCAGGGATCATGCCCCACAACGCACCGCTGAGCATGCCCGCCAACATCATGACCGGGATGAAAATCCAGGGGGAAGTTTCGGCGGGCAGGATCGGGATGAGTACCACGGCGCTGGCACCAAAAGCGCCCATAACAAACTGGCCTTCAGCGCCAATGTTCCATAATTTCATGCGGAAGGCGACCGAACAAGCCAGGGCGGTGAAGAGCAGCGGGGTGGCCTTGACGAGTGTGTCTGAGAGGACGCCCAGGTTGCCAAAGGAGGCGCCGGCGATATGCACGTAGGTGGCAATCGGGTCACCGCCCACCATGGCGATAATCAGGCCACCGAAGATTAAAGCGACGGCCACAGATGCAAGCGAGAGGGCTGTGGAAAACCAACCGGGGGGCGTATCCAGGCGAGGTTCAAATTGCACCCGGTACGGGAACATCTTGCGACGGGGATTGCCGGTCGACTCAGTCATGTTGTTTTTCTCCTGTCGCGGTTTGCGCCTGGATTTGATCCAACGGCGTGCCTGTCATCATCTGGCCGACGGTCTCCAAATCGGGGTCACGCATTTCGCCCATCAGGCGGCCTTCGTAAATCACCGCCACCCGGTCGCTTAAGGAAAATAATTCTTCTAACTCTTCCGAGATCAAGAGGATTGCTGCGCCGGCTTCGC
>CAIVSQ010000070.1 GCA_903908605.1 uncultured Anaerolineae bacterium
ACAGTAGCTACGGATAACATAATTGTCATTTTCTCATCAAGTACAGCCCCCGGCTGTTTGTACGAATCTCTTGGTTCTCGCGTGCGTGGCGATCTGCTCTTGGGTCTCGGAGGGAACCTCCGTGGTTCTCCGCCCTTCCTCTGTGCGCATCACCGTGTCCCCGCATTACGCCGTTTTCCGCCGTAAAACCCCAAAATGACATGCGCATGCAATACAGATAAAACCGACCTTTACCGTTGAGCGATTAACCTAATAGGCCGCTGGCGGGAAGAACTCCGCCAGCGGCTTGCTATTTATTTACCTTGGGTTGCTTACCAGGTGGGTGCGGCCACTGGTCTCTGCCACAAAATGGCGGGCAGGCGCGGGTAGAAGATGAAACCTGCCACCCAGATGGTGGCCTGCTTGCCACGGTAGCGGTTCATATTGGGCGCGGTGCAGGTCACATGCCGGGCGCCATCGTACTCGCAAAACAGCCGGTAGCTGACGTGGTCGATGGTAATTCCGGCTGGCAGCTCAGTCCGCATGTTGATGCCTGTCACCAAAAAATGAACCTTGAGCTCATTTTTGACATAATTCAATGCCACCAGGTTCATACTCTTAACCGGGTTGGGGGCAACGGCCATGGTGGCAAACAGGGCCAGCAGTGCAATCAGCATCAATACAACAACCAGTTTCTTTTGCATATTTTTTCCCATCCATTCAGTAATAAGATACCAACCACGCCACCTGGACGTGGTTGGTATCTTTCATTTTTTTACTATCCCAGTCCGTATTTACGGGATGATGTAGCGCACGAACAGGGACGGGCGCAGGACATCGGTGGTGTTGTTGCCGCTCTCGAAGCGGGCCAGGTCGCGGACGAAGTCGTTATCATCGTCGTTTCTAAAGCGCAGGCGGAATTCGGTCGGCCCCACCCGATTGATCAGGCCGTAATCAGCCTTGCGCATGGTCAGTGTATACCAGCCCGGGTTGAGCAGGTCTTTCGTGAAGACCGCCACAGCGTTCTTGGTAGCGGTGGCCTGAAAATCACCAGGTTCCAGGTACATGGATGGACCGATAAAGCCCCTGGTAATATCTGCTACCAACCCAGCGTGATCGAGGAACGGATTGCTACCCTGGGTATCGAACAGCTTGATCTTGAGCGTTACGCTCTGGATGATGGCAGTGGGCGGCAAGGTCTGGGTGGCAAAGGAAACCACCGAGCGGTACTGGCGATTGTATTGATCATCACCAACCAGCAAATAGGGGGAAGTGTGCGAATTGAAAGCGCCACCCTTGTTGCTAAATTCAGAGGTCTCCAGGATCCAGCCATCGCGGACGGCAGCCGAAGTCAACCAGGAATAGCGATCGAAGGTGTAATGGGGCCCGCTGTTATATGGGCCATCCAGGGCGCCACCGACACTGTCTTTAATGGTGCCGTTATCACGCACATCCAGGCGCAGCGTGCCGCCCTTAGTGCCCGTGCTGACGGTTACGCGGTAGACACTCGCGCCGCCAGCACCACGCAATCCTTCGGGTTGGGGACCTGTGCTGAGGATATCCAGCCTGGTAATGGCCGCGCCAAGCACGTCAACCGCCACCAGTTTGAAGTCGGCCAGGTCCACACCGGTGACATCTTCAGAGAAGGTCACCTTGTAATGCACGCTGCCCGCCAGGCTGGGGTTGGGGTCCGTCAGTTCAATGCTGCTGACCCACGGCTCGGGGTCGTGGATATAGGTGAAACCATTGTAGTCCGTCTCTGAGCCAAACGTGTTTTCGATGACCACATCCACCGGGCCAGCCGCGTGGGCCGGGGTGGTGCAGGTCAACTGGCTGTCACTGTTGTGCACGCAGCTGGTGGTGAGGCCACCAAAGGTAACCGAAAGACCAGTGGCGAAGAAGTTGCTGCCACTGATCACCACAGTGGTGCCACCGATATCACGGCCGCTGCTGGGGCTGATGCTGCTAAAGGTCGGAATGGGGTCTTCGATGTAATCGAAACCACCCATGCTGGAGAAGCCGTTATCGGTGCTAACGGTGATGCTGACCGAACCAGCTGCATGGGCCGGGGCGGTGCAAACGATTTCGGTGGAGCTGTTGTAAGTGCAGTCGGCTGTGGTACCGCCAAACTCAACACTCAAACCAGCCGAGATGAAATCGGTACCGGTAATGGTGACCTCAACGCCGCCACTGGTGTAATCGGAACTGGGCGAAAAACCGGTGATGTCGGGTTCAACATAGTATTCAAAGCCATTGGTGATGGTGACCGAGCCGGTCGACATACTGATGACCACATCCACATCGCCAGCCGCGTGGGCCGGGGTGGTGCAGTCGACCTCGGTGGCGCTAACATATGTGCAGGACGCCGACGAACCGCCAAAGGTGACCGCCAGGCTGGTGTTGACAAAATCCAGGCCGGTGATGACCACATCGGTGCCGCCGCCGGTCGGGCCGCGCACAATATCGAGGTCAGTGATGCTGGGCCAGTTGGGCAGCGGGGCTGCCTTGGCTGCCGAAGGCAGGGCCACCTGGAAGACCAGCACGGCCAGTAACACGAACATACTCAAAACTTGCTGCCATTTCATTGTTTTCATATATTTTTGTCCTTTCACCTGTCTGATTGTTTTTTTACCCATGATCGTGGGTAACCAAAAAAGGGGGGACCGGCTGCTTGCACACCCGGCCCCCCGGGAAGCTAAGGAATGATGTAGCGAACGTAGAGTGAAGGCCGTTGGCCACCGAGATCGGCCTCACCAGCCATGAAGCGGGCCACGTCGGCGATATTGTTGTTATTGTCATCAATCTTGAAGCGCAGGCGGAAATCAGTAAACCCGAGGCGGTTGATTAGGTTAAATTTCCCAGCTGCCAGGTCCATGCTGTACCAACCGGGCTTATCGGCATCTGGCAGCAGGACACCCACCGAACTGCCATTGGCTGGTGATTCAAAATCCTGCATATCCAGGTACATGGTGGGACCAAATGAGCCCTTCTTAATATCTGCCACCAGGCCACCGTGGGTCAGGAGCGGGTCACTGCCGAGGGTGTCAAACAGCTTGATCTTGAGCGTCACGCTGACGATTACGGCGTTATCGGGCAGAGTTCCGGTGCTAAAAGATACGATCGAGCGGTACTGCCGGTCGAACTGGTCGTCGCCCACCATCAGGTAGGTGGAGCCAGTCGGGTTAACCGTGCCGCCCACGTTGCTGCTTTCGGACGATTCGAGCACCCAACCATCGCGGTAGGAGGTTGAGGTCAACCAGGAGTTACGGTCGAAGGTATATTTCTGGCCAGTGCTAAAGGCTGCCGCCAGGGCATTGCCAGCCAGGTCGCGGATACTACCATCATTGACCAGGTCCAGCCGCAGGGTGCCGGCCTTTGTGCCAGTGGCAACGGTGACGCGATAGGTCGCCGACGCGGCAAAGGCTTCGGGGGCCAGGGCCTTCAGTTCGACCTTGGTGACAGTCGCATTGATCACACCCACCGCAGTCAGTTTGAAATCGGCGACATTAACCCCGCTAACAACTTCTGAGAAGGTCACCAGGAAATGGACGCCACCGGCCAGGCTGGGGTTCGGGTCTACGCGGGTGATGGATACGACTGTTGGTTTGGTGCTATCCACCACGAAAGATTGGAAGGTGGTGCTGGAGCCGCCGGCATAGGTATAGCCATTGGCGTTTTTAGCGCGCACCAGCCAGTAATAGGTACCAGCGCTCAGGCCGCTCAGCGATTTGCTGGTGGCGGTGCCGTTGGTCACATACGGGCTGCAGGCATTGTCGTTGGTTTTATCGTAGCAGTACTCGTAACTGTTGGCACCGGTGGCAGCGCCCCACCTGAGGGTCGGGTTGGCAGAAACATGCGCAGCAGAGATCGGGCTGGTCAGGCTAAAACTGCCCGGTGTGGGTGGGTTATAGATGAAGGAGAAGAAACCAGTGGCAGAACCACCCGCGTAGGTGGTGCCATCGGCGTTCTTGGCGCGCACCAACCAGTAATAAGTGCCGTTGGAAAGACCGCTAAGGGCCTTGCTGGTGGAAGTGCTGTTCGAAACCCAGCTGCTGCAGGCGCTGTCGTTGGTCTTATCATAGCAGTACTCGTAACTGGTGGCACCCGTGCTGGTGCCCCATTGCAGGGTTGGGCCGCTGGTCACCGTGCCGCCATCGGTGGGGGTGGTCAGGGTAAAGGCACTGGGCGGAAACGTCAGTTGAACGCTGACAGGAGCCGTGCTGCTGGTGTTGGTGCCATCGCCAAGCTGGCCAGAATTATTATCGCCCCAGCACAGGATTTCCGTGGCAGTGATAATGCAGGTGTGTAAAGCACCGAGGGCCGCACTGGTTAACTTGGTACTGGATGCCAGGGCTGTGATGGTTTTGGGTGTGAAGATGTTGGTGGTGTTGCCATCACCCAGCTTGCCACCGGTATCATTGCCCCAACACTTGAGGCTGTCGTCGTTCATGACGGCACAGGTATAGTCGCTGCCCAGGTTGATGGCAGAGACCAGTTTGCCCAGGCCCGCAACAACCATCGGGCTTCCCACAACACCATCGACGGTTGGGTCTGTACCCACCTGCCCATCGGTATTTTGGCCCCAGCAATACAGGCCGCCAGCCACGCTGAGCGCACAGACGTGTAAACCACCGGCCTGCACACTGCCAAACACTTCACTAGATTTAACCGTCAGCGGTGTTGCGCTGGTAGAAAATTTAGTATCGCCGAGCTCGCCATAGTCGCCAAAGCCCCAGCACTGCAGCGCACCGCTGCCATTCAACGCACAGGTAAACTCATCGCCCGAGCTGATCTGGGTGATACCGGCCAGGGTGCCGGTACCAGCCTGGTCTACCACGCTGACGGGTGTCTTGCTGGCGGTACCGTTACCGGTGCCCAACTGCCCAGTAAGATTAGCCCCCCAACACTTAACCGCACCGCTGATTAACGCGCAGGTAAACTCGGCCCCGGCGCTCATATCACTGACGCCTGCCAGGGTGCCGGTGCCGCCCGTGCCCTTTACGCTGACCGGTATGTTGCTGTCGGTGGTGGTGTCATCACCAAGCTGGCCGTTGGTGTTTTTACCCCAACACTTCATTCCACCAGCCGTGAGCAGCGCGCAGGTATGGTCTTCACCGGCCACCAGGGCGGTTACGCCCGAAGTGAGGCCTGAAACATCCACCGGTACGTTGCTATCGGATGAGCCGGCATTGCCAAGCTGGCCATAAAAATTATCGCCCCAGCACTTGACGCCACCATCCTTAAGCAGGCAGCTATGATTATTGCCGCTCACCAACTGGCTGGCGGGCAACCCGGTCACCGGGCGGTTGACGGTAAAGGCTTCACCACTTTTATAGCTGCCATCTTTGGCATCGCCAAGCGGGGTGGTCGAAGCATCGGTGATGCTGTCATCGTCGATCAATGCCAGGGTCAGCGGACCAACGCCATTGCCGGTGTTGACCAGCACGGTGTAGCTGCTGGCCGGGCCGCTGGACGGGCTGACGCTGGTGATGGAGACACCCTTCAGGCCCAGCCCACCCAGCTGAAAGTCGGTTACATCCACGCCGCTGACGGCGCGGTTGAAGGTGACCGTGTAGCTGGCACTGGTGCCGGTAATGGTCGAGGAGCCGCCCACGCGGGTGATCGAATCTACCAGCGGCGGGTCAAAGACATTAACCGGCACAGTGCTGCTGGTGTTGGTGCCATCGCCAAGCGAACCATTGGTGTTATCACCCCAGCACTTAACAATACCGGTGTCAAACAGGGCGCAGGCTTCTGAGCCGCCAGCCGAAACACGGATGACCCCGCTGGTAATACCGCTGACCGCGGTGGCCACATTTTTATCGGCATTGGAATTATCGCCCAGTTCGCCACTTTGGTTCATACCCCAGCAGTTTACAGCACCACCGGCAGTCACCGAGCAGGAAAAATCTTGCCCGGCCGAAATATATACCTGCCCGCTGAGCGCGTTGGTGCCATCGGTTGTCTGCACCAGGGCCAGTTCGTAACCTTGGTTATCGGTGTTGAGCGCGTTGCCCAGCTGGCCATACATGTTGCGGCCCAGGCACTTCACACTGCCGGTATTGGTCAGCACGCAGGTGTGACCATTGCCAGTCGCCATGGAAAGGTAAGGACCGGGCAGGTTAACGGCGGTTGTCGGGCTTATCGCATCGGTGGCGTTGTTGGTGCCGAGGTTTGCATAAGTATTACGCCCCCAGCACTTCACTGCGTTGGTATCGAGCCGGGCACAGGTGTATGCGTTGGTGGCATGCAGCGAAAGCACGCCGGTCAGGCCGGTTACCTCTGTAGCCAAGATCACTGCGGCGGGTGTTTTCGAGCCAATCCCAACCGAGCCATAATAATTATCGCCCCAGCACCAGACGGTTCCGTCTGTTTTGAGGGCACAGGTATGGCCCGCTGTTACCACAGATTTCACACCGGCCAGCGGGGTGCTGACGGCGGTCAATACATCCACCGGTACTTTGCTGTCGGTGGTTGAGTTGTTACCCAACGATCCGGTTGCATTATAACCCCAGCATTTAACCCCACCCGCGGCATTTACCGCGCAGCCGTAACCATAGGCCGTCGCGACAGAAACATAGCCGCTGGTCAGGCCGCTGACCTGGACGGGCACATTGCTGTTGACAAGACTGTCGTTACCAAGCTGACCCTGATCATTTAAACCCCAGCATTTCACCGCGCCGGCGCTGGTCACCCCACAGGTCTGCCCATAACCGGCAGAAATATCGATATAACCGTTGGACGGCATGCGGGTGACGGTGTAGCTCTCGCCCCCGGTGTATGGTACGGTGACAGCAGGCGTCCCGGTGATAGTGGCCGTGGCGGGCACATCCAGCCGCAGGGTGCCATAGCCACTGCCGGTGTTAACCGTCACCGTGTAGATGGCAGAGCTGCCCGTGACCGTGGTGACCGATGCGCCGCTCAGCCCAGCCGCGGTGGCAGCGAAATCAGCGGCATCCACGCCGCTGACGGCTGCCGAGAAGGTGACTGTGAAGTCAGCCGTGGCGGCGCTGGTAGCGGCCGCAGCCCCACCAGCGCGCACAATGCTGGTGACGGTGATGTTTTGTATCTGTGCGGACCTTGCCAATGGCGCCGCCTGGGCTGCGCCTGGTGCCATGGCCCCGCCCAGCAAGCTGAGCAGCAGGGCGATCATGATTAAGGCTGTGTTCCATTTTTTCATGTTCGTTTCTCCGTTGGTATTCATCTGAAAATCCCTTTCAAAATTAATAAGTTCCAATTTTGGCCCAATCGATCCGGCCGAAAAAATGCCATTCTGCACCTGAAAAGTGCCAGGCTTTCATTGACCCTCATTGTTATTTTTCATTGCCCTGGCAGCTTTCTCAAGCAGTGCCACCTGGGTTTTCATCATCAAGTTGATATCCACTGAGCGATTTAGCAGCCAGAGGTAATCGGGGTTGGCGGCAATATCTGCGCGTTGGTCACAGATGGCCGCCAGCTCGGTCATCACATCCGCCAGGATGGCCTGGGCGATCCGCACCTGGCCGGGGTTCTCGCGCATGGTCCCCACCAGGTGAGCCGGAACCAGCCGGACGGTGTTCTCGAAATATTCAAGCCTGGCATGCGGCGCCTGGGTGGATTTCAACACCTGCGCCAATTTGATGGCGTGGGTGGATAAATCCAAGCAATCCAGCCAGAGCATCAGCCCCTGGTAGGCGATTTGTTCATCGAGATTTTGTGGAGATGCAATCAAATTGTTATCAATCATGCCAACACTCGCGGTCTGGATATGGACAGCCTTTTACAGCCTTACTTTACCTGCGATGGGCAAAGAGTGACAATATGACAAATGTCAAAAAAAAGTGCCAAACGGGGGGACAGTTTTGGCTCCGTTTGGCACTTTTATTTTTTCGTTTTGGCACTTTTTTACTGCAGGGATGGCACTTTGGGGGGTGGAACTGGCCCGATGATGGAAAAAGGCCTTACACTGAGCACACTGAGGTTGCACCAGAGATACACCGAGAAAAACATTTTAAATTAAAACTCCGTGCCCTCCGTGCCTTCTCCGTGAATCTCCGTGTTATGCTTTTGCCTCGCTTATTTTTTATTTTCGGAGGAGCGGCGCACATAATCGAGGGCATCGCGGCGGTTTTCGAGATGCAGGGCATTGAGCACCTGGCCCATTTCGCGCTTTATGGTGCGCTCACTGGTGCCCAGCAGCATCGAAATCTCCTTGTAGCGCAGACCATCGGCTACACGCTGCAGAATAAGCCACTGGCGCTGCGATAAATCCGCCGGCGGCGGGCTGTTGAGGGTCTCCAGCTCAGACGGTTTGCGCCGGTCAAACTTGCGCATCACGCGCATGGCAATGCCCGGCATCAGCGGCGTTTCACCCCGGCTGAGCCCAGCCAGCAGGCGCACAAACTCATTCGCATCCAGGCTTTTTAGCAGGTAACCCGAAGCACCGTTGCGAATGGCCTCGTAGAGCGTATCTTCTTCTTCTGAAACGGTCAACACCAGCACCTGCGTTTCGGGCAGGGCTATTTTGATAGTGCGGGTGGCTTCCAACCCGTCACAGCCGGGCATGTTGATATCCATCACCACCACATCCGGGCGCAGCGAGAAGGCCAGCGCCTGGGCTTCCAGGCCATCATGGGCCAGGCCAACCACCGTCAGCCCGCGCGATTGCAGCAGATTGCGCAGCCCATCCAAAAAGAGCGGGTGATCATCCGCCAGCAAAATGCGCAGCCCACGGGCTGCCAGCATATCCTCGGCATCTGGGTCGGCCGAATGGGTGGGCAGGCTGGGCAGCAGCACGCGCAGGTGAGTGCCATGCCCGGGTGTGCTGTGCACTTCAAAGCGCCCACCGGCAGCCTCCACACGCTCACGCATCATGGCCATGCCAAAGTGATCACCGGCCCGCCGCTGCGGCTCTTCGGCCGAGGGCAGCGGCAGGTTAAAACCGGCACCGTCATCTTCCACATCAATCGTCGCCAGCTCACCCTCAAAACTGAAGTGGATGCGCACGTTCCTGGCGGCGGCATGCTTGCGGACATTGGCCAACGACTCGCGGATGATGTGCAGGGCGGTCACTTCCACGCCAGGCACAAAAGGCGGCTCGGGCGCTTCTTCGGGATAATCGAGCACGGGTTTGGTAAGGCAGGCCTGGCTGAACTGGTCGAGCAAGGAAGCCAGCGCCTGGGCGAAGGTTTCGCGCCGGCCAGCCGGGCGCAAGCCCAGGATAAAGGCGCGCACATCATCGTAGCCAGCACGCACCACCGAAGAAATCTGCTCCAGGCGGGCAATGGCGGCTTGCTGCTCGCCTTTGGCCAACATATCCTGGGCCACCTGGGTCTCAACGTTCAGGTACCCCATCATCTGACCCAGGCCATCGTGCAGTTCGCGGCCCAGGCGTTCGCGCTCATCCAGGGCAGCCAGGGTGCGCTGCTGCTCAAGCACCAGCTTTTGGGCGGCCTCACGCGAAGCAATTTCTTCCACCAGGCGGTGGTTCATAATTGCCAGCCCATCGCGGGCTTCACGCAAAGCACCCTCACGCAGGCGCAGGTCGGTGGTATCGCGCATCACGATCATGCGCCCGCCCAGCTTGCCACGCCAATCCTTAAGCGGGGTGATGCGCATGTCAAAATAGACCGGTGCTTCAGGCGTGCCCAGTTGCAGCTGCTCGTGCGTCTCAAAGGTCTGCTGGTATTGGCGCAGCATGGGCACCGCATCTGGTCTGATCTGTTGGAGTGAATAGCCATAGACCTGCCTGGCAGGTAGATTTATCAGCCGCAGCCCGGCCGGGTTGATATCCATCACGCGGTCGTGCATATCCAGCACGCAGACCACGTCGGGCATATCCTCCACCACCTTATCACGCGGGATGGCCATGATATCCAGCAGGTTGTAGCGCCACAGGCCGATCGCAATCATCAACACGGTAATGGTGTAGGCTGGCAGGGTCAGGTCGAGGCCCGGCAGTGGATTGAGACCAATGACATATAAAATATTGGCAACCACGGGGAAGAGCATGCCCACCAGGATGAGGGTGGTCTGGCGTTTTAGCAGACCAGTAGTGGTGGCTTGAAGCCTCCAGAACACCAGCAGGCTAAAGGCCGCCACAGCATAGTTGTAAACCAGGTAAAACCAAAAGAAACTGCCGTACCGGATGGAGAGCAAGGCCAGCCCGTAACGGTGCAAGATTTGCGCATCAGCCCAGATCAACTTATGATATTCATTTGTCCAGGCCAACAGGGTGGCCGTGGCAGGGATAAAAGCCAGCAGCAGGACGGTGCGCCAGTTTAGCCAGCGCTGGTAGCCCGCATAGACCAGGCTGAATGCGGCAATCGAGACCATCAGGATGGCGATGCCCAGGTACTGGAACTTGGCCCAAAAAATACGGTCGGGCAGGTTGGTCACCCCAATGGCCACACCGTAGCCAAACAGCCAGATGCTATTGCCCAGCAGCACAAAGAACGGCGGCAGCCCCACCAGCAGACGCTGACGCCAGGCATAGACAGCAATGCCCATAATGGCAAGGCTGAGAAAGATGAGAATCAGGCCGAAGGGTGTTACGTTCCACATGAAGTTTTTACCTGGCTGGGTGGACGTGCCGGTGGAGGAATACCATCACTAGATATCCGCTAGCTGCAATTATAACCGCAACAATAATCTCTCGGGTCATCAAACGAAGAGACCCATACGAATGGGCACACCTGCCGGATTCACCGTCCGCAAACGCTGTTGGCACACCCTGGTACGGGCTGCGCCAGGCTGCTGGCAAGGGCGAACTGGGCTAATTTTTACTTATCTTGCCACTCCCAATAATGCTTCTTTGTTGGGCAGTCTCTTCTAAAATCTTTAGATTGGTAATCGGGTAGTTTAAATATAAAAGGACTCTGCTCAGGAATGGCCAGATTCTCGGCTGTGATATTCAACCGGTTTCTATGCCAGCCTTTGGCAATCTCTGCCTTGCCGAAAACGCGCTGCAGGTATTTTTTTTGGGCATGTTCATTGCTCAAGACAATATAGTGTCTCATGATCTGATTGCTCGGGGCTATCCGCACTTTCTCGCCCGCCAGGATGTGGCCGCCTTGCGGCGTATTATCAAAACCCATATCCCGCCGCCAGGCACGGTTCAGGCGCAGCGGGCGGGGTTCGAAAAAATAATAATTCAAAATATCAGTGTAATGATTCTCAACCGGCCGGCCCGCTTCTGGTAAAAATACAAACTCATCAAAGTTCACGACGTTATATTGCTGATCGTGGGCTTCTTCTATGGCATTCCGCAGGCTTTTCCCAACCTGGCGATGTTCCAGAATTTCGTCTGAGTCATGGTGAATGACCCAATCGTGTTTAAGTCTTTTGTAGATCTTACTTTTGGCTGCCAGCACCTCATTGAGTGAAAAAATCCCGTTGAACCGGAGGTGATTGACCGAGATAATCGGGGCACCGGCAAAACGGGCATACAGTTTTTGGCTTTTTTCACCTGAATCATGGTCCAGGATGGCAACATCGATATGCTGATCTGCCAAAATCGGCAGCAGGGTTTCCAGGTACTCGACCTGATTTCTAACAGCAATGACCGCACATATCGATAACATACGTTTCTCCACTTGCAGGCAGGTTCACGCTTCGCGGATGGTATTACGGTCCCATTCCCAATAATGCGTTTTTGTTGGGCAGTCTCTTCTGAATTCTTTAGACTGATAATTGGGTAATGTAAATAAAAATGGGCTCTGCTCTGGAATGGCCAGATTCTCCACGGTAAAATTCAACCGGTTGCCATGCTTGCCCTTGTTAATCTCAGCCTGGCTAAAGCGGCGCGACAGGTATTTTTTTAAGGCATGTTGATTGCTCAAGACAACATAATGTCTCAATGGGTGGTTGGTCGGGGCAATCCTGATGTTCTCGCCCGCCAGGCGGTGGCCCCCATTTTGAGTATTATCAAAATGCATATCACGGCGCCAGGCACGGTTCAGGCGCAGCGGGCGGGGTTCAAAAAAATAATAATTCAACAGTTCGGTATAATAATTCTCAACAGGCCGTCCCGCTTCTGGTAAAAATACAAACTCGTCAAAGTTCAGGACGTTATATTGCTGATCGTGGGCTTCTTCTATGGCAGTACGCAGGTCTTTCCCGGGCTGACGATGTTCCATAATCTCGTCAGCATCATGGTGAATCACCCAATCATGCTTAAGTTTGTTGTAGATTTTTCTTTTTGCCACCAGCTGCTCCTCCAGTGAAAAAACCCCGTTAAACCTGAGGTGATT
This sequence comes from uncultured Anaerolineae bacterium, assembly GCA_903908605.1. Classification (GTDB taxonomy): domain Bacteria; phylum Chloroflexota; class Anaerolineae; order Anaerolineales; family Villigracilaceae; genus UBA5195. The sequence goes on from CAIVSQ010000070.1 coordinate 12,210, forward strand.
GACTGAGATAATCGGGGTACCAGCATAGCGGGCATATAATTTTTGGCTCTTCTCACCCGAATCGTTGTCCAGGATGGCGACATCAATATGCTGATTTGCCAGAATCGGCAGCAGGGTATCCAAATAATCGACTTCATTCCTTACTGCAATGACCGCACAGATCGATAACATACAAATTCTCCACCTGAACGCCAGACGTCCAGGTCTCCCGGGTAAGAGGGTCGATACGTAATGCAATTCTCCAATGATAACACCAGAGACATTCTGCCCTGCTGATATTGATCAACAACCTGGTCAGCCGGCAAAGTTTTTGCATTTTAATCATGGGTGTTCCCATTTTTAGGGAACCTGCGGCTTGATTATAACCTGCAGATATTAATACCCGTCGGCGATTATGTAAATACGCATTACCGCCCAACAAGAACTGCACAGTATTACACAGGCATATATGCTATTATCCCCCCCCCCAACTAAACCATCACACAGCGCACGCTGAGATTGCACTGAGCTGCACTGAGAAAAAAAATTTATTAACAAATCTCAGTGTTCTCCGTGCCTTCCCCGTGAATCTCCGTGTCGGCGCTTTTATACCCACGGAATTATTTCAAGGACGAGTGGCTCACTTTGGGAAGACCGACCTGAGCCAGGCCCACAGCGGGTATGGCAGGCGTTTTGCTATTTTCTTGACCTGCGCAATCGCTTTTTTCCATAAACCAGTGACATATTCCAGTATGGGGTAGGTTCTTTGCATGGCGTAAATTTGCTTCTCACGAAAGGCCAACTGTTGGCGCGCTTCCTGTTCTTGCGTGGCTCGTTCGGCTTCAATTTGCACAGCCCTGGCATACTGTTGATCCATCGCGGTGGAGAACCAGCCCAAAACAAGTTCAGGGTCTGCAATTTCCAGGTGAGCATGTATGCTAATTTTATGCGGTCGATCATAATTTTCGTTGAACAGGTAGATCGGATCCCTGCTGGAAAATTCATCGTAACCGTCGTTGTTACGCCAGGCACCCAGGGGTTTTACGGAGGTTGTTTTTCCATCCACACAAATTTCGTCAATTTTGCAACGGCAAACTGCCCCTTCTAACGGGTCCCAACGCAAACCAACCACACCATCCAACTGATCTTTTATTTCAAACTCCAGCTGGATATCGCCATTCGGCTGCAATTTAAAAATGATCCGGGCGGATAATTCTTCGCAAAAACCAGCGCCCGTATCGTAAAAGAGGGTACTGGGGAAAAACTTCCTCCTCATGAACCACACATCGGCATTGTTTGGGTTTATCAGCCAGGCAAATTCGCGGTAACTGCGCAATTTGTTGGCATACAGCTCTTGTGTGACCTGGCCCTGCAGCTGAGCGGCCTGTTTAAAAACCTGGTACAACTCCAATAAATTTTGGCTGATCTCCCCCAGCTCGGCAGGGTCTGACTGGCTGTGGCGCCGGTCTTTTTTCACCCTTGCCAGGGCTGGCTTGACGGGGTTTTCAGCATCGCCCGGAAAAATAAACGCCTGGATCTGTGCAATGGCACTTTCAGGCTGGTCGATTAATTGGTCATAATCAACAAACAAGCAGTTTTTATTTCCGAGAAACGACAGCATGCTAATGCTGTAGTAATACCACAGCCGCAGCCCATCCAACAGGCTATATCCATCGCGCAGGGCCAGTGATTTTGCCACATCCAGCGGGTTGCGAAATAGCACGATATAACGGGTGTTGATATTACGCTCTTGCAAAACTCGCTCCCAGATGGGCAGCAGCAGGCAGGTGCGCGGATCTTTCCAACCCCAAATGGCACAGTCACCAAATTCGGCGGTCAGGCACTTTTCCAGCTCGGCTGAGGCAGCCTGGGCTGCTTCTGCCAGCCACCAATTTTCCGGCAGCGGCATGGGGCTGTTCCAGCTTGAACCAAAGGCCGTCAGCAGGCCATCTTGTATGCTGACTATATTTTTATTTTCGAAGAAACCTTCCGGGTTGTCAAAATTGGGGGAAACGAAATTTTCTGGCTTTCCCAGGTAAACCCCCATCTCCTGCAGAATGTTGGCCAGCAGGGATGTACCACTTCGATGCATTCCGAGGATGCAAACAGCGTCTTGGCTCATCAAGGATCCTATGTGACAGATATTTTCATTGCTATGAACCTTGTTCGGGTAAGCGGACTGATTTAAGCAGCGAGGCTCATAACAGGGCAGAGGTGAGGGTGTGTACTTGATGCGAGGCAAACCAATGCCACGATTATAATCGGAGAATGTTAATACCCTTCATGATTGTAGTAAATACGCACCAGCCCCCATCTATTCCTGCGTATAAATACGCATTAGTCCTCGCTTTTTGTCCATGCATAAAACCATCACACCGAGCACAGTAGAGTAGAGGAATAGGGAACATTGTTTAGGCTTCAGCATTCATCCGTATCAGGGTTTCCCCGTCGTGGCTTAATAGCTGCATGCCATGCCTTGTGCC
>CAIVSQ010000071.1 GCA_903908605.1 uncultured Anaerolineae bacterium
CGGCTTTGCGCGGCTAATTCCTGGGCAGTCGCTGAAAGCCAGGCGCCATCCAACTGCCAGTTTTCGATCTGGTTGATAATATCGCGCCGGTATCGGGAAACATGGTCGGAAGTTTTCAGGGCGTGGTAAGCAGGGCCAAGCGTTTGGGTGTAATCGTCAAATTGCAAGCGCAAAAGGGTGGCAACACTTGTCCTTAGCCCAGTGGAAGGATCAATTTGCCTGGTGGCACGCTCCACATAGCGGCGGATGTTCTGGTTCAGTTCGCTGAGGCCGCGCACCACCTGGCGCACGTTTTCATACGTCTGTGTGACGGCCAGGGCTGGCGAAAAATCCTTGTTGGTGGTGGCAGAGGTGATCAGTTGATGCGCGGCATAGAGCTGTCCGGTGAACTCGCGCGGTTTTTGTTCCTGAATGGCGCGCAGCGCTTCGAGCAGAGTAAAGGCGTAATCGGGCAGGATAATGGTTTCGGTGTAATCGGCGTGCTGCTCGCGCTCGATCCAGCCTGTATCGGCCAGGCGGCGGATGAGGTAGGCAGCGTACAACCCCTCGGACTTTTGGCCGGTTATCGAAACGGAATCAAACTCAGGGGTGGTTTGTGTCGCCATTTCAGCGGCGATTTCCCCCTCGGCGTTGGCTTCCTTCAGGTAATGGACAACTTCATCCATCACCACATCCCGCGTCAGTCCAAAGCGATTGAACTCGGCCAGCGTGTAAATACGCAGGAGAATCGCCATGTAATGCCGTTGCAGGCATCCCACGCCGAGGGTGCTGAAAAGATTGAACAGGTTAAGTGGCAGGATGTCAAAGGGATTCGGCATGCTGCGTTTCCCAAACCAAAATATCCTGTGGTTGACAGTTAAGGGCCGTGCAGAGTTTTGCCAGCGCATCCAGATCGATGTGCCGAGCCTGACCAGCGTCGAGCCGGTAAATAAAATCCTTGGGCACACCCGCGCGTTCAGACAATTTACGTGGCGATATGCGCTGGCCGGTTTCGGCCTGCTGTTTGCCCAAAAGAATGCTGATTCGTCCGGTCGTGGAGAGTTTCGTATTCATAAGAACTTTTGTTCTAATTTTACAAACAAATGAACATTTTGTCAAGGTTTTTGTCGTAAATTTGAGACAAGCGCGCAAGCCTGCTACAGCGTAACAAAAATGGCTCCGGTGCGATGCGTATCTGGAATACGGCTATAAATTCCGTATTAGGAGCGTAGGCGGCATGGTATAGCACCCATCACACAGCTAATTACTGCGCCCTTCTCTCAATGAATTTGCCATGATCCTGACTTTCATGTCAAAAGGGTATGCCCAAAAGGAAGCTCTCCATATTAACGATTCCAGCGACCTGATCAAGCGCGCTACTGGGATTGCCCCCCCATGGCACATACGGGTGAATCTGATCCAATTTGTTTCACGGAGAGAACGCACCTCTGCAAGAATGGATAGAGCACTATCATTCATGGCTTTCGGTTATCCCCACCGATTATAGATGTGCCCAGTTGGCAACTGTGTTTAAATATTAGAAATTAGGAGAGTTGGAAAATGGGAGAATATTTCAAAACCCGTGTCCGCCTGAAAGGGCAGGTGACCTTATCCAGCGAAATCCGTAATCTGCTCGGCTTGAAGGAAGGGGATGATTTGGCCTTCTCGCTCAACGAACAAGGACAGGTCATCATAACCCGGCTCGAAGTCATCCCGCCCGACCAAGCCTGGTTCTGGACAGAGCAGTGGCAGAAGGTCGAGCGTGAGGCCCAGGCGGATATTGACGCCGGGCGCTTTCACCGTTACCCCTATATAGATGAGACAGTTTCCGCATTAGAGAAGCGCGCCAATGCCGGAAATTGAAACCACCGAGCGCTTTGAGCAGGATTTTTTGCGCCTGCCGCCCGAACTTCAGAATAATGTCCTGAAAGCGCTGCGCCTGCTAGCCGAAAATCCGCGCCACCTTTCTTTACAAACCAAACCGATTCAAGGCGCGCGTGGGCTTTACGAGGCCCTCATTGACCGATCTTATCGCATGACCTACCAACGCTTGCCAAACGATGTCCTGCTCCTCCGCGCGGCCGGCAAACATGATGAAACGCTGAAAAATCTGTAAGAATACCAGCGCTGGCTAATTGACACACCTGTTCAAAATTTCTACCAGGAATTCGAACAGATGAGCATTATTTCTGATGGTTCGCTCAAATTTATGTTGGATTTGCGGAATCGACGGATAGATTGTCGTAAATGCTTCCTGGAAGGTCTAGCAAGTTAAGAATTTCCTGCTGCAGCTGGGATAGTGGCGAAATAACGCGGTAGGTTTGGTCACCGACTGTAACGAAGTTGAGAAAAATGTCTTTGAAGGCCTGCAGCATTGCTTCGGTGGTCGGTCGATTTGTAGTTCGTTTCGGGTTGCCAAAGTATAAACCGCTCAGTTTCTCGCCCTTTTCTTCCAAGTGACACCGTACCACATGCTCAAACAAGGTTAACACACGCAGCCCAATTGAAAGCAAGCGGGTCAAGCCGGTTGCTCGTTGATCATCTTGCAAATACATCGGTGTCAAACTCAGCGGCTTGCATTTCAATCGTCCAAAACAACGCTCAACCAAATATTCTTCGCGATAAGCCATCACAGCTTGCTGAATGGTGAGTTCGCTCTTGGGAGCATTAGTACCATAGACACGCCAACCTAAACGAAAAATAGCTTTTTGGATGGCTACTTCATCTCTTATGGTCACAATGACTAACTTTCGCTCAATCCGAATACCGGCAGGACGATCCTTGTATTTACGAATGTGCCGTTCGCGCACTTCTTCGGTAATTTGAGACTGCAAAAGCCCTGCGACTTCGTACTTTTGCAGGATTACCTCAGCCATTTGATTCAAAACTTCTGGTTCACTGATAAGCTCTTTGCCTTGCTTCCTGGCAGTCAAGGCTTCAATCGCAGCTTTGGCTTTCTCTAAACGGTTGAGCAACGCATCTTCGGCAGCTTTAGCATGGGCCAATGAGCGAATGACCTGTCGGCGTTCGTTCCAAGTGATTTCTTCATCTTTTACCGTCGCTGTTTGCGCTAAACAAAGTTCATAACCTTCAGCGATCTTTTCCAGTTTGCCAGTTGTTCCTTGACGTTCGACTGCCGTTAGCGTTTGTTGCCCGGACCAGACAGGTTCCAGGTAAGTATCCAAGGCGCTTTGCGGTATCTGGACTGTCGAAAATGGCCCAAGATACCTGTCTTTGCCCGCTTCCAAGTGGGCGCGAGTGGCTAAAGACATTATTTTGCAGTCACCAATATACAATAGCCCTCGCCTATCCAGCCCTTTGCGTACCTGATCTATGGCTGGAATGTACAACGGATCATCTGCTTTTTCTCCGCGAACCACCAGGGTGGCCACTGGCATTGCTAACGGATCCAATGTTGCCAGTACAACCTTCAGTTGTGGTAAATCTGGCCGATGATCTTTGCTATGACCAAGTTGAAACAGGCCATCTTCGGTCACGTTCCAATAGCCGCTCGCAGTTGTCGTGTCAATCCGAATACATTTTTGTTGCAGATCATAGATCCGAATGGTGCGCCGATTCAAATCTGTCTCAAACGCTGCCCAATGTTCGTCATCGCTCAACATATCCAAGCCCAAGGCCAACCTATCATCGCTGAAATCCAAGGCTTCCAATTCCTTACAAAGGCTGCCTCGTAGTGTTTCCAGCCGTTTACCTGCCCAGTCTTGTGCTCGGTTTAAACGATGATCTCCTTCTGAGAGAATATGACCCATCCAGCCGGTCATCATTTTCCCAAAACTAATTCCCTGCCAGTTGCCATGCTGCTCAAAGTGTTCATCGAGCAGTTCGGGAATGCCCATCCGTTTCGAAAATGCCATCAAGACCGGAATGTCATCTACTCGCTCTGTGGTTATTGTCGGTTTTTCACTCACTCACATAGCTTATCTCATTTTCAATTTCGCGTCAAAATTTGAGCGAACCTCAAGTAAACAACAAAGAATAGAAATTTCGCGCAATCGGGAAAATGAGAAGTACCAATGCATATCCGGCAACACAGATCGCCAGTAATAGCGTACGTCGATTCAGGTAATCTGCCAGGCGAGCTGTCAACGACAATTAGAAATGGACTTGGCGACAATTAGAAATGCCCATTTGGGTGGCACCCCTAAAAGGGGGTGGTGTGGCCGGTTATTGCTGGGCCAAAGCTAACGGATCGGGGGAGTGTTCTTGAATGCGCTGGGCGGCTTCTTGGGCGCGGTGGCTGGTGATTTCCTTTCCGAATTCCACGATGATGCTGTGGTGAACAACCCGGTCAATGGCCGCGGCGGTAGTCATGGGATCTTTGAAGATTTGGTCCCACTGGGAGAAGACCAGGTTCGAGGTGATGACGACGCTGCGGCGCTCATAACGTTCGGCTAACAGGGTAAAGAGCACCTCCATCTCGTCACGGGATTGCTGAACATAGCCGATGTCGTCAAGGATCAGAACATCGTAGGTATCCAAGTGGTGGAGTACCTTTTCGAGCAGCAGATCGCGCTTGGCGCGCAGAAGTTCATCCACCAGGCGGTAGGTAGGGGTGAAGAGGACGCTGTGCCCGGCCTGGACAAGTTGGTGGCCAACAGCAGCCGCAAAATGGGTTTTCCCACGCCCGGGTAAACCAAAGATGAGTAAATTTTCGGCGCGGGTGACAAATTCACCGGTGCAGAGTTGGGCCAATTGGCGGATAAGGCGCAAGGGCAGGTGTTCCTGGTCGAAATTGGCCAGGGTTTTGCCTGCGGGCAGATGGGATGCCTTTTGCAGGCGCTCAGTACGGCGCTGGGAACGGCCTTCCAATTCTTGTTCGAGCAGTTCAGCCAGGAAGGTTTCGAATGGCCATGTTTCGCGAGTGGCGGTGGTAAGCAGGTCGCCAACGATTTCCACGGCTGTGGGCATGCGCAGGCTGCGCAGATGTTGTTGAATTTGTTCAAGCGGTGACATGGCTGGCCACCGTCAGGAAAAGCTGGTCGTAGACGGACAGGTTCACCGGCTGCGGGACAAGTTGGGGAACTACTTGGATGGCTGGGGCCTGCGTCAACGCGGCGACGGTTTTTTCATCCCAGTGTTTTTGACTTTGATCTGCCAGAAGCTGGGTAAGCGCCTGGGCAACGTCAGATTCCAGCCCAAGGGCGGCTTGTTTCAAAATCTGCAGATAGATCAAGTCCGCTTTCCGCGGAGGAAAATGATCGTTGAGTGTTTCCCAGGTCTGGCGGAAAACAGCCTGCGGGAAAAGGTCGTCGCGATAACGGAAGTTGCGAAATCCGCCGGGCTTGCGCAGCAGGCTATCGATAATGTGGCGATAGTTGATCTGGTAATGGTGGGCGCCCGGCATGCGTGGCAAGGTTTCAAGGCGCTGGTTGGCGTACCAGACTTCGATATGCCATTCGTAGATGCGCACGGTGGCGCGCTTGCCCTTAAGCCCGCTGGGGACACTGTAGCCGTTGCTGCCCACACGCAAAACACCATTATTTCCCACCCGGACGATGAGTTCGCGCATCTGTGGCCAGGGCTTGACCGTAATGGGTTTCATAACGGCCAATTCTTCGGTCAGTTTGAGCTGACGCCCGGCATTGCGTTTCTCCATGATGCCAAACAGGAAGAGCTCATAAACGGCGATACTCTCGAAATCGCAGCTGCCGCGCATCAAAAGGTGTTGTTCCACGGCTCGTTTTATACCGCCATTTGATGATTCAACGTCGCCGTTTTCGTTGGGGCTGGCGATATGAATGGTGCGCGCTTCAATGCCATAGTGCACCAGCAATTGCAGATATTCTTCGTTGTAGCCCCGGCCTTGCAGGCTCTTTCCACGATCAGCCAGGCCCAGCTTGTGGGTGGCAGCAGTCGTATGGTCGGTCTGGTGTGCCACAGGTACACGACCCAGTTTTAGCAGGGTGCTTTGCAACCCCAGCCTGATCGACAGCAGAGATTCGCTCTGCACCACCCGCCCCCACTCCCAGTTAGAGTAGGGTAGCACGCTGTGAAACAATATGTGTTCAAACGGTTCGCCCTGGATCGTAACCTTCAATTCGTTCATGCAGGTTCCGTCGCTTTGCAGCACTTCGCCAGGATAATGGATTTGATCCAGACTCAGCGTCTGCGAGCGGTTGAGCACCCGCCAGTTGCTGATGCGGCGTTGCAGGGTGCGCAGTTGCCCTTCTTGGTACGGAACACCATCTCGTTCACACAACCACTCAAAAAGGGTTTTGGCTTCCAGTTCTGGCGCTTCTTTCAATTTCTTTTCCACTTCCGCCCAATCTTTTTCAAACGGGTCTGAGCGAGTCCGATAGCTGCGCGGTTGTTTCAAATCGCTGGGTAATTCCCCAAGTTGTTCGTATTTTTGCACGGTTTTGCGGCTGCGCAGATTGGCTTTCACCGCCGCTTGTTCCTGCGTTTTTCCTGCACTACGTTCTTTCATCACTAGCCTCATTTGGGCGTCGGTTGCAGTCATTGGCTCTCCTTTTGTCTATGAGAGTCTAGCCGTTTCCTCGCCCCTATGCTTGGGCATTTCTAATTGTCGTTGATGGGTAATTCTAATTGTCTTTAACAG
>CAIVSQ010000072.1 GCA_903908605.1 uncultured Anaerolineae bacterium
AAGAAGCCAAAACCATTATGCAAAGTCCAGAGATATCATTGAACCGTGTGGGCTTGGGGGAACAATATCGGCGGGTTAATAGTTGTTTTTGCTAAGTGGTAAAATTAATCAACCAGAAATTAACCGGGACTATCGGATATCGCAGGAGTACTGCGGTAGTAACAGCCGAAGTGGTCGCAAAGCTAGGTTAGACGGAATGAAGGAATTGCTTAGATCCTCTAGCTCTCCGCATGTTTCCGCCCTCTCAAAGTGAGATGCAATTATGCTGCCGTTTGGAACACCTTCAACAGACCCAATCCTCGAACCTGGTGACTACCAACAAGCCATGCAGATTGCCTGGAATAATTTCACTGACAACCAGCAGTTGGATGCTATTGTTCCACCACTCGTGGCAACATCCTGGCGGCGTTGTTGGGGGCGGGTAAATCCTACCAGCAAAATTGAATTTACCAATATGAGCAGCGATTATGTTCTGGCCTCGCAAACCGCGAGTTTTGATTTGATTGCGGTTGCCCGACCGGTGATGGAAGATGTGTACCAGTGTGTAAAAAACTCGGGGACGGTCCTGGTACTGACCAATAATGTCGGCTGTGTGTTGGACCTGTTAGGAGATGAGGAAGTTCTCAGCATTATGAAGGGCTGGAACGCAGGAGTTGGCAGCATTCTTTCAGAAGAACTGATCGGTACCTCTTCCTTTGGGTTGGCAATTACCGAACGCATGCCTGTGCAGGTAGCCGGGCATGAGCATTTCATGCGACAATTCCATATTGCAACTGGGACGGCGGCCCCGATTTTTGATATGACTGGTCATTTGCTTGGCGTCCTTGGGCAGGTTATGCCCATTAACCGCTATCACATCCACTCATTGGGATTGGTGGTTGGAGCAGCGCGAGCCATAGAAAGCCAGCATCAGGCTGATGTATTGATGGCCGAACAAACCAGCCAGCTTGCCCAGCTGAACGCGATCATATCCGCAATTTCAGATGGCATCATGGTTTGGAGTGCGGCTTATTCACTGGTCCATGCCAATAACACAGCGGGTGAAATGCTTGGTATCCCTGCCCAGTCGATGATGGGACACCAGGTTGATAGCTTGTTCACTCCCCCAGGATTTTTATTAAAGGCGGTCCTGCGACGAAAGCCGCTCACAGATGTGGAAGGTGTCATCACCATCGGTGAGCGTACCGTTAATTGCTTGATCAGTTTGAACTTTGTCTATCAAAACAAAGATCAGGATCAACTTCAATGGATTATTGTCACCCTGCGCTCAGAAAAGAAAGTTCGCATGTTGGTTCATCGCCAAGTGGGGTCGAATGCTACGCTGACGATTGACGATATCCCAGGTGAGGCACCGCAAATGCAGCGTGTTCGCAGTTTTGTGCGTTCAGCAGCTGGGGCTCAGGCAAGTATTCTTATACGCGGGGAAGTTGGAACAGGAAAAAATGTACTCGCTAGTGCTGTTCACAATGCCAGTCCCCGCCGCAAAAATCCATTTGTTGTGTTTGCCTGTTCATCGATTCCCAATGAATTGGTTGTGAGTGAATTGTTAGGCAATGATGACAGCGGTGACCAAAAAGGAATCAGCGGTCGACCAAGTAAATTTGAACTCGCCCAGGGTGGAACACTATTTTTTCAAGATGTGGACATCTTACCGCTTGAGGCACAGATTGTTTTGCTAAATGCCCTCGAATTAGGTGTAATCCAACGTATGGGTAGCCGTAGGGCAATTGAGGTTGACGCGCGCGTGGTGGCATCGACATCAGTAAATATGGAAAGTTTAATCTCGCAAGGTACATTTCGCCCAGATTTGTATTATCGCTTGAGTACTTTTATGATCACCTTGCCGCCGCTGCGTGAGCGAGCCCGCGATATACCGCTGGTCGTGGATCGTATTCTTACACGTCTTTCATCTCAAATTGGCTACAGTCTTTCGATTGAGGATGAAGTCATAGACGTTTTTAAGAAATTTTCCTGGCCAGGGAATATTCGCGAAGTGGAAGCCGTGCTGGGCCGGGCGGCCATGCAAGTGGCAGCCACGGGTGGGCGCATTGAAATAGCGCATATTCCCGGATATGTACGCAATGCACACCTGGTTGAGCCCGGTGTAAATTTGAATTCCTCGGTTAACTCGTTGGATGATATGGAACGTGAGACCATTTTACGAGTGGCGCACTCTTGCCGTGGAAATGTTACTCGCATGGCAGAAGTGCTTGGCATCGGGCGGACAACCTTGTGGAGAAAGCTCAAAACTTTTTCAATCGATCCGGTTGACTACCGGCGCCAGTAGATCGAAAAAGGTGGATTTCAATACTGTAAGAATACTGTTTTGATATGAAACGAATAAGCAGAAAAAAGTGTTCCACTACGGAACACTTTTTGTTTTTTCTTTGAAAAAAAAATAAAAAAACATAAAATAAAAAAGTATTGAATTACTTCTCAGGTTTGTAAGTTATCAACTACATATCATAAGGAGAAACTGACCAGCCAGATATTTCCCAGAAAAATCGCCCACCATAATACAATTTCATTTCCATCCAAGTTACTTAATCCAACCCCGATAAATAATTAAGGAGAATAACCATGTTTCTTGCTGAACTCTTTGGCACAATGACACTGATCGTGCTCGGTGACGGCGTTGTCGCGAACGTCCTGCTCAACAAATCCAAAGGCAATAACTCAGGCTGGATCGTCATTACCGCTGGCTGGGCTTTCGCGGTGATGAGTGGTATTTTCGTCTCCACAAAAATGGGCGGCCCTGGCAGCCTCAATCCGGCCTTCCAAGTTGCTAACTTGGTCATGGGCAAGGGTGATGGTGCCATTATGAATATTGTGGGTGAATTTGTTGGCGCATTCGTCGGTGCTGTCATTGTGTGGTTGATCTACATGCCGCATTGGGAAGTTACCAGCGATGCCGGTCTCAAACTGGCTGTGTTCTCCACTGGCCCCGCCATTCGCAACCCTGGTTTGAACCTCCTCACCGAAGTCCTGGCCACCTTCATGCTCGGCCTGGTCGCTTCCGCCATCCCTGCTGCTGCTGGCGCAACTGGTTTGTCCGCTATGCTTGTTGGCGCAGTGATCTGGGGCTTGGGTCTGTCGCTCGGTGGTCCTACCGGTTATGCCCTCAATCCTGCTCGTGATCTTGGTCCCCGCATTGCTCACTTCGTTCTGCCGATTGCTGGCAAGGGCGATAGCGACTGGGGTTACTCCTGGGTTCCGGTTGTTGGCCCCATCATCGGCGCCATCCTCGCTGGCTTTGTTACTGCCGCATTCTTCCTCTAGGAATTCCCATTTTCCACCCGTCAGAACAGGTTTGAGGTAATCATTATGAAGAAACTCATCAATAAGCCAGAAGATGTTGTCCGCGAAGAGCTTGAAGGTATTGCGATTGCTCACGGTGACCTGGTAAAAGTGCACTACGATCCTCATTTCATCGTGCGCGCCGACGGCCCTTTCAAGGGTAAAGTGGGCGTCATCTCTGGTGGTGGCTCCGGTCACGAACCGATGCACGGTGGGTTTGTGGGCATGGGTATGCTTGATGCTGCCTGCCCAGGCGCAGTTTTCACTTCACCGACTCCGGATCAGATGCTCGAGGCAACCAAGGCAGTTAGTGGTGGCGCTGGCGTTTTGCACATTGTCAAGAACTACACCGGCGATATCATGAATTTCGAAATGGCCGCTGAATTGGCCCGTGCTGAAGGCATCGAAGTAGAAGCCGTTGTTACCGATGATGATGTAGCCGTCAAAGACAGCCTCTATACCGCCGGACGCCGTGGCGTGGGTGTGACTGTGTTAGCTGAAAAACTGTGCGGTGCTGCTGCTGAACAGCGGCGCTCGCTCAAAGATGTTGCGGATATGTGCCGTAAGGCCAAGGCTTTAGGCCGCAGCATGGGTATGGCTCTGACCTCCTGCACCGTTCCGCATGTTGGCAAGCCTACCTTTGATCTGCCCGAAGACCAGATGGAAATTGGTATTGGTATCCACGGTGAACCTGGCCGCGTACGCATGCCGATTAAATCTGCCGACGAGATCGTTGAAATGCTTATGGAACCGATCATCAGTGATATCCCCTACAAAGCGGGTGATGAAGTTCTCCTGTTCGTCAACGGCCTGGGTGGCACCCCTCTGGTTGAGCTCTATATTATTTATCGCAAGGCCCATGAGATTGCCAGCAAGCATGGCATCAAAGTAGTCCGCAGTCTGGTTGGCCCATACATGACAAGCCTTGAAATGGCCGGTACTTCCATCACCATGCTCAAGATGGATGACGACATGCTCAAGCTTTGGGATGCGCCAGTCAAGACCCCCGGCCTGCGCTGGGGCGTGTAATACGTTTCAATAAATAAGCCAGGGCGGTCGAAATGGCCGCCCTGGTGTTGCCAATGGAGTAATGAAAATGTCCATCACCCGAGATGATGTTTTGGCTTGGATCAAGGTAGTAGCCGGTCTTATTAACACTAACAGCTCTTACCTGACCCAGCTCGACGCGGCAATCGGCGACGCCGATCATGGCGCCAATATGGATCGTGGTTTCAAGGCCGTCATGAACAAAATACCAGATATCAGCGACAAGGATATCGGCACAATTTTCAAAACCACCGGGATGACATTGATTTCCACCGTTGGCGGAGCCGGCGGACCGTTGTACGGCACTTTCTTTTTGCAGGCGGGTATCAAGACCGTTGGCAAAATGGAGTTAAACCTGAATGATTGGGCGGAAGTGCTCGAATCTGCTTTGAGTGGACTTGTAATGCGAGGTAAAGCTGAGTTAGGTGATAAGACCATGGTTGACGCCCTTACTCCAGCAGTTAATTCACTCAAACAATCAATTACTGACAATCAATCACTCAATACGGCTCTC
>CAIVSQ010000073.1 GCA_903908605.1 uncultured Anaerolineae bacterium
ATCACAAGCCCCTCAAGGAAATTCAGCATGTTCAGGCCCAAATCGCAGTGTTGTATGTAGAGATCAAACTTTGGTATCTAATGGTCAGGTTCAAACCCCTGCGGTGTATCCAACCTATCAGATACCTGACATTTACGATGGGCCTTATGCAGACCAAACTTGCGTTCATCCGGCGTTATGTGGGTTGCTGCTCCTTACCGATGTTGTCACCGGAATCCAGTACCAAAGTAATATACCTGCATACATCGGCGATAATTATGTGTATGCCAATGTGAATTACGAGGTACATTCTGGGCAAAATGGCCTTTACACAGTTGTCACCTCACTGGATATTACGAATAAAACCGACACGACTCTCTCGTTAGACTATGTCAGTATCAACAATTACGGCACACGTTTTATTCCGAAATCTTCAATATTGATAAAACCGGACCATTTGTTGAATGTTGTCACGCAGATTATTATTCCTGGCTCATCAGATACTATAAATTTGACTTTTTCTAGCCAGGTTTATAAACCCATATCTATTTCAGCAACTTATCCGTGAGGTTTCTGATGATGAAGAAAATAGGATATACCTGTATTTCGCTATTTGTACTATTCGTTTTGTTATCTTGTAAAGCGTCTTTAACTGAGAATTTGCCAGACTTGGGCCCAGAAATCGACCTCTCACAACTTAATACACTGATCAAAATTTCAGTGCCAAAAGAGTGTAATTCTTTTAAACTCAACAAAGAGGTATGCTTACAGATAATAAATTTGTCTGAAAAGAACTGGGAATTTAATGTTAAAAAAGGAATTCAAATATTTCAGTTAGTAAATAACGAATGGCGAAAAGTGTCAGATAAAGCAATAGACCAAGGCGCAATCGATATGATTTTAGGTCCGAAAGGTGATTTTCCTAATGATAAGCGAGTTATCCCTATCTTTCCAGACATAAAATCTGATCAGGCTGTTTTTTTGCGCATATTTGTTATAGTATATAACCAAGATCCAGAGAATTTACATCAAAACACAGCTGGCGCTTTTGTTGATGTGACTTTGAAACCATAATAAAAGTTTTTTCCAAATTAGATAGAAGCAAACTGAGCAAACCAGCGCGACTCGTCTCTTGAATTGGGAGGCACTTTCAGTATAGCGCGGTAAAATGGATGGCATCCGCACCTTAAAAAAACATACAATCATCCTGGAAGCCGGGGTCGGCGGCTACGCAGTGAACCTGGACGAGGATGTTCTACAATGCGCGGTGGTATGACCTGGTATAAACCAGACGACGCAACCCGACACAATCATCCCTGAACCTTACAATAGCCTTGATTACCAAAGATATGCCTATGTCCGGTATAACCCAGTAACATGGACATAACGCACCTCACTGGGCATAATCTATAGGATTTTGGGGAAGGACGAACCATTTGGACTGCTTTCCGGGGCAAATACGCCAGGGAAGCAGTTTTTCTGTTTTCAGCATAACACGAAATTGGTCAGAATCCAATCCGAGAGTTTGCGGAGCGGTTTCAAAGGGCAGCATTTCCGGGCGTTGCGAGGCGGAACCATCCAAACGGGGTAGATCATCATCATTCAGACGCACCCACAATGCCGCGCCGGGACGGCGCTGGTGACCCTGGATCAACCCTGCGTGAAACCAGTCGGAAATAATGCTGCGATGAACTCCCAGACGGGATGCGACAACATTCACCGGGAGCAACCCATCACCGCGCGGCTCGTCGGAAAGAGCGATGTAACCACAACTGCTAGGGATGTTATGTTTACGGCGGACAGCGCGGACACGTGCAAGTGTCCAAGGCAAGCCGGTGGCAGTGGGAAAGCCTTCGGTATTGAGCGTATCGGCAATCATATCATCGGGAAGGCGCTGGGCGAGCTGGCGCAGGCGGTCGGCGACGGTGGTGGCAGGCGGAGTGCCGTGACGCGGGCGAGGGACAGAGAAGGATGAAGTTGCGCCAGTGCGCCAGCGCACGAGAATACGGCTGAAGCCGGGGGCGGAAAAGGAATCCAGGGTCACATCCTGGATAAGGCAGCGCAGCAATCGTTTTCGATCGGCAAGGGATGCCTGCTGCCAAAGGACTGGCAGGTCAGATGCCAAGGCCAGGATGGATTGACGCTCGATATCCGAAAGCGGCTGCAGTTGGCGTGCCTGGGCCTGGGTCGCTTCCTTATCGAGAGTAGCCTGCTGGCGCATGCAGTTCTCCCAATCTTGTTCGAGCGAAGCCGCCACCAGACGATTATCTGGGTCAACACGTTCGTAGCGGCGCCGGGCAAGCTGAGTATCATAGCGCGCGTGCTCCTGACGTTGGCGCCATTGGGTGAGCAGGGATTGTCGGTAGGTGTCAATCTGGTCGAGCGCAGACAGGGCGGCTTGCAAATGGGCAGGTTGCACTGCCTGGAGGAAGAGCTGCTCAATAAAAGGGTCGATGTAAGCGATAGTGAAAGTCTGGCAGCGTCTATCAGCATACTGCTGGGTGGCATGGTCGCAGACATAAGCGGTGGCGTGGGTATAGTGCGTGTGCATGATGCGACCGCAGCGCGCGCAAATGGCAATCCCTTGCAAGAGCGCCAGACCTGTGCGCGGGACGCCACGTTTCCATTGGATCCCCTGGGCATTTTGAGCCAGAACCTGCTGGTTGCGCAAGTAAACGTCCCAAGAAATATAACCGGGGAAGGCCTCCTGATGCAAAACAGGCCAATCTTGCAGTGGCAAAGGGTGGTTGACCACTTTGTGAGCATCCCCGGGAATGTGGGTGCCATGATGCTTTCCGTAGGCATAAGCGCCAGCATAGGCAGGGTTCTTCAAAATGGCGTAAATGGCGGAAAAAGCAGGCCGCACCCAACGAACATCCTGGTCCCAGGATGAACCGGTGCGCCGCGGCAGAAGCACGGATTGATCTCGCAGCGCTCTCAGAATCTTGTGGGCGCTGCCCAAGCGCTCGAATTCGGCGAAGACGTGGCGGACGACGGTTTGCACCTGCTGGTCGGGATGCAAAGCCACCCTGTTGTCAGCAACCCGGACGAAACCCACTGGCAGTCGCAGGTGCAAATCACCACGTTTGGCCTTGTTGAACTTCGCTGCACCCAACTGGATGCGCATTGAATACCATTGTGCTTCGGCGAAAGTGCCTTTTAATCCTAACAACAGGCGATCATCGAAGACGCGTGGATTATAGATCCCGCCAGCATCACTGATCAGGCAGTCGCGCAGGGAAGCCAGGTCCAACAAACTGAACCAGTCGGTGCAGTTGCGTGCCAGGCGCGAAACATCCGTCACGAGAATGATGCCGACCCGGCCCAAACCGACGGCAGTCACAAGGTTTTGGAACCCATTGCGGTTGGCGGCAGTGATGCCGCTCTTGCCCAGGTCATCATCAATGATCTGAATATTTTCTTCGGCCCAGCCCAGGTTTCGGGCGCGCTGAACCAACTGGTACTGCAGATCCTGGCTCTCCAGGTTCTCTTCCACCTGGCGCAGACTGGACTGGCGGATATAAATACAGGCCGTTTTTCCCAGGTGTTCGGCCGTGAGCTTACTGTTCGCGTTCATCGCGCATTCTCTCCTCCAGGGCCTGAACCTGCGGCAGGTGAATCAAGATAGATACGAATGCGTCGATCAGTTCCTTCCGGCATTCCTGGGGAAGTTGCTCCCATTGTGGAATGGCTTGAGCCGGAATTTCGATCCGGGGTACAATCAAGGTTGAAGGGTTCATGGCTGATATCCTCCGAGTTTGGGGTAGCCAGGAGAGCCTGCATCAACCTGACCAGGACCAGATATTCAGTGACCCCGGCCAATAGCTCCAATAAAGGCAGCACAGAACAGGGTGCGCTTTCATCTTGCGCCACTGGAACTGCCCAACTGCAAAGCAGTTCCGCCCGGGTCTTGTCGGGCAGTTCGATCAGGTAGCAGGACTCTGGATAGGCCGGGTTTCCAGCCCGGCGCAGAACTTTTACAATTTGATTGTACAAAGGATGGTGGGGATGAGTCACTCGAATAAACCCGCTATCTTGTGACTCGTTGGGTGTCTTTTGCTCTTGGTAATCC
>CAIVSQ010000074.1 GCA_903908605.1 uncultured Anaerolineae bacterium
CGAAAACGGAATTTACAGTCGTCACATATCCCCTACTTTAGATCTTCAACAAGAGCGAATGATCGACTTTGCACGTGACGCCCAAGCCAATTACATGCTCACCGACTTCCCCTTTCCAAAGTCGGTCCGAAGAGCGCTTGGGGTCACACTTACTTACCAGAATGACACATATACAATATTAAAAATCTACAACATGAAATAAACAACGCGCTGTCCAAAAAAGGCGGCGCGTTGTTTATTTGTTTGCCATTGTGATATTACAATTATTTTTTACGTGTAAGATGCAGTTCGCGAGCCTCTAGCATGCCCCAGCGAGATGCACCCAAGTAAAGAATATCCAAGATCAAGTCATTGTATTCAATACCTTCGGCGGCAGCTTCAAGACAAAGGTCGCTGTAACCTGGCGTCAGGCCAGGCAGGGAGTTCAACTCCAACAACACTGGTTCGCCTTCAGCATTCAGGCGGATATCAGTGCGAGAAACATCAATTGCCTTAATGGACATGTGAGCCTTGATCACCAGGTTCTGAAGCTTCCTGGCCAGTTCTGGATCAACATCTGCTGGACAGACATAACCAGGCGCACCTTCTTCGTCCACTTCTTTAGATTTAGCAGCCTGGCTGTAAACCCCCGGAGTGACCGACCTGCTGCTATCCAACTCGAGAATCGGAAAAATATGGTAACCATATTTTTCATCGTACCATTCCGGGTGCCTCGAATATTTTTTAGCATCCCAGCGTCCCATCAACCCAACTGTGAATTCTCGACCGGAAAGATATGTCTCAACCAAAGCCGGTTGTTTGTAAATCTTAATGATGTAATTTACCCGCTCACGCAATTCGACTTCATCGTTGACTATTGCCTTCAAATCAACGCCCATCCCGGTCCCCTCACGTGCCGGTTTGACAAACAAAGGGAACCGCAGTTCGGTGCGAAGCGATTCATCTCCAATGATGAACTCTTGAAAGGGCGCGACAGGAAGACGGCGGTCCCGCCAAATACGCTTGGTCAAAGTCTTATCCAACGAGATCGCATTGGCCATAATACGAGATCCGGTATACGGAATGCGCATCATTTCAAGCAAAGCCGGCACCTGGGCCTCACGGGCATCGCCACCCAGGCCTTCGGAAACATTAAAACAAATATCCGGTTTTATATCTCGGAGTGAAAAAGGAAGATTGCGATCAGCTGGGATAAAGACGGTTTTGTGACCATCACTTTCGATGGCAGCCTGGATCGATTGGATCGTTTCGATATGATCATAATCGGCCAGTGCATCAGCGGGTACATCGGGCTGCAAATCTCCATTTCCATCCTTGATATTGGCTAACACCGCGACGAACCAATTTTTCTTTCCACCAGTAAAACTGGGAGGTTTTTCACCTTTAGTAGCAAGAGTTTCTGTCATTTTCCATCTCCTTATTATGGTTTTACGGTTGGGTAGTATATAACAATCTCAT
Organism: uncultured Anaerolineae bacterium; assembly: GCA_903908605.1. Classification (GTDB taxonomy): domain Bacteria; phylum Chloroflexota; class Anaerolineae; order Anaerolineales; family Villigracilaceae; genus UBA5195. The sequence goes on from CAIVSQ010000074.1 coordinate 1,459, forward strand.
AAAATGACAAGAGGTTAGTTACATACCAATTTGATGCGTGATTTTTGTAACTAGACATTTGATATCGTTTCAGGTATCATAGGGCCGTTCTGGAATTGGCCAGGATACTATTTTAATTTAATGGTTTTTTCCCGGGACACTACCGGGTTAGGGACCCAACCTGGTTCCAAAACTAACTCTTTTTTTTACTTTATTCAAAACTCCGCCTATTTGGCAGGATTGAAATCAAATTAAAACGAAGGCAGGAAAAAACTGGCGTGGAGGCGAAATGACAGACCTGATAAAGCAAATCACCAGCGATTTTCAGAGGCAAATCGACGCATTTAAGCCCGAAGTAAGTGTCAGCGACATCGGCACGGTCATCGAGGCTGGTGATGGTATCGCCCGGGTGCAAGGCTTGGCCAACATTAAGTCGCAAGAACTTGTTCAATTTGCGAATGGTGTTATCGGCATTGCTTTCAACCTGGAGCAGAACAGCGTCGGCGTCATCATCATGGGCGAATATGCAGAAATCGCCGAAGGGATGACCGTTCGTGGGACCGGGCGTATCGCCTCGGTTCCGGTTGGAGATGGTTTGATTGGGCGCGTGGTGAATGCGCTTGGTGAACCCATCGACGGCAAAGGCCCGGTTCAATTCACCGGTTACCGTCCCATCGAGCGTATCGCTCCTGGCGTAGTGGGCCGCCAAGATGTGGATACCCCGGTTCAGACTGGTATCAAGGCTATCGATGCCATGATCCCGATCGGCCGTGGGCAGCGCGAGTTGATTATTGGTGACCGCCAAACTGGCAAAACCGCCATTGCGATCGACACCATCATCAACCAGAAAGGCAAGGATCTGGTCTGTATTTATGTAGCAATCGGCCAGAAGAAAGCCGCTGTTGCCCGTACAGTTGCCCTGCTGGAACGCCATGGCGCCATGGATCACACAATTATCGTGGTCGCTTCAGCCGATGAGTCAGCTGCCTTGCAATACATCGCTCCATATTCCGGCTGCGCCATTGGCGAGGAATTCATGGAGACTGGTCGCGACGCGCTGGTCGTGTACGACGATCTTTCCAAGCATGCTTGGGCTTATCGTCAGGTTTCCTTGCTGCTTCGCCGCCCACCTGGACGTGAAGCGTATCCTGGTGACCTGTTCTACTTGCACTCTCGCTTGCTGGAACGCGCCGCTCGTATGTCAGTCAATTACACCATCGTTCAGAATTCATTCGCTGATTCAGTCGCCACCGTGACCGACTCGGTTGATGGCCGTATTTTTACCGGCCCGATGGCCAAACACGATGCAGAAGAAATTGTCAAGAGCAAGGGTGAAGACACCAAGGTCGTAAAAGTTGCCAAGACTGGCGGCTCTTTGACTGCATTACCCATTATTGAAACCCTGCTGGGCGATGTTTCCGCGTATGTTCCGACCAACGTAATTTCCATCACAGATGGCCAGATTTATCTTGAATCCAACCTGTTCAACGCCGGCATCCGCCCGGCCGTCAACGTGGGTATCTCCGTCTCCCGCGTAGGTGGCGCCGCTCAAACCAAGGCCATGCGCCAGGTGGCGGGTCGCCTCAAGTTGGACATGGCTTCCTATCGTGAATTGGCTGCGTTTGCCCAATTTGGCTCCGATCTCGACAAAGCAACCCAGAACCAACTCAACCGCGGCCGTCGAATGCAGGAAGTCCTTAAACAGCCTCAATACCAACCGACCTCCCTTGCTCATCAAGTTGTCACCATTTTCGCCGGCACAAACGGTTTCGCCGATGAAGTCCCTGTCGAAAAAATGCGCCAATGGGAACTCGATCTGGTTAAGTTCATCGATCAGTCGCATCCCGAAATTGTCAAGGATGTAGTTGAGAAGAAGCAGATCACGCCGGATAATGATAAGAAACTGCGCGAAGCTCTTGGTACCTTCAAGGCCACGTGGCAGGCATAACGAAACGGAATGCGCGAACAACCGGATACAAAACCGGGGTTGGCGTAAACGGAGATAATTATGGCCTCTGCTCGTGAAATGAGGCTCCGAATCCGGAGCGTAAAAAATATTTCGCAAGTGACCCGAGCCCTGCAGGCAGTAAGTGCCAGCAAGGTTCGCAAGGCGATTGCTGCCTTGATGGGAACGCGCCCTTATGCCACCAAGGCATGGCAGGTGCTAACTCATGTTGCGGGTCAACCAGGGCGCGCCACCCTTCACCCACTATTGACCCCTCGCGAATCGGTCAAGAAAACCCTTGTGGTTGTTATCAGTGGCGATCGAGGGCTGGCGGGTGCGTATAACACCAACCTGATCCGCTTTGTCATGCGCAAATTTGGGAATCACCCCACACCTGTGAGTTATATTGCAGTTGGGCGCAAGGGACGCGACTTGCTAATCCGCCGGCATAAGAATGTGATTGCGGATTTCAGCAATCTCCCCGCAGCACCAAGCTTCGCAGATGTTTCCGCGATCGGTCGCCTGGCAGTGGATGAATATCTTAGCGGCAGCGCGGACGAGGTCTACCTGGTTTACACTGACTTCGTCAACATGGTCAGACAGGACCCAACCGCAAAAAAACTGCTTCCTCTCGAAGTGGAAGCCGAACATGACCGTGTTGAGAATTTCGAAAACACTCGCCACGTTCCATCTGCTTACCAATACGAACCGGCAGAACGCGAAATACTCGACGAAATAGTGCCGCGCTTCACTGCCCTGCAGGTTTACCAGGCAATCCTTGAATCTTTGGCATCTGAACACGCCGCACGCATGGTTGCCATGCGCAACGCGACTGATAATGCCATTGAGCTGGTTTCTGCCTTACAACTGCAGTACAACAAAGTACGTCAACAAACCATCACGAGCGATATGCTCGACATCGCGGGCGGCGCTGAAGCGCTGGCCCAGGCAAATAATCATGCTGGAGGCGAAAATGGCTAATGCAACTGGCCGTGTTGTACAAATTTTAGGTGGTGTGGTGGATGTCGCTTTTCCCCAAGGCGATCTACCAGAAGTTTACGAAGCGATTGAAGTGACCCGTGAAAACAAGGAACCACTCATTCTTGAAGTCCAAAAACACCTCGGGAAGAGTTGGGTTCGTACTGTTGCCATGGATACCACCGATGGATTGCAGCGCGGAGCGCAGGCAACTGCCACCGGCAGCCCGATCATGGTACCTGTTGGGCTAACCACCCTCGGACGCATTTTCAACGTTCTGGGGCACCCTGTCGATGAAAAAGGGGATGTAAAAGCCGAAGCTTATTACCCCATCCATCGTCTGGCTCCCTCCTTCGCTGAACAGTCTACCGGCGTTCAAATCTTCGAAACCGGCATCAAGGTTATTGACCTGATCGCGCCCTTCACCAAGGGTGGCAAAACCGGTATTTTCGGTGGTGCAGGCGTAGGCAAGACAGTGGTTATTACCGAATTGATCTCCTCGATCGCCCGTGTTCACAAGGGTAACTCGGTTTTCGCCGGTGTCGGCGAACGCACGCGCGAAGGAACTTCACTGTTCCGTGAAATGATCGAATCCGGCGTTATGAAAGACACAGTGATGGTTTTTGGCCAGATGAACGAGCCTGCCGGCGTGCGCTTACGCGTGGCGCTGTCCGCTTTGGCCATGGCTGAATACTTCCGCGACCAGGGCAAGGATGTGTTGTTATTCATTGACAACATTTTCCGCTTCACCATGTCTGGTTCGGAAGTTTCCGCTCTTCTCGGTCGTATGCCATCGGCCGTAGGTTACCAACCTACCCTTGCCACCGAAATGGGTGAACTTCAGGAACGCATCACCTCCACCCGCACTGGTTCGATCACATCCATGCAGGCCGTTTACGTGCCCGCGGACGATTACTCCGACCCTGCGCCTGTGGCGACCTTCACCCATCTGGATGCCACCATCGCCCTCGAACGTGCCATCTCTGAAAAAGGTATTTACCCGGCTGTAGACCCCCTGACCTCCACCAGCCGAATTCTCGACCCCAATATCGTCGGTCTCGAACATTACACCACCGCCCGTGAAGTGCAGCGAATTTTGCAGCGCTACAAAGATTTGCAGGACATCATCGCTATTCTGGGTGTCGATGAACTCTCTGAAGATGATAAGCTGCTGGTCTCCCGCGCCCGTAAAATCGAGCGCTTCTTCAGCCAGCCGTTCGTCACAGCCGAACAGTTCACTGGCATCAAGGGTGAATATGTACCTCTCAAGGAAACCATCCGTTCTTTCCGCGAAATCTTGGATGGCAAATGTGACGACCTGCCCGAACAGGCTTTCATGATGGTCGGTACGATTGACGACGTTCGTCAAAAAGCCTCAAAACTGGCCGAGGCCGCTTAGTCACGTATTTCAAGGTGCAGGCAGTGCAATGATAATTGCACTGCCTGCACCACA
>CAIVSQ010000075.1 GCA_903908605.1 uncultured Anaerolineae bacterium
AAATATTGCAAAAAACCAGTAGTGTGCCCCAGGATTTGATTCGAATATTGGTGGCAGGGGCAGAAGGTAATCCCTTTTATATTGAAGAGCTTGTTAAAATGTTGATTGATCAAAAAGTTATTCTACCGGATAAAAATGAATGGTTCATTGAACTCAAACGATTGAAATCAATCCAGGTGCCTTCCACTTTGATTGGTGTATTGCAGGCTCGCCTGGATACACTCCCAGCGGATGAGCTTGAAACGATGCAACGTGCTTCAGTAGTTGGTCGTGTATTTTGGGATGGGGCCTTGGATGCCCTGGTAGATTCAGGTATAGAATCTCAGCATGTCAGGCTGGGGTTATTGGGCAAGCGAGAGTTGATTTACGAACGGGGCGAATCCATCTTCGCAGGCACCAAGGAATTTGTTTTTAAACACGCTTTGCTGCGTGAGGTTACTTACGAATCTGTCCTTAAGCGTACAAAGCGTACCTATCATGCTCGCACAGCCGCCTGGTTTATCAATATGGCTCGCGAGCGGGTAAATGAATATGCCGGCGTGATTGCAGAACACTTTGAACAGGCACAAGAATATTTTGTTGCAGCCGAATGGTATTCAAAAGCTGGAGAAATTGCGATTGGGCGAAGTGCCTTTAAAACGGCAGCCGATTATTTTGCCAACGCGCTTGAACTGACCCCGCCTGATATGACCAACCATACCGTACTCGCTCGGCAAAAAGGGGATGCCTATTTTCGTATGGGAGACTTACCCAGAGCGCAACAGGCCCTAATGGAAGCACACGACACCTCAGTCAGCATCCAGGACCATGCCGATGCTCTTGCTTTGTTGGCAGAAGTTAGCAGCGAAATGGGGGATTATGATCGAGCCAATACTCTTTTGAGCGAGGCATTGCCCCAGGCACGTGAATGCGCTAACCATTTAACTTTAACACGAGCCCTTTTCGCACTCGGGTCTGTGCAATGGCGTATGGGAAATTTGTTTGAGTCAAAAGCTGCCTTTACTGAGTGCTTGGTTTTGGCAAGAGAACTTGGCGATGGATTGCGGGAATTGTTTGCGCTTAATCGATTAGGTGCTGTTTCATTGAGTCAGGGAGATCTGGAAGGGGCTGAAAGGATGTGGCTGGAAGTTCATGCTCGTGCTACAGAAATTGGGAATCGTGAACGTGCCATGGCTGCCTTGAACAACCTTGGCTCGGTCGCTAGTCTGCGCAATGAATATATCCAGGCAAACAATTACATCCTGGGTGCACTTGATATTGCCCGGGAATTGGGCACCCAACAAACTGTGGCTCTTGCCCTGATCAACCTTGGTGAAGTCAATATTAATTTGGGCAACCTGACCCAAGCCCGTCAGATGCTTCGCGAAGGGTTGGGCCTGGCACTTCAACTTGGCATGTTGCCTCGAATACTGGGTGCGATTATCTTTTTTGCTGAGCTTGCCCATGCTGAAGGAGATGACAACCGTTGTTGGACCTTGTGGGGGTTAGCAAAAAATCACCCAGCCTGGACCAATGAATTACAACGGGCCATGAATTCCGCCATTGAGCGTTGGCAAGTTAGAGACGCTGAAATAGAAAAGATTTTAATGCTTGGGGCAAAATTGGATTGGGATCAGACCATCAAAGAACTGCTCAGCGATAATTAGCCTGAAGAAAGCCAATATCTGGCACAGGTTACACATGGTTCATGCTCCTGATTTCGCTGCGAGTGAGCAGGATGACTGCCCCCAGGATCAACCCCCCGCCTAGCAAGGTGGTGGGTTCTAGTGCGTCCTGGAAGATGGTGGCGGCTAGGACAACGGTGACAACTGGTTCCAGGGTGGAAAGCATTGATGAGTTGGTGGGGCCAATCCGTTGTAGGCCCGCCAGGAAAGTGACCACCGGGATGACAGTTGCCACGATGACTACTCCTGCCACAATCCACCAACCCTGCGCCCCAGCAGGGGCGTGGACACCATTCACCGCAGTCAGCACACCATAAACAGCTCCTGCCGAGGCGAAAATGACCGTGGAGGACTGGAGTGCAGAAACCTGTTTCATCACCTGCGTTCCAACAATGATATAGAACGAATATATCGTCGCCGCTGAAAGCGCTAGGAATATTCCAGGAAGCTGGCCACCCTTGGGGTTTACGGTCAGGGCGGTGCCTGCCAGGGCTAAACCAAGTGCCAGGGCTTTGATGGGTGTGATTTTTTCTTTGAAAAATATACTGGAAAGTATCGCCACAAAGACCGGGTAAAGGTAGAGCAGCAAGGCCACCAGGCCGGCCGAGGCGTATCGAATTGCCGTCAGGTACGAAAAAGATTGGCCGACGTAACCAATGGCTCCCATGCCAATTAATTGCCAAAGGATTTTCCCAGTTGGCAGCTTTTCCCTGCGGAATATCAGCAGGCATGCCATGATGACGGCGGATATTCCAAAGCGCATAAAAAGAAGGGTGTAGGTATCAATCCCGTTGCTGAAGGCCAGTCGACCAAAAATTGCCAGGGTACCGAACGAAGCGGCAGAGATCGCGATGAAGATGATGCCAAGAAATTTATTCATGCCTGATGTGTTCCAATTTGCCTGATCTACCGGGCGTGTAGCCTGGTGAGTTTTTCTTGCGCGCGGGATTATACATTTATCAGCGCTGATTTTTTTATTTTCGCCGAATTCGTAATAGAGCGATCTTGGTGGAATGATTGAACGGCGCGGGATCAGTCGGTTGAAGCTCGCCAGAGCTATTCGCATAGCCGGCGAAGTCGTCTGGGACTGGGATGAACTGCTCAATTTCAAGATATCCATCAGCGCA
>CAIVSQ010000076.1 GCA_903908605.1 uncultured Anaerolineae bacterium
ATGTCAACAATATTTTACAAACGACTACCAACGTAGTTTCTTCCATGCATTCGATGTGGATTGCAAATTCAGCAAACGAGTTTTTTGAGCTTTATAATGAGTGGCGAAGGCAGACGCTGCAAGTCGTTAGAGAGATCAATGAGATGGAACGCCGTTTGGATTCTGAAATTGATTCATACGAAGAGATGGCACGCAGATTGGGCTAACTGGAAAGGGGTGGTGTCCATTGACTAAATTATTTATGGAAGTCGAAGACGTTTTTGCTTCATGTAGAAGCCTGGAACAAACTACGCGCTCATTTAATAATGAGGCGAATGAACTACAAAGAGCTATTCGCCGGCTAGATGCAGCATGGGATGGTGGCAATTCAAATCGGTTCGTCAGGGAAGCATCTGAATTAGTTCGCAAGCTGGAAAAGCAGGTGGAATTATTAAATGTTCTTTCTGGACGTGGCTACCATGAAGGTGAGCAGTGGGAACAAGTTGATTTGTATTACAGCAAGCTGGGCTTGAATTTTAGCTCGCAGCCCACTGTACCCACAGCGATTGCCCCAGAAACTCTGCTTAAACAGCCAACTAACATGCAAGAATTGGCAAATTTAACCATGGATGGACCGGATTCAATCCGGAGAATCAACATTGGAAATAATGAATATCTGGTTGTAATTGGCGGAACCAAATTTAAAGACCCACATGCGAACAATAACCTGGGAGCAGCCGTTCAATCGTGGCTGGGTATTCCGACGGATTTTCAACTGCGGGTGGCTGCGGCCCTACCGGCCGGTGCGCTTATCCATTTTGCGGGTTACAGCCAGGGTGGCATTGTTGCGCAGAATCTCGCAAAAGATCCCAAATTCAAGGATCAGGTTGTTTCGGTAACAACATTTGGCTCAAACGTGGTGAGCGGCGTGCCCAAAAAGAATTTAACCATGTATGCAGCCAATGGGGATATTGTGCCACTGCTGGAGCGGGACAAGATAATAGCAGCTGCATTAGCAGTTTATATGCCCGCGTCCACCTGGCCGTTTTGGTTGCCGAAATTGCTTGAGACAGATGTCAAAACGCATATAGCTGGAACTCCAGGAAATTTTGTTGATGATCATGGTGTTTACAGAAACAGTCCTGAATTAAAAGACGATTCTTTGCCTTTCACGATCAGGAATTGGAATGGAAGTTCCCAGGTCATAAACCCGGGCTCACCAGATTCTGGATTATCGGCAGTATATAAAAATATTATGGATTCAATAGATTCTGGTCAAAAGAAGGTCAGTAACTTCTTTGACGATAACGATTGGATATAAAAATATGAGTGACATAAAGCAAGTTGAATTAAGCCAGGAAGAATTATTATTCCTGTTACGCAAGTTACAACTTCCTGATCTTTCTGGGATGGGAAAACAACCCTGGCAGGGTATTCCTGAAGAAAAGTCATTTGAGGTCATGATGGAAGCCGGGCGTTCGCTCTTAGATCGCGAGATCCAGCATTTAAATGATCAAGAACTGGTTATCGAACCAGATGTGATAGCCTTGCTGGAAGCGTGTGCATATCCGGAGAAGATGGTTGTTATAAATTACCGCCTGGGTGACCGGATTGGAGAAATATGTTATTGCCGCAGAGATGATAAAGAAATTAAGCACACATTGCCATCTGCGCGTGTCCATCTTTTTGAATTAGTGGATGATTCGGATATGGGCCAGGGTATTCTGCAGGATCTTTTGATAGATAGGCAATTGAATAAATCTTCCCACGTTACCACCGCCAGGCATGATGACTTAAATCAAGTAAAAGACCTGACTCAAGGTTCAATGGTCAAGGCAACAGAAAAAATTTGCGAATTAGGCATTGAACCCGAGGCTGCAGACCGCCTGGCTATGGCTTTTGCCAACAGCGAGTTGAAAATTCGGTTGCAAGTGTATTTTGACTTGAAGGTGCCATCCAAACAAACGGTCATATCATTGTTTATAAGAAGTGATTCCTGTTGGATGGTTACCAGTAGTGTCGCTGGTTCAAATGCGCTTCAAGTGAAGGAAGTAACGAGCGAGGAATTAAATAAAGTGATCCAA
>CAIVSQ010000077.1 GCA_903908605.1 uncultured Anaerolineae bacterium
CAGTCATCCAGCAGTTAACTACTTATTACCGCAACCCTTTATTTGAGGATCAGGGCACGCCTTTGGCCGAGATGCTTGTTCCTGGCCGAATGAATGTGCTGGTCATGAGCCGAATGTCCGGACCTCTACGCCTGGTGATTTTAAGCGCTTTGGTCCGGCGCTTGATGGATGAACGCATGGTAGCTTCCGAGATGGAAAAACACTTGCTCATTCGTACAGACTTGAAGGCTGAAGAAAGACGCGCAATAAAAGAAAAATTAGCCACATCAGTACCACCGACTTGGATTGCACTGGATGAGGCTCAAAACATTTTGCCTTCGGAGAAAAAGACAACCGCCGGTGAAATGTTGATCCGCTATGTACGCGAGGGGCGAAATTATGGGTTATCCTTCATGGTCGCCACCCAGCAGCCCACCGCCATCGACAACCGCTTGCTCTCTCAAGTGGATACCATTTTGGCACATAAATTGACTGTACAGAGTGATATTGATTATGTACGGCGCAATTTAAAATCGAACATGCCCCAGGAAGTGGTACATGGCGGGCAAATCTTAGAATTTGATCAACTCTTGCGCAGCCTTGATATCGGTCAGGCACTTGTCTCGAATACGGAGACAGAGCGTTCAGCCATCCTCGATATTCGCCCACGCATCAGTGTTCATGGAGGTTTTTAGTGCCGGTTTTGCGAGTTTTAGATAGAATTTCACGTCAGACACAACGCTTGGGGTACATGAAGCGATTGGTTAAACGTGTTTCAACGACAGCAAGCTCAAACCTGGATAATATTGGAAATGATTTGGTGAATGCTGTCTTACGTAAAGTTCGCACAACACTAAACGAGGATAGGCTTAAGTACATAAAAATCCGCTTATTTGACAAAGCATATAAAACGATTAAGGATCAGGCAAGTCAGTGGGGCGATGGAAAAACCGATATTGAAATCCAGATGGAACTTCAGGATTTATATCTGGCAGACCCTACTTTGCCATCTCAAACTGGAAAGCTAGTTCAAGAAGATTGGCGAAGGTATCCTTTTTTTGGTATGAGTTTAGGTTTTATTCGGGAAGGAACTTTTTCAATAAACACGCGTGGACAATCATTGCTTCACCTGGTTTCCATTAATGACGAATTAGAGATTCAGGCTTTTCATGAGTTTTTACCTGAACACAATCCTTTTCGCATTCACAAGATGCAACGCCTATTATTTCTCTACTCCCTCCTTGAAAATGATGGTGAAGTATTTATCCCATTGCTGACGCAATTAGTACAACAAGGCAATAAAGTATTTTCGGACCGGGATGCCGGTTCATTTTTGCCCGAAATTTATCAAAAAGTTATATCACGTCACCGCGCGAGACTACAATCCGTTGAAATGCGCGAGCGGCTTATTGTTTTGGAAAAATCAGCCGAAAGTATATCAAAACAGCGCCTTCAAGAAAAGTATGAAGGCGGCGGTGCAAGAGAAGAAGGCTCTCGTCCACGGATTGAACCTTATGTTGATGTCGGGATATTGACTAAACCAGACCCAATGAAGTATGACTATACTTTGAGTGCTTTCGGCTTGGAATGGGCTACCCAGGTACAAAGTATTGAAACCAGTGACGAAATCTCCGGCTTTCTTCAAAAACAATTTTTTGAGACAGCGGCGAAAGCCTGGTTTAGCATAGGTGTTGATTCAATTCCTATGGATCAGATTATTCCAAATTTACAATCTGCATGGAAAGCAATTTCCAGCGCCAACGGCTATGCCCCAATTGAAGAAATTGCCTTACTTGCAGGTATTAAAGCCCTGGTAAGTGAAAACAAAGTCATCGAAATTGCCACTGCTCGCGAAGCGCTAATTGCTTACCAAAAAGCAAATCCCTATGCAGTACGATTTACAGTTGACAGGTTGGGTACGCTTGCCCACGCAAAATTTATTGACGAAAATACCCGATAGAGTGGGGAAAATGGATTATGCCAGTTTCATCACGCCTTGATGAAGTTCTGAAAATCTTACAGACCCAGATTGAAATGGACAACGCGCTTAAGACCGCCGAGCCATTGCTTTCTGTGGCTGCCACCGGGGTAACCGGCGGTTTGGCAGTATTCAGTATACTTTTCGGTGACGAAACCCTTGCGCTGCTGGGGCTAACTTCGCCCGAGAATTCAGTTCAGGCTACTGGACTGGTCCAGTTTTCTGCCCGTCGGGCGCGAGCGCGTAAGGCGCGGTATCTTGTACTTTCTAACCAACGCGAGACCATTTTGCAGGTCACGCCCCGCCGCGATGACGAGCAAGTTGAAGTGCTACGACATTACTCACCGGTTCAAATGCTTTCTGGTTCTGCAGAACCCCTTACCCCACCTGAACGCCTGGCTTTGACCAACGTATCTGAAAAACTAGTTACCGATTTGCTGACCTTGCATCGCGATGGGCAGCTCGATTTGATTGAACCTGATGCCGATTATTTTGTCGACCGATTGACCCGTGCCGTGGCGGCGCTTAAACCTTCCATCAAGAGCGCCCTCATCACTCAATTTGGGGTGGCCCCACAATTCGCTGAGGATATCATTACCTGGGCCACCAAACAGGGCATCCCTGCGGATGTGCGCTCACCTGATTTTGCCGAAGCCGTGGTACGCCAGGCAATTTACCGCTTGCTTGGCAAGATCATTTTTTATCAGAGCCTGCGGCGCGCCCTCCCCCAACTACCCGAAATGGACATGAATGGACTGGACACGTCCCAGGTAATGCAACGCCTGGATGCCTGTTTTGCCGAAGCGCATAAGATTGATTACCACGCAGTATTCCGTGATGATGTGGTCGACCGGCTGCCTTTTCCTTCGGAAGCTTCATCGGAATTGCGCGATCTGGTAGGCGTACTAAACACACGCGATTTCGCACACCTGCCGCAAGATGTAGTTGGGGCAGTGTTTGAAAGATTAATCCCTCCCGAGGACCGGCATGCGCTCGGACAATTCTTTACACCGGAAAACCTGGTGGATTTTATCGTCGCTTTTTGTGTTCGCTACGCCGATGATGTTGTAATGGATCCAACCTGTGGGACCGGAACGTTTTTAATCCGCGCCTATGACCGCAAGCGCACCGCCCTGGGGTTGCATGATCACAGCCAACAGTTGAATCAGTTATGGGGCATTGATGTAGCGCCGTTTCCAGCCGAACTTGCCACCATCAACTTATTCCGCCAACAGGTGGGCACACCGGATAACTTCCCAAGAGTCTTGAATGAAGATTTTTTCAATGTGATCCCAGGCGAATACTATCGCTTCCCACCACTTAAACATGACGCAGTCACAGACGATCCACTCACCGTGGATACATCCAACATGATGACCCCCATTCCACAATTCGATGCTATTGTGGGAAATTTCCCATACATCAGCGCCGACCGACTTGAGCAACGTGAAAAAGGTTATACTGCCAAAATGGGCCGCCGCCTGGCGACTGAATGGTTTCAGGAGTATCCGGCCGGTTTCACATTTGCATCTGATTCTGATAAACGTCAGCACCGTAAGGTCCGTGAACAGGGTCTGGATGTGAGCGCTTTCCTGCCCAAGGCCGAACCTGTGATTTCAACATTCGCAGATTTGTATGTCTCGATGTTTTGGCATGCAGCTGCCTTTCTAAAACCGGGCGGACGCATGGGCATTGTTACGTCCAATGCATGGCTGGATGTTGGTTACGGGCACGCCCTGCAGAGTTTTTTCCTGGAACATTTCAAAATTATCGCCATCCTCGAAAGCCGTTGTGAGCCTTGGTTCGAACAGGCGGCCGTTAATACGGTGGTGACAATTTTGGAGCGCTGTGAATCGCAAAAAGCGCGTGATGCACACCCGGCACGCTTCGTCAAAATCAAACGCCCGTTGGCGGAACTGATGCCTTGGGATCTGCACCTGGATGGGCTTCGTCGCTGGGTGGGGATGGATAAACTCGTCCAGCGCATAACTACGGTAACAAAAACATCTAATGACCCTTCCACCCCCCATACGGTGGAGGATGATGACTTTCGTATTCGCACAATAAAGCAATCCACTTTGCGAGCCGAGGTCAACAATAGCGAGCAGACGGTCAAATGGGGCCGCTACCTGCGCGCCCCGCAGATTTACTTTGATCTGCTCAAACAGACGGGCGACAAATTGGCATTGTTACGAGATGTTGCTCCGCCAGCGCGTGGCAGCCTGACCGGAATTAATGAGTTTTACCATCTCGATGGCAAACGAATTAGCGAATTAGAGTTAGAACCAGAGTTTTTATTTCCGCTCTTGAAGTCCCCAGGGGAATCAAGCGAAATTTTGGTCGATGAAAGTAACCTAAACTTGAAAGTATTTGTTTGCCGTTTATCTAAAGATGAACTACGTAGCCAAGGCAAACTTAAAGCATTACGGTACATAGAATGGGGTGAAAAACAAGTTTTTGCTTCTGGAACCCAAGCAGGAATGACATGGCCCAATGGTGCAGAAGTGAAAAATCGCAAACCCGGTTGGTATGCAATTCCACTTTACCGTAGCCGTCCAGCCCAGTTATTTTTTGCAAGTGCTTTTGGAGAACGCCATTTACATAAGTTTTGTACAAAACCGTTAATTGCGGACAAACGACTTTATTTTCTTTCCCCTGTCGATAATATTGATGACGAACTCGCTGGGGCTGTAATGAATTCCAGCTTGACAGCATTCTTTACTGAAACTGCCGGACGTGTAAGCATGGGAGATGGCGCGCTTGAACTCACCGTCGAGGATGCGCGCGATTACTTATGTGTTCCGGACGCCCGCAAATTTGATGATCCCAGCCGACAAGCCATCCGCGCCGCCTTCCAGCCTCTGCTACAGCGCTCCATCGGCTCTGTGTTTGATGAAATCCAACTGCCCGACCGCCAGGCTCTCGACCGCGCCATGCTGTCCGCTGTTGGGCTGGATCCTGATGAATGGCTGCCGCGCCTGTACGCCGGCCTCAGCGAGCTTGTGCGTGAACGCATGGAGATGGGCAAAAAACGCGGCCAATCAGGCAAGGCGCGTACCCAAAAAGCTGCCGGCCGTGTCGCCGAGGATGTCTTGAATGACTTGCTACCCGAAGGCATCCAGCGCTTCCCGGATGATTTCCTTACACCTGCTGGGCGCGCCAGCCAGCGCGAAATACAACTTCCCGAGAAACCAGTACAACACAGGGGCATTTTCTTCGGAAAAGAAGAACTCAGCGATGAAAGTGGTCAGAAGATCATGCTCAATAATATTTTCGAGGTTCGTTTTGTGCTTTTTGCCCAGGCAAGTGGCGCACGCATTATTCACCTCCCCGATAAAATGGTGGAGATCACCCGTTCTGTCAATGAATACAACCGCTACCTTCGCGACCTGCGCCAACGTCTCTACGAAGCCTACTTCCGCCGTACGCTAGACCAGGCAGCTGCGAATCGCTTTGTTGATGAAACCTGGCGTATGTTTAAGTTACCAATCATTCAAGAATAGGTGAATCATGCCATACGAAAACTTCAATTTACGTGAATGGCCTTTTAGAACCTCTGCAGACCAAAACTTTGCGGCAATTTGGGCTGGGAGAACGAAAACGAAAGAACAACTTGATCGATTGTTAAAAAAGATGATTTTGTTGCCCAAATCTAGCCTCCATGTTTTTTGGGCGAACTTTGGTATGGGTAAAACCCATACCCTTTACCATCTAAAGTATCGCTGTATGG
>CAIVSQ010000078.1 GCA_903908605.1 uncultured Anaerolineae bacterium
AAATATTGATGAAATAAAAGCTCAGTATCGATTCCTTGTGCAGGCCTGGCATCCTGATAAATTTGCTTCCCTGGATAGCAAGAATCGGGCTGAGGACCGTTTAAAAAAGATCAATGCAGCATATGCGATTCTCAGAGATCCCGAAAAGCGTGAGTATTACGATCGAGAGCTCAGATTTGCAAAAAGCGAGGAATCGGGTTCCCCCCAGGCAAAAAGACAGCAACCAGATTGGGATTGGGTGCAAGCGGCCGAATTTGCCCGAAAAATGGCCGAAAAACGCGCTGCAGAAGAAGCGGCCCAGATCAAATCTGCATTTGAGACTCAAAAACGCCGTTTGGCCGCACTTAATCTCCAGCTTGCTCCACGTGTGGTATTGAGTTTTGTGCGTGTGCCTGCGGGTGAGTTTTTAATGGGGAGCGAAACTATAAAAGATCAGCACATCCGTCAGGATGAAAAACCTGCCCATATTGTGAAACTACCGGAATATTTAATTGGACAGGTGCCAGTTACGAACCGTCAATACCAGGTATTTTTACAAAGCACTGGCTATGGGTATCCTGTACACTGGTTGAACGGGATCATCCCTGATGACAGCGAGGATCATCCCGTGGTAAATGTTAGTTGGATGGACGCCAATGAATTTTGCAAATGGGTTGGCTTGCTATTTAGCATGAAAGCCCGCTTGCCCAGTGAGGCAGAGTGGGAGAAGGCTGCCCGGGGTCAGGATGGACGAATTTACCCATGGGGGAATCAACCCCCACAACCTGCCTGGGGCAGCTTTTATTGCGATGGTACAGGCCCGGTTGGGTCCAGCTTGGAAGGTATGAGTCCATATGGCGCGTTGGATATGGCCGGGAATGCTTGGGAATGGGTGAATGATTTTTATTATAAAAATTATTACCAAAATTCTCCTTACCAAAATCCAACTGGCCCCATATGGGGGGAACAACGCGTATTGCGTGGTGGTTCTTATTCCAGTTCTGTGGATTTATTGCGCGCGACCTGCCGCAACAAAGCCCTGCCCTCAGGAACTTACGACAAAACGATAGGTTTTCGTTGTGCCCTTTCAATTTGAACCCAGATGGCTAATTTTTAGAATACTAGCATCGTTATGCTGATGGCTTTCGTGCTCATTGGTGGAGGTGGGTGCCCGAACGTTATCCTAATCCATGTGGTTCCATGAAATGGATTGATGGCATTTAGTCGGTTCCACCATGTCTTACGCTAGAAATTGTTGTTCATATCGAACTAATTTCGAAAAGCCTACATTGATGAAGAGCGGGGAGATTATTCGTTTTTTGGGAAAATTGTTTGAATTAGATGTAAGATTAGCATCTATCCAATGCATGCTGATCGATTTTTACCAGAAAAAATAATGGTTAAGAGGCTAAAGAATATGAAACGTATCCTCCCGGTTGTGCTATTAATCATATTGTTTGCATTTCCAATATCTGCCAAAGCCGATGTCGCCCCGCCAATTTTTCCTCCGGGATCCAACCTGGAACCGAATACTTCGAATACCCAGGTGCGCATGGAAGCAGAAACCGTGGTGATCGAGGTACTTAAGAACACATCAGATAATGACTTGGGAAAGGCGCGGGTAAGTGCGAATTTCCGCATGACCAATCTGGGTAGCGTGGATGAAAACTTCCCAGTGCGTTTTCCAATATCGGGTGGAAATGGGTTTGGACAATACCCGGAGATCGAAGACTTGGTTATTCGCGTGAATGGCTCGCAGGTTTCCTACCGGCGGGTTGATTCAACCGACCCATCTTCGCATGGATCTGATGCGCTGACCCCCTGGGCGGAGTTTGATGCGGGCTTTCCCACTGGCAAGGTGACTGAAATCCAGGTGGCATATACGCTTCAGGCAACAGGCTACTCTCCTTTTGCCGCCTATTACTACATACTGGAAACGGGCGCTGGGTGGAAGGATACGATCGGCAGCGCAGATATCATCCTGCGCATGCCTTATGAAGCCAACAACAAGAATGTTGTGCTCGATTTCCAAATCGGATGGGCTGTCACTACTCCGGGAGGAGTTTTTAAGGATAATGAAGTCCGGTGGCATTTCGAAAATTTTGAACCAGGTCCCGATGGGCCGGTTGGAAATATGGAATTTGCGATTGTTTCACCATCTGTTTGGAATGTTTTACTGATTGCCCTCGATGATACTGTTCGTCACCCAAAGGATGGTGAGGCCTGGGGCCGTCTCGGAAAAGCCTACAAGCAGTTATTCCTGCTCGGGCGTGGCTATCGGACAGACGCTGGCGGGGAAGAGCTATTGCGCCTGTCCATTGATGCATATGAGAAGTGCCTGGCCTTGAAACCTGATGATGCCCAATGGCATGCTGGCTTCGCAGATTTGCTGATTCAACATTCTTATTGGGGTTATTGGTCTTCCGGACCAACCAGTGAGATGTACCGTGGTTTTTCTGAAATAAACACTGCTTTGACCCTTGCCCCGCGTGATGAAAAGGTGTTAGAAATCGCGAGCGAAATTCTCTGGATGTTCCCGGAAGGGATGGTTCAGGTTGGGGGTGGCTATGATTTCCCCTGGTTAACTCAGACACCCTCGCCAGTCCCTCCCACTGCTACAATCACTCCCTATTATGACCTTCAGCAGGTGGCTGGTGTCTACCAGTCTGCACCCGGTATCCTGTTGGGTGACAAACCGGTGAGTATCACGCTCACCCTGGATACGGGGCATATGCTATCGATGGAAACAAAATTTGAGGGCTCTGATCCGACCATTTCTTCAGGCACCTGGACGGATAACGGAGATGACAGTATTACTCTCAACATCCAGGACGCACGGCGGGGAACGTTAAGATTTGTACTTCACATGCTTGGGAATGATTTGCAATTCTCAGAATATCCTGCCATTTATGGCGATGCCGGATTGTCTTTCTCGCGACTAGTGGAAAGTACGCCGCCACCTCCTGCAACCAATACCCCGGTACCAGTACAGCAGAACCCAATCGAGACAACCACTGCCGTGCCACAGGCAATAACTGGGCCGACTGCTGCTCCAGATTCTGTTCCTTCGCCCCTCTTTCGTTTTTGCGGCTCAGCGGCTTTGTTCCCGCTGGTGTTGTTCTTTTTGATCGGGCTGAGCAAACGCAGGCTAACGCGCTAGCCTGCGAAGTCATTACTTGATGCGAGTGGTTACCCAGCCACTCCAAATGTACGACTGGAAAAACCGTACCGGCTTGGAGAAACCAGCCTGCGCCAGGATTGAGCAGTATTCGCATTCTGACATCCAGCGCAGGCTGGTTTTCAACGCATAAGCCGCAATCACTTCGCCGTTTGAGACGCCGCTTGCTTTGATGCTGGCCAACCAGCTGTTAAACATGATCATGAAACCGGCGGTTGCTTTTTCTCCCACCAGGTCGGCTGTCACCAACATTCCGTCTAGGCGTAAATTTGCGGCTATTGATACAAAATATTGCAGTTTTTGCTTGTCTCCCTGTATGAACTGGAAAACAAAGATAGTCATCGCGCCATCGGCCGGTTGGCTGGCCTAAATCGTTCCATGCGGTTTGATGAAATTCGATCCTTTTTTCCAATCCTTTTGCCTGGCGTTATGTTCGCAGCTCTTCATCATATCCTTGGACGCATCAACGGCGGAAAAATATCAGCCGGAAAATTTATCCGCTAGATTTAATATTGCATCACCTGTTC
The DNA here is from genome assembly GCA_903908605.1 of uncultured Anaerolineae bacterium. Taxonomy (GTDB): domain Bacteria; phylum Chloroflexota; class Anaerolineae; order Anaerolineales; family Villigracilaceae; genus UBA5195. Next base: position 3,685 of record CAIVSQ010000078.1, read on the forward strand.
CAGCACTTGCCGCAAGAATGTGAGCATCCTTTGGAAGGTCTCTTATCATTGGCGGTAGCATGGTCTCAAATGAATCGTATCCAGGGCAATAAAGTCGGAATTTTTGGTTGTAATTGGCGGCAAGGCTTTTGTAAATATGGGTTGAGCATCGAGTTGGGTAAGTGGGTTGGACATAATACCACTTGATTAAGTGGAAAATATTGATGCAAGTTTATATGCCAGGTGTCTTTGTCATCCGTGAAAAACGATTAACTATAGCAATCTAGTGAATAGATGTTTTAACTGGAATAAATTAAAAAATTATACAAACCGGCGATGCAAGACGTTTCCTTTCGATGTGATGTAAAGGAAATATCCTCAGCTTTTTGCCTTGGAATCTCTCTTGCAAACAGGAGATGATTGCATGCGTTATGTGCTTTATGTTCTTTGATGATCAATTGTCTTTGGAGTTACCGTGCATAAGAGAGCTAATTCATGGTGAGAACAGGAATGAAATGCCATGTCAACAGGGAAAAGGCAACGCCGTTGTTGATCAATTAAGCACCCAGGTTGGGCAGAGATTTGTTAATTCACAAGTGTCATGGCGGAACCTTTGCGGGCAGGCAATTTGGAAGGTGAAAGTAGGCTGAAAATTGCTGTTTTGAGCAAATATGCTTTTACAAGGCCTTGTTTCCCAAACGAAGCTTTAAAACTCATGTTTCACGGAAAGTGAAACGGAAACAATGACAATTGAGATTCGTTAAGATAGATATACGATATTTAGCCGAAAAGTGAATTTACTGCCCAGATATGGGGGTTAAAAAAATTAACCTGGATGGTCATGGCGGAAACGGATGTTCTAAACATGCGCGAAACCAACGGGAACCCGGAAGGAAATTCTTTAAGATAAGTGAGTCTTAAAGAAAGTAAATTTTTTAAGATAGCGTAGGGTGTTCCTGTAGCAAAAAAGGGTGGTTGTTGCTAAAATGAATAACCATTACCTACCGGGCTGAACAAGGCAAATCAACCCGAACCCAAGCAAGAGAGTACAACTCAAGAATGCCTTTTTCCCTCTGCAGGAACGCGCAGGGGGTTTTATGACCCTATTGCAAAAACGCGCCCATGGAGCTGCAAATGAACGAAGAACAGGCCTGGCAATCGGTACTAGGACAACTACAAATGGAAATGCCGCGCGCATCGTATGACACCTGGCTGCGAGAAACCAAAGCGGTATCTTACGAAGATGGATTGATGACAATCGCGGTAGGCAACGCCTATGCGCGTGACTGGTTGGAAAACCGGCTGCAGAGCACGGTTGTACGGTTGCTGGCCGGGATCATGAATCGGGTGGTGGAAGTGCGCTTCGTGGTCACGAAGGTCCAGGAGAGTGAGGAGAGCAGCGTGGTGGTGGAAGAGAGCGAGCCTGGCATGCCTGTGGTGGTGAAACAGCGCAACCAGACCCTCAACCCGCGCTACACGTTTGAGAACTTTGTGGTGGGTGCGAACAGCCGGCTGGCACACGCGGCAGCACAAGCGGTGGCGGAAAAGCCAGCAAGAGCGTACAACCCCTTATTTCTATATGGTGGGGTTGGGTTGGGCAAGACGCATTTGCTGCACGCGATTGGGAATGCCTGCCACAGCCGAGGGCTGAATGTACTGTATGTATCGTCGGAAGAATTTACGAATGACATGATCAACGCGATTCGGACGCACATGACGCAGGCATTTCGAGAGAAATACCGTTCGGCGGATGTACTGTTGATCGATGACATCCAGTTCATCGCTGGCAAGGAAGGGACGCAGGAAGAGTTTTTCCACACGTTTAATACGCTGCACAGCCAGGAGAAGCAGATCATCGTCTCGTCAGACCGGCCGCCAAAATCGATGGTGACGTTGGAAGAGCGGCTGCGTTCGCGTTTTGAGTGGGGGCTGATCGCGGACATCCAGATGCCGGACATTGAGACACGCCAGGCGATCTTGCGCTACAAGGCGGAGAAGATGGGCCGAGAAGTGCCCAACGAAATCCTGGATATGATAGCGCGGCGGGTGCAGTCGAACATCCGTGAGTTAGAGGGAGCTTTGAACCGGATCGTTGCGTTTTCGGAACTCTCTGGGGTGCCGCTTAGCCTGCAGTTGGCAGAGGTGGCACTGGCAGACTTGCTGCCGCAGGTGCACAATGTGCCGCCGTTGAAGCTGATTGCGCTGGTGGCGAATGAATGGCAGACATCGGTGGAGGCGTTGATGGGGCGCGACCGGTCACAGCGCATAGCGGAGCCGCGCCAGGTGGCGATGTATTTGCTGCGCCAGGAGACGAACGCCTCTCTGCCGCAGATTGGAGAATCGATGGGCGGGCGTGACCATACGACGGTGATGTATGCAATCCAAAAGATCGCCACCGACATCCTGATCAATCGCGATATGGAACGCAAGGTCAACCGTATCAAACAGCAGTTGTATGGCCAGGCTGGCCTGGCTGCCTGAGCCTGATGTTTATAAACAAGAAACCCCGTTGAATAATGATAAATTATTCAACGGGGTTTTTCCTTGGGGTATAATCTCTGTGCCGAAGGTGGGAATCGAACCCACATACCTCACGGTACACGATTTTGAGTCGTGCGCGTCTGCCTGTTCCGCCACTCCGGCTATTGCTGGCCAAAGTATACCACTCTCAAGCATAAGGTCAAGATGAAACTAGGAATTATAGGTCTTCCACAATCTGGTAAAACCACTATCTTCAACGCGTTAACGCGTAGCAATACCCCCACAACCGCATCTGCTGGTAGGATCGAAGTTCACAATGGTGTGGTGGATGTGCCCGACTCCCGGATCGATAAATTGACTGGGATGTTCAAACCAAAGAAAACCATATACGCCAAGGTGACGTATGCTGATATTGCCGGCCTGGACGGAAATTCCAAGGGCATTACCGGTAATTTGTTGAACACCCTGGGGCAAATGGATGCGTTTATTCACGTGGTGCGTTGTTTTGAGGATGATAACGTGCCTCATCCAACTGGCTCCATAAACCCGGTTCGCGATGTGGATGCCATGTTGACAGAACTATTGCTCAATGACCAGATTGCAGTGGAACGTAAATTGGAACGCCTGGTGGATGATCGAAAAAAAGGCGGGACAGATAAAGCCGTCAATGAGCGCCAGACTGTCTTATTCACCCGTATGTTGGAAGGGCTGAATGCCAACCTGCCGTTGCGCAAACTTACGTATACGCCAGAAGAGGAAAAAGAACTCTCCAGTTTTGGCTTGCTCACACGAAAACAGATTTTGACTGTATTCAACCTGGGCGATAGTCAAAAGGCACCCACACCTGAACTGGATCACCCCATGGTAGCCCTGCCAGGCAAGCTGGAGATGGAAATTGCCCAGTTGTCTGCTGAAGACGCCCAGTTATTCATGGCCGAATACGAAATTAGCGAGCCAGCGTTGAACCTCATGATCAGGCTTTCTTATGATCTATTAAACCTGCAGTCTTTCTTTACTGTGGGTGAGGATGAAGTGCGTGCCTGGACAACCCGCCGCCATGCCACTGCGGTGGAATCAGCCGGTGAGATTCACACCGACATTGCGCGCGGATTTATCCGCGCTGAGGTGGTTGCTTATGACGATCTGACCAGTTTGGGAAGCATGGCTGAGTGCAAGGCTAAAGGCAAATTCAGACTTGAGGGCAAGGAATACATCGTAAAAGATGGCGATATCGTCCATATTCGATCCAGCCTATAATAAGATTAGTTGAAATTACCGAATTCCTGTTTTTAACGCTGTGACAAGGAGTAATTTATGAAAACCCAGAAGATGCGTTTATTTCTATCTATCCTTGTTATGTTCTTGGCTGTTTTGGCTTGTTCATTGCCCGGTGCAGGCGTCACCCAGCCTGCGGCTCCCAGCGTTCCGGTGATTGATCCCACAAAAATTGCCCTGGAAATCCTGGCAACCCAAAATGCTCCAACGATCGCGCCGGTGGTCGATGCCACCAAGGTTGCCCTTGAAGTACTGGCGACCAATGCGTCAATTGAATTGACCAAGCAGGCTGATGCCAACCAGATCCAGCCCACTGCGATTCCCACTGAGCAGCCACCCCAAGCGACTGTTGAGGTGGATCCCACGGTGGAGGTTGCTTCTCCAACGCCCGATTTTGAGGCGCGTATGAAGACAGCCAATATCCTGGTTTATGAAGATACCCAGAATATTGGCCTGTGGATTAGCGATGCCTTGAATGGCATGGGTGTGCGCTATACCCACGTGGGCGATGCGATTGGCACCCTGATGGAAAATTTAAATTCGCCAGTTCCTTGGGATTTAATTATTATCGGTGCTGAATCTCATACAAAAGTTCAAGGCGAATTTTGGGATATCATCAATGAAAAGGTTGCGCGTGATAAGACAGCTTTGATTGTTGAAGTCTGGTATCTGGATTCGCTGGGCGAGGGAAAAATCAAGAACCTGTTATCAAATTGTGGCGTTGAATATCAAAAGGATTGGAAGAAGGTTGAGTCGATCTACTGGCTCGATTCTACTCACCCTTTGTTTTCCTCACCCAATACTGCCATGCCTTTAATCAATTATTCCCCTTATTGGGGCTCAAATCCTGGAGATTTGCTGCGTTTAGCACCGGGAAGCAGCGCTGCCT
>CAIVSQ010000079.1 GCA_903908605.1 uncultured Anaerolineae bacterium
CCGCCCCAGCCAGCCAGCCCGAGAATTTCGCCTGGATAGACTTCAAGGTCCAAATTATTGAGGACCTGTAAGGGGCCAAAATGTTTAGATAGCCGGGAAATCTTAAGAATCGGTTCCATTTTTACACCGGCAAGTCAGAGATGATCTGTTTTAAGGAGGAAATATCCATATCTTTTTTGTCAATAAAGGCCATCGCGCCGGCTTCCAGTCCGAGCCGGTGGAATTCCTTATCCGGGTAGGCACTGATCAGGATAATCCTGGAAGTGGGTGTCTTATCCTTCAAGAGTTTGGTGCATTGAATGCCGCTTTCCTTGCCTAGAATCATATCGATTAGGATCAGGTTTGGTTTGATATGTCCGGTCAGGTGCACGGCTTCAGAGATATTTTCTGCTTCGTACACCATTGCACGCGGGAAAAGATTGTTGACGGTCTGTCTCAGTTCACGTCGAAAACGTGGGTTGTCATCCACCAATAGGATGGTGATCTCTTTGCGAATGCCAGGGTCGAGATTTTCCGGTTTTACTTTTACCGCCGGAGAGGAAAGCCCCAATACCTCAGGGTTCTGGATGGCAAAGTTTACCGCCTCCAGCCGGCTCTGGACATTCAAAATTCGGTATAAGCGCGTCAGATTGTTTTCAACGGTTCTTACGCTCAGGTCTAACTTCAAGGCCATACTCTGGTTATCCAGGCCCTGCGTCAACAAATGCAGCAAATCACTTTGCCGGGTGGTCAGGGTGATGGATGATTTCTTTTCAATGGTTGGGTTGACCAATTTGTTGATTAAAGAACTGGCGATCCATTTTTGACCGCCGAGAATTTGTTCAATGGCCACAATCAGCTGCTTGGCGGGCAGGTCCTTCATGTGGTACCCGTCGGCCCCAGCCGCCAGCAGACCGCGCACATACACTTCATCATCATGGGCGCTGATGACCAGTATTTTTAACGCCGGGTAAGTTTTCTTGATCTCACGAAGCGATTCAATTGGGTCAAAATTGGGCATGGAAACATCGAACAGCAGGAAATCGGGCCTGGTCTCTGCCAGCTTCGCAAATAAAGTCGGTCCATCCCAGGCTTCGCCCACAATCAACATTTTATCGTTAGCCTCAATAAGATTGCGAATCCCCTCACGGATCAGGCTGTGGTCATCGGCGATCAAAATATGCGTGAGTTCCATGAGCACATTGTACCATTTTCAGTACGTCCTAAAACGCACATGCACCGCTGTGAATGGAAATCGGGAGGAATCTCCCTTTTTTCGGTGAGCATTCTCTATACGCTTCGGGGGTTTGTCGCTATAACGAATTTTCGCCGGTCTTGATACACTATTTTTACATTTGAGCGTGTATCTCAAACAATAGTTGTTCATATCAATTTTATGGAGGTCGAGTATGGCGAAAAATCCAAGCAACGGCGTTCCTCAAGGTATTAAAGTTGGGGACCATCAATTTCGTATCAATGGCGAGGCTCTGGCAATATACAGCGGAGCAGTCCATTATTGGAGATTGGACCGCGATAAGTGGGACGATATTCTTGAAAAAGTAAAGGGGATGGGCTTCAACACCATTTCCGCCTACATCCCCTGGGAAATTCACGAAATCAAGCCGGGCGAGTTTGATTTCGGCCAGATAAACCCAAGCAAAGATATCGATGCTTTCATCACCTTGGTTGAATCCAAGGGACTCAACATGATCGTCCGCCCAGGTCCGCAGATCAATTCAGAATTGACTTGGTTCGGCTACCCCCAGCGCATCCTCGACGATCCTGAGCTGCAGGCAAAAACGTCGATGGGCAGCAAGGCTGTTCTGACCCAGGTACCACGACCGATCCCGGCGCTTAATTATGCTTCTGATAAATTCTTCGCAGAGACGGCCGTCTGGTACGATGCAATTCTGCCCATCCTGGCCAAGCACGCCTATCCAAAGGGCGGCCTGGTGGCTGCGCAGGTGGATAACGAGATGGCCTTCTTCTTCCACATCAACCCGTACGAATGCGATTTCAGCGATGACTCCATTCGCAATTATCAGGCCTTCCTCAAAGAAAAATATGGCAACCTCGATAACATCAATGCCATTTATGGCAAGGGCTATTTCGAGTTTGGCCAGATTGATCCCCCCCGCCGGTTCGAGGGTGCGAAGAAGGAAGACATCCCCTTCTATACGGATTGGATCGAGTACCGCGAAAGATACCTGGTCGATTCCCTTTCTCGCCTGGCCGGCATGATGAGAGCCGGTGGGCTTGATGGAATTCCGCTCTTCCATAATTATCCGCATCCCCTTGGGCCTGGTGGAGCTGCCAGCGGAATCACAACCCCCTTCAATTTGTTGGCGCTTGAAAGCAAATTGGATTTTGTCGGCTTTGACATCTATTCCCGCAAGGAATTGTATGAGCACGTCAAGACGGTGGTTTCTTACGTCGTTGGCACCAGCCGCTTCCCATTTATCCCGGAATTTATTGCAGGCGTTTGGCCCTGGTACCTTAACCCGGGTGGCAATGAAGATGAAGAATTTGTGACCAAAGCCGCTCTGATGCATGGCATCAAAGGCTCGAGCCGCTATATGATCGTGGAACGTGACCGTTGGTTGGCCTCTCCCGTTCGCCGTGATGGCAGAATTCGCCCCGAAGGCTATGGCATGTTCCGCCATGTCAACAAAATGGCCCTCGAAAATACCTTCGTCAGAAACGAACGCCAAACCGATATCGTCCTGCTTGCCAATCGCGAATACGATCGCCTCGAAGCCGCCAGTGTTCTGCTCACTTTCCCCGGCGACTTCCTGGAAATCCTGCTTGGCTTGTCTGAATACCCCAACTACATGACGATTTCAGAAAAAACCCTTGGCTTTGCTGAAGCTGTCCAGTTTCAAAAATCCAATTGGTTTACTCAAAGCTACAAGACACTTTCAGATAGCGGTTACCAGTTCTTATTGAGCGATACCGATTTGCCGATGGAACGTCTGAAGAAATACAAAGTGTTGGTGCTGGGTTCGTTTGAGTTCATGAACGTCGCTCTCCAGACGAAACTTGTCCAGTTTGCCGAAGATGGTGGTACGGTGGTGCTGGGGCCGAGAATCCCGACGCTCAACGAACGGATGCAGAAAGAATTAACCCTGCTGACCCACCTGAACGCCGATACCAAACAGACTATCAAGAAAGATTCTGTTGAGCTCGCCAATGCTTATCAGGTTGGTAAAGGCAAAATCGTTGTAATGCAGGATCTTCCTCACTTGCCCCAGGCCCTGCATGCCGTTCTGGGTGATCTGGATCTTACCTGCGCGATCAAAAGCGACCCGCGTATTGATGTTACCATCCACAGCAGCCCCGAAAAACCGAATGAATTGCTGGTCTTTGTCTGCAACCCCACCGCTGAACCGATTAAGGCGAAAGTCGGTTTGAATGTGAAAATCAAATCGGTAAAAGAGATCTGGGAAAATAGTGAGATCAAGAACGACGAAAATTCGTTCAGCGATGATTTACCGGCCTATAAAATCAAGATTTATGAATGCACTCTGTGAAGGTTAAGGAGATAGATCATGTTACATAAAAATCCGTTGATGTCAGATATAGACGTAAATCATTGGCGAAATATGCAGCAGTTGGTTTTGGAATCTTCCAAGCCAAAGCGCAGGATCATCGTGATCCACGACCAGGGCGAAATCCTGAAGTTCATCCATTCAGACCGCCTCTCCATTGTGAAAAGCGTCGATCGTGTTGAGAATGCCCAGCAGGTTGCCGAGAAGGTGTACAAGGATAATTCAGCCATCACTGATTTTGTGGTGGTGTTGGAACGTAAATCTGTAGAAATATACTTTGCCAAAGTGCAGGATTCCTGGAAAGTCACCGAAGATCTGGATGTGTATGTTCACCGGATGTTTGCTTCCCTCGATGATTACCCCGAAGGGATCGCCACCTACCCAGGAACTGCGCGCTCGAACCTGGGCTTGCAATGGCGGCTGGGATCAAGCTATGAGACCGTTATCGAGAGTGTCCAGAAGTATGTTCCGGCAGACAGCACCGTGTTTTTTGGAGTCTTCAAGGGCGATACCCTCTGGGCCAGCTTGGTGCTCGGTTTCGATGCTGACAAGAAGATCAACAACATCACTACAGCCGATCCGACCGAACTCTCGTTGACCGGCGATTGGAAAGCACAATCCAGTGAACTGGTCAGCTGGGTCAACAAGAAGTTTCCAAAATGCTCCATCGGCATCTTTACCAACCTGGAAGACGCCAGGAAAATCCTGAAAAGCCAGGCTAAGATTGTTTCCATCCTGGATATTAGCAAAAAAGGAAATCTTCTGATCGAGCCCGTTCCGGCAATACTGAAAGGTATTCTCGCCTGAGTGACAAGACCCGGATTCAATACAGGTAATTGATTACTTCCGATCCTAATAAATATGTTGTGATCGAGTAGCAAGTAATTTATTCAATCAAACGGGCTTTCCGTTTGAAAATGCATTCACGAAACAGGAGTAGAGCAATGAAGAGTAAAATGTTCCAAATCGTGCTTGGCTTAGTTTTGATCCTCAGCCTAGTGCTGGCCGGATGTTCTCCAGCCCCCACAGCGGCACCAGCAGCTCCCGCAGCTGCGACCAAGGCATCGGCACCCGCGCCCGCCGCAACGACAGTCGACCCGGTCGCTGCCTTGGCTGCGCTGGAAGGCAAGGTCTTCTCGACCGGCCCCAATGGTGAAACTCCCACTGCCGCCAGCGAAGTTGTGCTCTCCGCCGATGAATTGGCCAAGATCAAGGGTATGAACGCCACCGCCGCCATCGTCATGCATTATGCTGGCAATGACTGGTCCAACGCCCAGGTGGCTGGTCTTAAAGCCCAATTCGAAGCCATGGGCATCAAGGTGATTGCAGTCACCGATGCCGGTTTCAAACCCGAAAAACAGGTTTCTGATATTGAGACCGTAATGGCTCTCAAACCGAATATCATCGTCTCCATCCCGACCGACCCGGTTGCTACTTCAGCCGCTTACAAAAGTGCCGCGGCCGCTGGTGTGAAACTGGTCTTTATGGATAACGTCCCGGCTGAGATGACCCAGGGCAAAGATTACGTCAGTGTTGTCTCTGCTGATAATTATGGCAATGGTGTCGCCGCCGCTCATTTGATGGCCAAGAGCATTGGCAGCGCTGGCAAAATTGGTGTGATCTATCACGAAGCCGATTTCTTCGTCACCAAGCAGCGCTACGAAGCCTTCAAGAAGACCATTGCAGATAACTATCCCAACATCGAGATGGTTGAAGAACAGGGTATCACCGGACCAGATTTCGCTGGTGACGCTGAAAAGGCTGCCTCTGCCATGATGACCAAGCATGCCGATCTCAAGGGCATCTGGGCCGTGTGGGATGTGCCGGCCGAGGGTGTCATGGCCGCTGCCCGCGCCATGGGTCGTGATAAGGACCTGGTTATCACCACCATCGATCTGGGCCTGAACGCCGCCATTGAAATTGCAAAGGGCGGCATGATCAAGGGTCTTGGTGCTCAGCGCCCGTTTGACCAGGGTGTTACCGAAGCCCTGCTGGCTGGTTACGGTCTGCTTGAAAAAGCTGCCCCCGCCTATGTCGCGCTCTACATGCTCCCAGTTGACCTCAGCAACATCCTGGACGCTTGGAAGATCGTCTACCACGCCGACCCCCCCGCTGACCTGGCAACTGCTGCTGGTGTGCCCGCTGCCGCAGCACCCACCGCTGCAACCGTCGACCCGGCCGCTGCTCTGGCCGCGCTGGAAGGCAAGGTCTTCTCGACCGGTCCCAGTGGTGAAACCCCCACTGCCGCCAGCGAAGTTGTGCTCTCCGCCGATGAATTGGCCAAGATCAAGGGTATGAACGCCACCGCCGCCATCGTCATGCATTATGCTGGCAATGACTGGTCCAACGCCCAGGTAGCTGGTCTTAAAGCCCAATTCGAAGCCATGGGCATCAAGGTGATTGCAGTCACCGATGCCGGTTTCAAACCCGAAAAACAGGTTTCTGATATTGAGACCGTAATGGCTCTCAAACCGAATATCATC
>CAIVSQ010000080.1 GCA_903908605.1 uncultured Anaerolineae bacterium
CGGCAGATCAGACGCTGACCCTGCGCGGGGATACAATCCCCTATCTATAAAGAAGGCCGTGCCCGGACCGGGCGCCGTGCCAGGATCGGATTAGTCCAACAGGCATTTATCCGTCGTGCGCGCGCGAGCAACGTGCCACGACCGCGCGTCCGTGCGGCGCGCACGACGGATAAATGCTTAATCGTTAGGTTTGATTAATAACTGAATACCTCCCGGTTTTGCCGGGAAATGATTACTTATAAGTGTTGGTATATGTATTTTATTGTTGGACCGATTGTAGTTGCGGCAACGAAAGTTTTGGTTAAAAAAGCAGTGTCCGAAGCTGTTTCTGAAGGCATTTCAAAAGCGAGGTATGAGGTTGAGAAAAGAATAACTAAAAGTCTTGTTTCTTCATTGTTCAACATAATTATAAATGTCGTGTCGCTGATGGTTGTGATTTATGTAGTTCCTATTTGGGCTGATTCTGAAGTTGTTGTCTATTTGGTCTGCAGTGTTTACCTCGGTTCTATTTTGTATGGTATTTATAGTATTGTCGTAAGTTATCCGTTAATGCTGTCGTTTGTTTTTGAGCATAAATTCAGTCTGAAAGAGTATGTGTATAGGGAGGTGTATTGGGAGGCTCGAAGCCAAGCAGGCTATGAGATAGGTAGAAGAAATATTATCGCCAGGGCGCTAAATGGTATCTTTGGGATGTCTGCGTCCGATATTGCATCTTCGATTGCATATGCAACAACTAGGCTCGTTATTAAAAAAGTACTTTCAATCGTGCTGGTTTTGTCAACTATATTTCTGGTGTATGTGTTGGTATTTAGGATTATGGTAGCGCCAGTTTTAATTGAGAGTACAACTCATCTTAATATGTTTAAGGCGGCTCTTTATCCAATTTTTTATTCTATAGATTATTTTTTTGATACGACGATTCTGTCATGGCTTTTATCGATGTAAATGGCGGAGAGAGTGCTGGTGTAGAATGTGCTACAGCAACTATTCAGGACCCCTTGGAATTCCGGGGGGAATTCCGGGAATTCCGGGGACAGTTTACTTAATTCCCGAACCCAAGAGCCGCAGACAATGCCTAACGAACGCCCAAAGAGCGAGCGCGCGCCATCAGGGTTCAAGCTGATTTGCAGGTTCGTAGGTGACGCGCGCCGCCTTGGGCCGAACGTTAGGCAACAAAACCATATAAGGAACAATCTTCATGAACGAAAGTGCGTTTTATTCATGCAAACAATTTCTTGAACAGAGAATGCAAGAGCTTCCGGACAATGCTGAACTTGTAAAGGCGTACATCGCACTCATCGAACAGAAAACAAAATTTGACATTGCATATTTTTCGCAGACATCAGAAGTTCAAAAGAACTGGAGTGACAATCAAGCCAAGATACATGCTGCTTGGCATGAGAGCAGCGCCAAGATTGCCACAAAGCAGATTGAGGTTGGCGGAATGGTAGTCAATAACGTCATATAGACTAACAAGTCATTTAACCGGACGCGCTATAGCGCGTCGGCTATATTTCAAACGTCGGAAGAAAAAGGAGCAGAGTATGAGTGACAATAGGGTAGCGATTGCCGAGGAGTTCCGAAAGCAATTAGAAGGGTTCACAAAAAAGAAGTTCCACTTCCTTTTGATTGGTCGTACTGGCGTTGGCAAGTCCAGCACTGTCAACAATTTACTGGGTAAGCAAGTCGCTAGAGTTGGCGATTACGAGCCTACCACAATGGAGATTGAGCATTTTGATTCTGAGATTGATGGCATTCAATTCACCGTCATCGATACTCCAGGTCTGTGCGACGAGATTGAAGATACAAATAACGAAAAATATATTGGAAAGATTAGGTCGAACGTAAAGAAGATTGATTGCCTTTGGTTTGTAACAGAACTATCTGCTACGAGAGTTACCAGCGATGAGAAGAGAGGCATTCGGCTCATTACTGAAAGCCTTTCGCCGAAGATCTGGGAACATGCTATTATTATATTTACATTTGCAGACAAGGTGCCTAAAGAGCGTTACATGGAAGCCTTTGCAAAACGAACCGAACTGATAAAGGCAGAGATTGCGAAGAGTGCTCCTGGAATTGCTGCCGATGGCCTCCCTTCAGTTGCTGTCGACAATTCAAGCAAGTTGACCCCTGACGGAAAGGAGTGGTTAGGGGAGCTGTTTGTTAAGGTCTTCTCCATTATTTCTGACAAAGGTGCAATTCCTTTCCTAATGGCAACTGCCTCCTCGTTGAACCCAAACAGTTCTGGACAAGCGCGGATCAATCTTGATGAAACGCAGAAAAATGAAGTAAAGAAAATAATCGACGCCAAAATCATACCCTCCCTAGCTGCGACAGGAGTCGCCCTTGGAGTCAGTATTGGTGCTTTCGCAGGTCCTCTGGGTTCAGCAATCGGTGCTGGAATCGGTGGCGCTGTCGGAGCAACAATTGGACTAGTGGCCTGGTTATTTGGGTGAGATATGGCAGACAGGCATTTTGTCTTGTTGGGACGGACTGGAGTTGGAAAATCAAGCTTCGTGAATTTGACTCTTGGCGTTAAGCTGGCTCCGATTTCACATTATGAATCCTGTACAAAAGTTGTCAAACACTATTCCAAGACTTCCAAATGGGGTAGTGTTTGCCTAATCGATACCCCCGGACTCGCAGAAGGGGGTGAGAGTCTTGACCATGAATATCTCCGGCTTATAAAACAAGATAAGGACTTACCGGAGAAATTTCATATCTTGTATTTTTCACCGTTGATTGAAACTCGATTTCGTCCCGAAGAGAAATTGTCGCTAAGAAGAGTTTACCAGTGGTTTCCAGCTTCTTTTGATTCGATTTGGCTAATCTTGACCTTTGCGGCATCAGTCGAAAATAGACGACGACAAGAAGCATGTGATAAGCGAATACAAGATATCCGTAATTATATAGGCACTTTTGCAGTCGGTTTTTGCGGTTTTGATCGGGTCGGCCTTGTTGATAATGTGAATTCATCATGGACCGACGATGGAATTTCGGCGGATCAGTTTCTACAGAAATAGCGAGGTAAAGGTGGCGGGGGAATGGCGGGCAATGGGGTAATGGTTAAGGGGCCGGTTAAGGGTTAAGGGGCAGGGTTAAGGGGCCAGGCTCAATTAGGGAAAAGGAGGGAAAAGGGGTCAGTACCCTTTACAGTGAAAGTCGATGAAAAGATGCCTAACTTTCGGCCAAAGAGCGAGCGCGCGCCACGGGCGTTGTGCTGGTTTGCGGGTTCATCGGTGGCGCGCGCCGCCTTGGCCTGAACGTTAGGCGTAGAAGGAAGGAGGCTCAATGGCGACACAAATCAACAGAAATAGAGAAAACAAATGACCAATTTGGCAAATGAATTAAAAGAAATGTTTTCTATGGTAGAGATGGATGATAACGCTAAGGCGACTATCATCCGGTCAGTAATTTTGAAAGTAGAGAGCGCAGTAAGCTTAACAAGCCTTCAGGAAAAACTAAAGGTTCTTTATGAATATGAAAAAAATTATCTAGAACTTGTAAAAGCATACAAGGAGGAAATCAAGTTTGCCGCCACTCTTCAGGAGGATTTGCGAAAGGAAAGGACAAAATTCTTTTCAGAAGCATTAAAAGAGGTTTCTGAGACTTTAAAAGAATCTCAAGTAGACTCTAACGTTGCTTCTGTTTGGATAAAAGAGCTAGTAAACAGTTACACAAAAAGCCTTGATCTGTCGAGTGGATTGGTTGAAGAGCACGCCATTGACATGATTGGAGAGATTCGGAGAAAGGCAAAACAAGAAGTTGTAGATATAAAGAGTAAGAATGAACAGGAAGAATGATCTACCATCAATGATGGAAGCATTGCATGCGCTTAGCATAGCAAGAAACAAGCTCGTTTATGATTTTAAAAATAAGGAGCATGAGATCTATATTCCGATATTTAAGTATGAGAATCATCCTGAATTAATGAAATTAGCCCTTGAAAACTATTTTACTTCTTGGGTCAGCTTTCACTTTTTGACTTGGGATAAGAATTATCCTAATAGCTCAGGCAAATTATTTTATCAAGCTATTAAAGAGTTACTGTTAAAAACAATCTCTAGCGCAGGCGAAATAGATCAATACAATCCTTCCTTTATCTCTAAGCTGATTTTTTCCAAGGTTCAGTTGATTGATTGCCTAATTAAGGGGGGCGAAAGGGATAATGAGAAATACAACGCCTTGTTACTAGAATACGAGAAAGACAAAGCACTGTTTGAGCGAGAAATCAATAGGCTAAAAGGAGATTCATAATGGCACTGCTGTCTGCTCTTGGGAAATTAGGCGATATTGTTATGAAGCCAATAGAGCTGGCAACGGACTGGGGAAGAGAACCATTAAGAAAATGGGATCATGAAA
>CAIVSQ010000081.1 GCA_903908605.1 uncultured Anaerolineae bacterium
ATTGGTATGCCGATCCGGTTACCAAGAAAGTTGCCGAGATCATCCAGGGCGCGACCGTCTTCCGCTTTGATGGTTCTGACCTGATGCCCGGTGCCGTAGGTGCTGGTTCCTTCTGGAAATCGATGACCGATTATGTTAGCGGTTCGATTGACGAAGATACCGCCCTGAAGCAGATCGACGCTTCCTGGCCCAAGTAAATTTATTCGTAGTAAACCGAGACTTTGGGAGTTAATAAATTGAAAGAGACTCCCAAAGTCTCATTTCCAAAAATGGTAGTGCCACTTGGTTCGGGAGGTTTTTAAGATGCAGAAAACAGTCACACCGAATGACCAGAACGGACTGGGAACTTCGCTCCTTGCCAGCCTGGGACGGGTTCTGGTTTCGCTCATAGTTCCGGTAATTACCTTTGTGGTCCTCTGGCTGGGGTTTAAGTTCTTGCGTGATAGCGAGGCTCCTAAATTGGTGATCGTCATGGTGGCCATTTTATGGGGGGTGGGTGGCGTAGCGCTTTTATACGCTGTTTCCAATTGGTTTGTAGAACGTTTGCCAGGCATTTGGACACAGCGCCTGATACCGTTTGTATTTGTCGGCCCGGGTCTGGCCATTTTGGCCTGGTTCCTGGCCATCCCAGCACTGCGGACGCTGTGGCTCAGTTTCCTTGGTCCGACGGGCGAGGGTTTTGTTGGCCTGGAAAACTATGTCTTTGCTTTTACCGATCGGGTTATGCTCGAATCGTTTCGCAATAATCTGCTTTGGATGATTTTTGGTACCTTTTTCTGTGTGGGCCTGGGCCTGGTGATCGCCGTTCTGGCTGACAGAAGCCGGTTCGAATCGGTTTACAAAGCCATTATCTTTATGCCGATGGCCATCTCCTTCGTTGGCGCGGGTGTGATTTGGAAGTTCGTTTACACATACAAGGGCGAAGGCTCTGGGATCCAGGAAATTGGTCTGTTGAATGCCGTCGTAAGTGCTTTTGGCGGGCAGACGCAACCCTGGTTACAACAACCGCCCTGGAATAATTTTCTATTGATCGTGATTATGGTCTGGCTCCAAACCGGGTTTGCCATGGTGGTGATTTCTTCAGCCATCAAGGGCATTTCCTCCGAAGTTCTCGAAGCCGCCCGGGTGGATGGCGCAAACGAATTCCAGGTATTCTTCCAAATCATCATTCCTTCCATCCAGGGTACATTACTGACCGTTACGACAACGATTGTGATCTTCAGCCTGAAGCTCTTTGATATTGTTCGCGTGATGACTGGTGGAAACAATGGAACGGATGTGATTGCAAATGAGTTCTATCTCCAACGCTTCACTTATGGAAATGCCGGTCGCGCTTCGGCCATTGCCATCATCCTGCTGGTGGCGGTCATCCCGGTCATGATTTACAACCTGCGGCAGTTCCAGGAAAGGAAGGCGTTCTAATGGCTACCCAGAAAAATAGTATGAAGCGACAGAAGCTGACTTCCAGCCTGCTTGTGAATGGAACATTGATCCTGATTTGCCTGCTCTGGATTGTTCCAACCTTCGGGGTATTTATCACTTCCTTCCGCAACAGCCAGGATATTTTTTCCTCTGGTTGGTGGACTGTATTTCCTCACCAGGCTTATATTAAAACCGGTGAGATAAAAATAGACCCCAGCGTTGATGTTAATGGTCCGATCACAGTCGATGGTGTAACACACACCTTTGAGGAGTGGCGTGCAAGCGTAAAAATGCCCGATGGTCGCCAATTATCCTGGTATGGCAATAAGCGTACACGCCTGATCATTGTCGAAGCTCAGCAATGGATGTGGTTTGACACCCGTTTGACACTGGAAAACTATGTCAACGTTCTGCAGGGACAAGAATTCCGCTTCAAAGATGCCCAGGGCCAGGAAATTGTCCGCAAAGGTAACGACTTGGGTGGTGCCTTCCTGAACTCGGTCGCTGTTGCCGTTCCGGCCACGATTATCCCGATCCTGATTGCTGCATTTGCCGCCTATGGCTTTGCCTGGATGAATTTCCCCGGCCGGAAACTGCTGTTCACCATCGTGGTTGCCTTGCTGGTTGTGCCACTCCAAATTGCGTTGGTGCCAATTCTGCAAGATTACACCAAGCTTGGCCTGAATGGCACCTTTCTGGCGATATGGCTGGCCCACACCGGCTTTGGTTTGCCGCTGGCAATTTACCTGCTCTTTACCTACATCAGCGAACTGCCGCGCGATATTCTTGAAGCTGCGTTCATCGATGGCGCTTCACATTTCACCATCTTCACCAACCTGATTCTGCCACTTTCAATCCCAGCCCTGGCTTCCTTTGCGATCTTCCAGTTCCTGTGGGTCTGGAATGATTACCTGGTAGCCCTGGTCTTCCTGGGTGACCAGAATCGCGTCATCACCAGCGCCCTGGCTGCGATCGTCGGCGAAAAAGGCCAGGATTGGCACTTGCTGACTTCTGGCGCCTTCATAAGCATGCTGCTTCCATTGGCGGTATTCTTCGCTCTCCAGCGTTACTTCGTCCGTGGTCTGATGGCCGGCTCAGTCAAAGGCTAAAAGCTTAAGAAATAAGAAAACCGGATGCCACTTGGTGTCCGGTTTTCTGAAACTCAAAAATTAGCTCTGGTTGGTTCGGTTGCGAACAAATTTCTCTGGTATTGCTTGACCCTGGTTACCAAGACAAGAGCGCTGGCAGCCCAGCGTCCCAAGCCCCAAGACCCAGGCTGCAGTCATACTGCTGACCAGTTTAATACCTACCCTAATGGTTATCCACGCTAGCTCGCACGACTGGGCTGAGCTCCTGTATAGCTTTGGCTATGTCCGGGAATTTTATGGACAGGCGTATTCGCTGTGCACGTTTGGATCCATAACAGCTTTCGCTTTCTTCGTTGTTACTCCTGACCCTGGTAAAAGGGTCAATCATCAATTTTATAGCAGGCTATTATGAACAATACCCTTTGGTACAAAGATGCAATTTTTTATGAACTCTCTGTTCGTTCTTTTTCTGATTCAAATGGAGATGGAATTGGCGATTTAGCAGGTGTGAGTGCCCGGCTCGATTATTTGCAGGAACTTGGGGTGACGGTTCTTTGGTTCCTGCCGCTCAACCCTTCGCCGATGCGCGATGATGGCTATGATGTCAGCGAATACTGCAACATAGACCCCATGTATGGCACATTGGAGGATTTTCGCACCCTGGTGGCGGGCGCGCATCAGCGCAATTTGAAGATCATGGTGGAATTGATCCCCAACCATACCTCTGATCAGCACCCCTGGTTTCAGGCCTCGCGCGATCCAAATCATCCGGAGCATGCCAAATACCGCGATTATTATGTTTGGAATGAGAGCTATGATCTTTACAAGGAAGCCCGGATCATTTTTATTGATTCTGAGAAATCCAATTGGACCTATGACCCAGTGCGCAAGGCATATTTTTGGCATCGTTTCTTTCATCACCAGCCAGATTTAAACTATGATAACCCCGAAGTTCAACAGGCCATGCTGCGGGTGGTTCAGTTCTGGATTGATCAAGGTGCAGATGGCATCCGGGTGGATGCTCCACCGTATCTTTTTGAGCGTGAAGGTACCAATTGCGAAAACCTGCCTGAAACCCACCTTTTCCTAAAGCGTTTGCGTTCATTCGTAGATGCCTACGCCCCAGGAACCCTATTGCTCTCTGAAGCTAACCAGTGGCCTGAAAATGTTCGCCCTTACTTTGGGGATGGCAATGAGATGCACATGAACTTCCATTTTCCACTCATGCCACGCCTGTTTATGGCTTTGCGAAAACATGACCGGTCTGTGTTGGAATGGATTTTGGACAAAACCCCAGAAATTCCTGAAACGTGCCAGTGGGGTATTTTTCTGCGCTGCCACGATGAACTGACCCTGGAAATGGTCACCCCAGATGAGCGCCAATGGATGTGGGAGCAATATGCCCCTGAGCCGCGTATGCGTCTGAACCTGGGCATCCGCCGCCGCCTGGCGTCCTTGCTCGAAAATGACCAACGCCAAATTGAGCTGGCTTATTCGCTGCTCTTGACCCTGCCCGGGTCGCCGGTGCTTTATTATGGTGATGAAATTGGGATGGGCGATAACATTTGGCTTTCCGACCGCGACGGCGTAAGGACGCCAATGCAGTGGACCAGCGGTGAAAATGCCGGTTACTCATCGGCGCAAGCCGGGAAACTTTACACGCCGCTGGTTGAAGACGAGGTTTTCGGCCCGCTGCGTGTCAATGTTGAAGCCCAGCAGGCTGATCCGGGTTCTTTATTCCATGTTATCCAACGAATGATTGCGATCCGGAAACAGCATCTCGCTTTTGGCCGGGGTGATTTTAAATGGGTCGATCTCGGTTCAGCGGCAATGGCGGCTTATACGCGACATTTTCAGGGTGAGAGCTGGTTAATTGTTAATAACCTTAGCGATCTTGCGCAAACAACGGCGATCCCCGAGACGTTTGCTGCTCTTTATACGGAAGCTTTTTCTGGAAAACCGCTTAAATTGGAAGACCCTCTGATTCTACAACCCTACCAGGCTCTCTGGTTTGTGAAGAAGGATTGATATGACAAAAAATCTCCCGCTCTTTGGCGGCATTGAAGGTGGTGGCACTAAATTTGTTTGTGCAGTTGGCACGGGGCCTGGTGATATTCGCGCTGAGACTCGTTTTCCGACCACGATGCCTGAAGAAACCATGAGTCGGGTGGTGGTTTTTTTTCAGGAGCAGGAGAAGGAATTTGGTCCGCTGGCTGCCATGGGTTTTGCATGTTTTGGGCCGCTCGACCCGCACCCTGCTTCACCTAATTATGGGCACATTTTGCCCACCCCCAAGCCGGGTTGGACCAATGTAGATGTCATTGGTCCGCTGAAAGCGGCTTTTGACCTGCCGATTAACTTTGATACTGATGTTAATGGAGCAGCGCTGGCTGAAGGGCGCTGGGGTGCGGCCCAGGGTTGTAACCCGGTTCTTTACCTGACAATTGGGACAGGCATTGGCGGGGGGGCGTTGGTTAACGGTAAGCTCCTGCACGGCTTGCTCCATCCGGAGATGGGGCATATTTCGATTGCACATGATATGGCAAAGGATCCCTTCCCTGGCACCTGTCCGTTTCATGGCGATTGTTTTGAAGGGTTAGCCTGTGGCCCGGCTCTCGAAAAGCGCTGGGGTGCCCGGGCTGAAAGTTTTGGCCCCGATCATCCCGCCTGGGAACTGGAAGCGCAGTATGTCGCAGCGGCCCTGGCTAATTACATTTATACGTGCTCTCCGCAGCGAATTGTCCTGGGCGGCGGTGTGTTGCAGCAACCGCACCTGCTGCCGCTTATTCGTCAAAAAGTGCAGGAGAAGTTGAATGGTTATGTTCAAGCTCCCCAGGTTATAACTGCGATGGATGAATATATTGTGGCCCCTGGGCTGGGTGGGCAGGCGGGTGTTTTGGGTGCGTTTGCCCTGGCTGAGCAAGTTTTTTCATAACAGGGCGCACTACCTCTTTTAAGGATTAGCCATGAATCTATCTCTCTCCATTCCGCTCGAAACCAATCGCAGCCTGGCCCGACTACTGCCACGACTGGAAATGCTGCTGGCGGCTGAGATTGCCGCCGACCCGCAAGGTTGGCAGGTGTTTATCCAGCGGCTAGATACGCATTTCCCGGCCCTCTTTAATCTTTATTTGGAACTTTACAGCGCGCGCTACGATTTTTTCTTTCATCTCGAAGATTTGCTTACCAGCCTGGCGCGGGCCTGGTTTGGACGATCGGCTGATTTGCGCCAATTGGATACCGTGCGTGAGGCGAATCCGCTATGGTTCCAATCCAACCAGATGCTGGGTGGGGTGATTTATGTTGATTTGTTTGCGGGTGATCTGGAGGGGGTGCGGTCTAAAATCCCTTACTTTCAGGAATTGGGGCTGACTTATTTACATCTGATGCCGCTCTTCAAGGCACCCGAAGGCGAAAATGACGGTGGATATGCGGTCAGCAGTTATCGAGAGGTTCATCCGCCGCTGGGTACCATGGAGCAGTTGGCCTCACTCTCCGGCGATCTGCGCGCTGCGGGGATCAGCCTGGTGGTGGACCTGGTATTCAATCACACCTCTGACCAGCATGCGTGGGCTGAAAAGGCCAAAGCAGGTCAGCTCGACTTTCAGGAAATGTACCGGATTTATCCTGATCGAACCATGCCTGATGCCTACGAACATACCCTGCGGGAAATTTTCCCCGATGAACATCCTGGTTCCTTCTCGCCACTCTCGGAAACAGTGGGTGGGGGTTGGGTGTGGACTACATTTCATCGTTACCAGTGGGATTTAAATTATGCAAACCCGGCTGTCTTCAACCGGATGGCGGAGGAAATGCTCTTCCTGGCCAACCAGGGTGTGGAGGTCATTCGTTTGGATGCAGTTGCCTTTATTTGGAAGCAAATGGGGACGGGCTGCGAGAATTTACCCGAAGCGCATGTCTTGATCAGGGCATTTAATGCCACTGCACGAATTTCTGCCCCGGCGCTCTTGTTCAAATCGGAAGCGATTGTTCACCCGGACGATGTGGTTAAGTATATCGATCCGGCCGAGTGCCAGCTCTCGTACAATCCGCTTTTGATGGCATTGCTGTGGAATTCGTTGGCGACTCGTGATGTTCGCCTGCTTGCCCAGGCGTTATCCACCCGTTTCAATATTCACCCGCAAACAGCCTGGGTGAACTATGTGCGCTGTCACGATGATATTGGTTGGACATTCTCTGACGAGGATGCCGCGCTTTTAGGTGTCAATGGCAACGATCATCGACAATTTCTAAACGAGTTTTACCGTGGACGTTTCCCTGGTAGTTTTGCTCGCGGCTTGCCTTTCCAGGAAAATCCCAAAACCGGCGATTGCCGAATTAGCGGAGCCTGTGCCTCGCTGGCTGGACTCGAAAAGGCCCTCAGTGAGGAAGGTCCTGCCGAGGTAGAACTCGCCATTGGCCGGATTTTACTTATCCATGGCGTGATCATGACCTTTGGCGGTATTCCGTTACTCTATTTAGGGGATGAAATTGGCACCTTGAATGATTATGGCTATCGCAACGATCCCGACAAGGCGCGTGACAGCCGCTGGGTTCACCGTCCACGGGCAGATTGGAAGCGTTATGAGAAAAGAAAAGCCTCCAAAAGCATTGAAGCCGGTGTATTCGAGGGCTTGATAAGGTTGATTGAGTTGCGAAAGAAAATCGATGCTTTTGCTGGCAGCGAGCTGAAATTGATTCCGATAGAAAATGAACATGTGCTGTGTTTTGTGCGTTCGCATGGTGGGCAACAGGTTGTATTGTTTGCCAATTTTTCAGAAAAACAACAAGTTGTTTTTAGCGATAAGTTTGAAAAAATTGCACTTCTTCCCGGTCAGCGTTTGGCCGGTCAGGGCCAGTTAAGCCCATCTGGTGCGCTTACTCTGCCGCCATACGATTTACTGGTATATGCTGGTTAACGAATTGCGCAATTTGACAGTGTAAATACACGCGTGGTGTTTTCGTGGAGCGAATTTTAGCGTCGAAGATATTTCATGAGGGTGCCGCCATCGTTAAAGCTTAGCGGAATGAAAACCTGCAAGGTGAAGACAAAGAGATTTTCAAGCAGGATGACCAGGCCGAGCCAGTGCCAGTTCCCGGGCCAAAGGGGCAGGAGCAGGAAGAAAAATAACGAGAGCAGGGCGCTGGCAAGCGGGCCACCCAGCGCGCGGCGGATGTGAATGCCGGGGGCCAATTCTGGCTCGCCGGTGGGGTAAAGATCGCGGGCAAGCAGGCCAAAGGTGCCCAATATCAGACCCGAGATGGGGTAGCCGGTTAAGCGGGCGGCGATGATATGTCCCAGGTGGTGGAAGAGGAGGGAAATCCAGTGCAGCAGCGTAGCCGCCAGAGCGAGTAGAAGCGCTTCTGGGAGCGGAAGGGCCAATCCGTAATGGAATGCGGCGATTAATCCAAACCACAAAAATAGCGTTGCAGGCCAGGTGAGGGGGTGCAGGTCAATATGCAGGTTGAACAACTTGCCAAGATGAGTTGGTTTCATGGTTTATATCTCCAATACAATCTTAGCGCTGACTGCGCCAGCTTCCTATAGGGCATGTCCCTGGCGTGGGGGATTTTTTATTTTAATATTCTTCAACCAACGTAAACTCTTGACGAAAATAAACTTACGCTGTAAGATTGAATTAATGCTACGGTGTAAGTTTATAAAGGAGCCTTATGTCACCAAGACCAAGGAATGATGAGCGTCACCCTGATTTGCAGAATGCCATCAAGGAGATTGCCTGGAAACAGATTGCTGAGTCGGGGGCGGCCACCCTTAGCCTGCGCGCGGTGGCGCGCGAGTTGAATATTGCTGCTACTTCCATCTACACCTATTACCCCAGCCGCGATGAGTTGGTGACCGCGCTGATTGTGGATGCCTACAACTCGCTGGCGGAAGCCCTGTTCGTGTCGGTGGAAAATTTGCCAGCGGAGCAATTTGCGGAGCGGCTGTTTGCCCTGGGTTGGGCTTACCGCCAGTGGGCGGTGACCTATTCGCAGCGTTACCTGTTGATTTTCGGTACGCCGATCCCAAACTACCAGGCTCCAGAGGAGATCACCATGCCGGCTGCGGAGCGGGCGATGGTACCGCTCTTTGAGGTGATCCAGGCTATTTTTGTGGCAAACAGGCTGCGGGTGGAACGTTTCGCAGCGCTGACACCGAGGTTGGAAGCGATGCTAGAGGTGTGGCAGGCAGCTTCAGGGGGGATCGATCCTGAAATCCTGTACCTGGCGCAGATTTTCTGGAGCCGCGTGCATGGGTTGGTGATGCTCGAAATTACCAACCAAATTCCATCGTTCTTTGATGACCCGGCCGAGTTGTTCCGGCGTGAACTGAATACCATTCTGATTCAATATCTTTAGGCAATATCTTTAGGAGTTGAACATGCAAAATAAAACGCATCGCCTTTTGACAGGCACGCTGCTGGTTGCCACGCCGGTTTTGTTCATGGCGGCTTTTACCATGCTGCAAATTAATTTCGAATACCCCGATATCCTGCGTCAGCCGGCGGCGACGGTGATGGAAAAGTTTGTGGCGGGTGGCGGGGGGCTGGTGGCCAACTGGTACCTGATGATGGTTGCGGCGAGCTTGTTCGTGCCGATTTCGGTTTTGCTGCACCCCTACCTTGCGCGCGAGGATACGCCCTTTATGCCGATTGCCACCGTGCTGGGTGTGACCGCCGGGATTGTGCAAATGCTCGGGTTTGTGCGCTGGCCGTTTATGGTACCCGGGCTGGCCTCCACCTACGTAAACCCGGCGACGAGTGAGGCGACGAGGGCTGCCATTGAAGTAACTTTCAACGCTTTCAATATGTACGCGGGGCAGGGGATTGGCGAGCACCTGGGCTACATGTTTACTGCGCTGTGGACGATTTTGATCGCGATGGCGATGCAAAAATCGAATATTTTTAGCGCCTGGCAGGGCTGGTTGGGGATTGTTCTGGCAGTTGGCATCCTGCTCGGAAACCTGGAGCCGGCTGGAGTGCCTTTTGTTGGTGCGATTAACGCGATTGCTTACAGCCTGTGGGCGCTTTGGTTGGTGGTTGTAGGTGTTGCCCTGATTAAGAATGGAGACAAAAAATGAGAACGCTTGCGCTTGGATTGACCGGATTTACTACAGTGGGGATCGTCACCTACTGGAGCCTGGTCTTTACCCGGATCTTCCCAGTGACTGATCTTGTGCCGGGCTACCGGACCTGGTTTATGTCTTTTCCCCTGGCCGATGGTTGGATTGCGGTAGTTTCGTTGTTGGCTTTTCTTTTTCTGCTGAAAAACAATGATAAAGCAGCCCTGTTTGGTTTGTTGACTGGTTCCAGCCTTATCTTTCTTGGTCTGTATGCGCTGTTGTATGGAATTAACACTGGCCTGCTGTTCAACCTGAACACGGATGAAATCATCGAGATCGGTATTAAGATGTACTGCCTGACGGTTGGTTCATTTTTCATTGTCTATTTCTGGAACCTGGCCAGGGAAATGTTGGCAAGGTAGGGGTAGCCTGGTTAACGGCGGTAACTACGTATGAAAATGTCAAATTGGTGGAATAAACTGGTGTACCGGTTGTGGGCACCGATTTATGACGCAACGATTAACCGGGTATTTGTGGCTGGCCGTACGCAAGCCATTCGTATGCTGAGTCCCGAAGCGGGAGAGAGAATCTTGCTGGTTGGGGTGGGGACGGGTGCCGACGCAGCGCTACTGCCGGCGGGTGCCCGGGCGGTGGGGTTGGACCTCAGCCAGGATATGCTGTCGGTTGCCAGGCGTAAAATCCCGGATTGCCGTGCGTCGATCTGCCTGGTTCAGGCGGATGCTCAAGTGATGCCGTTCTGTGCTGAAGCTATTGATGCCCTGGTTTTGAATCTCATCCTGAGTGTTGTTCCGGATGGCAGGCTGTGCCTGGAAAGCGCACTGCGGGTACTCAGACCGGGTGGGCGCGTTGTAATCTTCGATAAGTTTCTACCGGAATCAAATGGACTGGTTCCTCTCTATCAATTTTTCAACATCTTTACCAGCTTGCTTGGAACAGATATCACCGCCGCTTTTCGGCGATGATGGCGGGCTGCCACATTCTGATTATGGATGATCAGCCGAGTTTGCTGCGAGGAATGTACAGGGTGATCATCCTGACCAAGACTGGGAATTAAACATTACGAATGTTCGGGTGCATATGAAAAACACAAACAAACGAATTCTGGTGATTGGTGGAACAGGCATGCTCGGAAAACCTGTCGCAGTGCAACTCAAGGCGGATGGGTTCGCCGTTCGCCTGCTGGCGCGTGACCCGCAGAAAGCCCGCCGTTTGTTAGGCGATGGCTATGAAATTATGCGGGGCGATGTGGAGGATAGTGAGACGCTGCGAACAGCACTGTGCGGCGTGGATGGCGTGCACATCAGCCTGAAAGGCGGCCCAACCAGCGCGGACTTTGAGCGCATGGATCATCTGGCTACCGGCGAGATTGCGAAAACCGCGAAGGAAATGAAGGTTGGACGGGTTACGATTCTTTCGGCATATGCTGTCAGTGCGGATAAGGCCGACACGCCGGAGAGCCGTTCCAAGTTCAAAGGTGAAGTGGCGTTGAAAGCCAGCGGTGTGCCATATACAATTTTCCGCGCTTCGTGGTTTATGGAAACGCTGCCGCTGTTTGTGCAGGGCAAAAGTATCTCGCTGATCGGCAACCAGCCTCACCCGCTGCACTGGGTGGCTGCCGAGGATTATGCGCGCATGGTCTCAATCAGCTATCAGACCGAGGCGGCGCTTAACAAGGAGCTGTATATTTTTGGTCCCGAAGCCTACAACATGGGTGAGGCGATGAACATTTACGCAGAGCATGCAGGCCTGAAGGTTGCGACAATGTCCACGCAAATGCTGGCGCTGCTGGGCGCGCTGACCTTTAACACCGAATGGAAAGGTATGGCAACGCTGATGAAACATTACGAGAAGTGGGGTGAAGATGGGTCTGCTGAGGAAGCGAATCGTTTACTGGGTGAACCGATGGTTACATTAAATGAGTGGTGCCAGAGAACCCGTGGGTAACTTGCGCGAGTGGAAAGAGATACGCAGTGATCCCCAAAGGGGGCATGTTGAAACGCGGTAAGTCATTCCTGATCTGGGGTAGTATTCTGGAATGGTACTTGTGCGATCGTCGCGACGGCAGTTGTGAACGGAATAAAACCGCCCAGATCAGGTGTGGGCAGTTCTATCGTTGATGAAAGCAACAGATCAGGCAAGCTGTAATTTAATGGTTTCCAGCTGGATAAGTGGGAGCACGCTAATATTCTTTTCGACCGGATAGGCAACTTTGCCGGGATAGGCAATCCATAAGTGATCCAAGGCTAATTCGGTGGCAGCGGTGCGCATGGATGCAGTCAGTTTGGGGGCTTCGTTGAATTTGATCTCAAACCCATATCGTTTCCCTTTATAAGGGAAAATAAGGTCGAGTTCTGCGCCGGAATGTATTCCCCAGAAGTAAGCCTGATTGGGACGCAGAATCTGCAACACCTGTTCCAGGGCAAATCCTTCCCATGAGGCTCCTGAACGTGGATGACCGAGAAGGCTGTGATTGTCGGGGATATCCAGAAGGCTGTGCAGCAAGCCGGTATCTCTGAAATAGATTTTTGGCGCTTTGACTTGTCGCTTTCCTACGTTCTCATACCAGGGTTGTAGTTGACGGACCATAAAGGTGCCTGTCAGAATGTCAAGATATGAACGTACTGTTTTGTCTGAGAGACCCATCGAGCGGCCGATTTCCGCCGCATTCCAGGTTTGTCCGTGATAATGAGCCAGCATAGTCCAGAAACGGCGCATGGCCACTGCCGGGATATTAATACCAAGCTGGGGAATATCGCGTTCGAGAAAGGTGCGGATAAACCCTTCGCGCCAGGCCAGGCTATCATCTTCATTATTGGCCAGGAAAGAGCGGGGAAATCCACCTCGCAGCCAGAGCGATTCCCAGGTATCGGATCCGGTTTCAGAAAGATCAAAACCGTGAAGTTCAATGAATTCCAACCGACCAGCGAGTGTTTCTGATGCAGATTTGATGATTTCGGGGGAAGCACTACCTAAAATAAGGAAGCGAGCCTGATTATCAGGGCGGTCAACTAATACGCGTAAGACCTGAAACAGCCCTGGCATTTCCTGAATTTCATCGAGGATTACCAATCCGGAGAGGCTGCCCAATGCTAATTCAGGGTTTTGCAGCCGACGTTGATCTGGAACCGATTCAACATCAAAGAAAGTGGCTTTCTGTTCGGAAGCGAGTTGGCGGGCCAGCGTCGTTTTTCCACATTGGCGTGGTCCAAGCAGCGCTGTTATCGGTGATCGGTTGGTGGCTGTTTTCAGGCTGGTCAGGTAGGATGGTCTGAGTAACATATTCTTATTTTACCTTGAAATCTCGGAGTCAGACTCCGAGATTTCAAGGTAACTAGAACGACAAAGACAAACTATTGGGTTGTTAATTGGTAATTGCTGCCCTGGGGAAGGCTTAACAGGTTGACAGTTTCCTTATTAACTGCTGCAACCAAGACGATGCTCGCACAATCACTTCTGCACTCAGAGAAATGGTTTCGAGAACACAAATTTGCCCAAAAGAATTGACTCGTATGTATTTTGACGTATACTCCAGCGAGTTTGTGTAGACCAGTTTTGCAAGGGTAGCTTATGAGCCTATTCAACAAGTATTATGTAAATTCTGCATATTTGAAAAAACAGCCGCTTTTTTAAGGTAATTTTCCTCCTGCCTTCACGTGGAATATGGTGAATACATGGGCAGCGCGCAAGTTATTCTCCGCTACAGCAAGGAGTTATTATGTCGCAACCAGCTTATCTTGACCCAAACTTACCCGTGGATGAACGTGTTCAGGATTTATTAGCGCGCCTGACACTTGAAGAAAAATTGGGCCAATTCATTCACCCCGTTAATGCGGTTCCACGACTGGATATTCCAGCCTACAATTTTTGGAGCGAAGGATTGCATGGTGTTGGGCGTAACGGGCGTGCCACGGTTTTCCCGCAGGTGATTGGTATGTCGGCCATGTGGAACCCGGCGTTGGTAAAGGCCATCGGTGCGGCGATTGGTGATGAAAGCCGGGCCAAGTATCACGAGGCATTGCGCAGGAATGGAGAAACCAGTATTTTCCAAGGACTGACTTTTTGGTCCCCGAATGTCAATATCTTTCGCGACCCTCGCTGGGGACGTGGGCAGGAAACCTGGGGGGAAGACCCGTATTTGACGGGCGAATTAGGGGCTGCGTTTGTGCGTGGGTTGCAAGGGGATGACCCGCGCTACCTGAAAGCTGCCGCCTGTGCCAAACATTTTGCGGTGCACAGCGGGCCTGAAAAACTGCGTCACAGCTTTGATGCCCAGGTCAGCCGGCGTGATCTGTATGCCACCTACCTGCCGGCGTTCAAGAAGCTAGTCACCCAGGCGAATGTTGAAGCGGTGATGGGTGCGTATAACCGTGTGCTTGGCGAGCCGGCCTGCGCCAGCGATTTGCTATTAAAGGATATTTTGCGGGGGGAATGGGGCTTCAAAGGTCATGTTGTCTCGGACTGTTGGGCGTTGACCGATATTCATAATGGGCACCATGTTACCGCGGGCCCGCTGGAAAGTGCGGTTCTGTCGATTAAGGCTGGTTGTGATATTTCCTGTGGTTGCACGTATGACCACCTGGGTGAGGCCCTGGCACAGGGGCTGGTTTCGCTGGCTGAGATTGACCAGGCACTCTCACGGACGCTGGCCACACGTTTCAAGCTGGGGATGTTTGACCCGCAAGAGCAGGTGGCTTATGCTGCCACGCCCCTGACGGTGGTTGGTTCAAAGAAGCACCGAGAGCTGGCCTATCGTGCTGCGCTGCAATCAGCGGTGTTGCTTAAAAATGAGAATGGGGTGCTGCCGATCGGGCCGCAGGTTAAGAGTGTTTATGTTACCGGCCCGGCGGCTGCCAGCCTGGATGTTTTGCTGGGTAATTATTACGGTATTAATGATCACATGGTTACCTTGCTGGAGGGCATCGTTGGTTGGCTGCCCGAAGGAGTTAAATCCAATTACCGCGCAGGCTGCCAGTGGACGCAGGAATGTGTTTCCCCGGTTAACTGGGCCGAGTATGAGGCGGTGGATTCTGATCTGACGATCGTATGCGCTGGCACCTCGCCGTTGATGGAGGGTGAGGAGGGTGAATCGATCCTGACCGCCGAAAGCGGCGATCGCGCACAAATTGAGCTGCCGGCAGTACAGCAACAGTTCATCCGCAACCTGTCCCAACATGGTGCGCGGATTGTACTGGTATTGACCGGTGGGAGCCCGATTGCGCTGGGTGAGATTGCCGACCTGGTGGAGGCGATTTTGTTTGTGTGGTACCCGGGGCAGGAAGGCGGGCGGGCGGTGGCGGACCTGCTGTTTGGGACGGCGGTTCCCAGTGGCAAGTTGACGATTACCTTCCCGAAGGCCACTTCTGACCTGCCGGCCTTTGAAGACTATAGCATGGCTGGTCGTACGTATCGCTATGTTGAGCGTGAGCCATTGTTCCCGTTTGGTTTTGGCCTGTCATACACCAGTTTTGAGTACAGTAAACTGAAACTCAGTTCACTTAGCACGCTATCCGATGGGTTGCGGGTGACTGTCACGGTTAAGAACACCGGTAATGTCAGCGCAGATGAGGTTGCGCAGTTGTATGTCAGCGCGCTTGAGGCCCGTCTGCCAGCACCGATCAGCCAATTAATAGGTTTTCAGCGGGTGAGTTTAAAGCCTGGACAAAGTAAAACCATCCGTTTTTCTGTTACGCCAGAAATGTTGATGCTTTTTGATGAAGACGGCCGGCAAAAACTGGAGCCGGGCAAGTTCCGGCTGACGGTCGGTGGCTGTTCACCTGGTGCGCGCGGCCAGGCTTTGGGCGCTGCTCAGCCGGTCAGCATGGAATTTCTGTTGCCATAATATTCGCCCGGGTGTGTGCGCCACAGCGGCTGGTGGATTCACCAGGGGCGAGCGCATTATTTTCGTGAATGAGGCGTAATAATGGTGCGCCGACCGGTTGGTTTTGCCAGCCTGTCAGCGCACTATTGATTCCAATGAAGAGGTACAGAGGTTGGGCTGGTTGAATTCCTTACATGCATTGCCCGGTTAATGGGTCGCAGGTTTCACCAATGGGGATGGCCCGGTACATGCTGCCAGTACCTGCCAGATGAGCTTCAATTTTTCCATTTGTGGCGAGCTGATCCAACAGCGCTGTTGCCTCGTCAAATGAAACTCCAAAAACCTCAACCACTTCGCGCGCTGCTGCGCTGCCGTACTTGTTGATGAAGCTAAGGACAGCCTCTTCACTGAATGTCAGCTGGTGTTTTTGAAGAGGCGCGCCAGCCAGGTTGTCAAAAACCGCTGCGAAGGTGGGGAACCTGTTGTAGCCATATATTAGTCTTTCCTGACCGCCGGTGCGAATGAGAAAGGTGGGAAAACCGAAAGCGCCGTTTTCGTGGCATAAGCGCTGATCGTCCGCGAAGGCTTGTTTGGCTGGCCCAGCGATATCTGCCAGGAAACGGGTCCGGTCCAACCCGACTTCTTCGGCGATATCCGCCTGGACTTCGGGCAGGTGGATTGAGCGGCTCTCGGTTGCCGCGGCTTCACGCAACCGCCGCAGGTAGCGGTCTGCCAGCCCGGGGTTTTGCAGTTTGGCGGCTTCGTAGGCGATATTGGCTGGGTAGGTCGATTTCGGCGCGACTTTTTCTGCAAAATTGCTAATGTCGACCGGCATGCCGTGCCGGGTGGATGCGTCGACCCAGTGCGCGGCAATTTGACGTTTCCAGTCGGCTCCGCCGATGCCATTGGCAGGATCGTGGACCTGGTCGGCATTATCGGTCAGCCCGCCCATCACAAAATGCAGCGAAACCTGTTCGCCGTAGGTTTCCTGTATGCGCCGCAGGATCGGCTCGGAACCCCAACACCATGTGCAGTAGGGGTCGGTAAACTCAATCAATTCAATCGTGGGTTTCATATTATTCCTAAAAATACTTGCGAACTTAACGGGAGGGTTTAGGGTGTTGATAAAAGACCCTGTGATTCTGAAAGGCCAGGGAGTGGGAATATTTGCAGGGAATTCGGCTCATGCCCGCGTTGCTTTTCTAAAATGACCCGCAGGGCTGGCTTCTTCGATGCCCCAGCTCCATAATTTGAGCGGGGTGATGATCAGGACTTTGCGACCACCGGTTTCGATGATCTCAGCTTTGCCGTGAATTTTGATGCCACGTGGTTTCCATGGATTTACTGATGCCAGGTCATCCAGCACCAGGGCTACCAGTTCGTTTCCGGATTGGATGTTTTTGTATTTCAGGGTTTTGGGAATGTCAAACCCTGAGATAAGAAACTTGTCGCCTTCAAACTGAAAAACGAGGGGTGCAACATCCGGTTGGTAGGTTTTTGAAACAGTGGCCATACGAACAATATGCTGGGATTTTATATAAGCGATTTCTTTTGGTGTAAACATTATTTCTCCATAAACAGCAGGCAGCAGGCCGGTTGTTAACGCAAGATCTCCAAATATGAGACGGCAATTGCAATCAACATGATCATGAATGCCGGCAGCGAATCGGCTATTTTGCTTTGGGCTTTGATGTGCGACCCTACGGCTCCCAAAAAATAAAGTGCCAGACAGACTGCAGATAAAACGCCAAGCGATTGAAACCAAATTCCGAGGACCAGACCTAACGTGCCGAGCACTTCCAAAACACCAAGGATTGGAACAAGCCCTGGCTTGACACTTACATGCGCCATCGATGCCATGATTTGAGGTACTTTTAAGAATTTGGCGATGGCGGAACCGCTGGCGGCAAAACCAAGCAAGGATGCGAAAATAACCAGGGTTGTGTTCATGGCTGGCTTTTTCTCAAGGTGGGCAGTCCGAAAGGTGTGATCAGGCAGGCTAAAAACCAGATGATTGGGCCGCCCAGGGAAGCTGCGCTGAATTCAACAATGCCTGAGGTTACCAGCGCAAATAAGAAGGTGAGATCGCAAATGCCGATGATAAAGAGCCCGAGGAAATAGCCAGTCCAGGATTTTTGGGTCCAGAGCATCCATGCCACCACCAGGCCAAGCACGCCATAGCCGGCTACATCGATGGTGAAGTTGAGGAGCAGCTGCGCCTGGGCATGGGCCGTGATCGCATCAGTGGTGTGCTGAAAGCCGGCGCGGGGGGCATTGACGCCGCCAATGACCATGTTCCACAAGGCCTGTGCGCCGCCCCAGCCAGGTATTGGTGGATACCTTCGTAGCCCACCCAAATATGCAGAAGTCCCCACAAGGCGAACAAGCCCGCCCCGATTTTTGCGGCCAGACCCAAGTATTTTGTGCCTTGATGATTTTTCATTTGACTCTCCAATTTTGATATGATATTATACAGATGTCGTTAATCCGACGAATGTCGTCTAATTTACACTTTATTTTCAAATGGGTCAATCATCAATCCATGCATAGTGATGGATAAACGACACTGGAGAAAAAATGTTGGTTATTGAGGAAAAAACAGACCGGCGCATCAAACGAACCAGAAACTTGATCCTGGATTCATTCCAGGAGCTACTTTCTGAAAAGATGTTCGAAAATATCTCTGTTCAGGATGTGACCGAGCGGGCGGATATAAACCGCGGGACGTTTTATGCTCATTTTGAGGATAAATACGCCTTACTGGATTATTGGATTGGCCAGTTGGTGCGGCAGGAAATTGAGAAACGCACGTTGAATTGTGATTACTATAGTCAGGAAAATTTGCGCAGCCTGATTACGATGGTGTGCGAATTGCTCTCCTGTACCAGGCAAGACTGTCTTCAGCCCCAACCACAATTTGAATCACTGGTGGAAGGTCCTTTTAAAAAACAAGTTTTTGAGCTCATTTCCCACTGGTTGGACCATTCCAATTCGGAAATTCAGGTTGAAATCCCTGCGACGGTGGCAACCTGGGCGATTTATGGGTTGGCCGCTCACTACACCCATGGAAAAAAGCGTCTGGACCTGGAAGAATTTGTTGATGAAGCGCTTCCGTTGGTGGCAGTCAACCTGGATAGGTTTGCCTGACAATCCTGGAAATCGACAACTGTGCCCTTACAGCTATTTTGGGCAATTAGTTTTATTATTAGGGTCATGGTAAGAATTGGCTGTAAAAATCATAAAAAAGGAAAATTGAAAAAATGAAACGATTAGATAACAAATGGGCACTTGTCACTGGCTCCAGCCGCGGTATTGGTCAACAGATTGCCTGGGGCCTGGCCGAACGTGGTTGCAATGTGATTGTTCACGGCCGCGAAGCTCAGCATCTGGAGGCGACTCTCGCCGGGTTGAAAAAATTTAATGTAAAAACGCACATTGCGACGGGAGAGCTTTCCAGCCCGGCCGGGGTTGCCCAGCTGATCGAACAGGCAAAGGCTGCGCCAGGACCGGTGGATATTCTTTACAATAACGCAGCGGTCATGAGCAAATACGAATCGATATTTTCGATTAACCAGGCCGAATGGGACCGGGTATTTCAGATCAATGTGTGGGCGTTAATTGCGATTTGCCAGGCCTTTGCACCTGGCATGCGTGAACGTGGCTATGGTCGCATCATCAACCTTACTTCTGGCATTGCTGACCAACCCAACCTGGTGGTTTACAGTGTATCCAAGGCGGCGGTGGATAAATACTCGCGTGACCTGGCGGCCGAGTTCAAGGGTGAAAATGTCCTTATCAACTTTCTCGACCCGGGTTGGTTGCAAACTGATTTGGGTGGGCCTAATGCCCCTGGCAAGGTTGAATCTGTTCTTCCCGGTGCGTTAGTTCCCGCTTTGCTGGATAACGATGGCCCGACTGGCCGGTTTTATGGCGCGCAGGAATATAAGGACCTTGAGCGATAACGCGCAATAATATCCATTCCCGGTATTGATCTGCTGGGGGGCGCGATCACGACCAAGACGAACCCAATTATTTTGCTCGGGTGTGGTTTTTTTTCCGCACCCGAGCATGTTTTTAATATTGCGGAGCCCAGGTGGCTGGACCGTGCCGCTGCGGAGGGGATATTGATATGCCTGTTTCGGCTGCCGAGAAGGTAAAATTGTCGAACGGAGAATTTCTGACGGCTGATAAATCTGTTCGTTTTGTTTCCAGTTTGATTGTTGCGGTTCTGGTGCTTGGTTTGGGGACGGGCATTCGACAGCCTGCCCATGCTCAGGCAGAAAAGCAATTGGCCCCACCCGAAATCCCAGGTGAAGCGGTCTATGTGGCTTTTCCGGTCCAGATCAAATTGGACGGAAAACTGGACGACTGGCAGAATATTCCGGTGCAGGTGGTAACGAAAGGTCCTTATAACAGTGACAGGCCTGCTGAAGACGGCCCACTTTCTTTCGCAGTAGCGTCGGATGGTGAAAACTTTTATCTGACCATGTCGATTCCCGATAAAAACATCATCACCGGGCAGCATGAAGCGAATTATTGGAACGAAGATTCGCTGGAATTTTACCTAAACACCAGCGGCGACCTGAATGCAAGCATTTATGGCGAGGGTGTCATCCAGGCGAATATCAACCCGGGTGATATTGGCAATACCGACCCGGCCCGGTTGATATTGACCGGCACGAACGTTGAAACGGCCCAGGTGAAAGCCTTTGTGTTTAAGACCGTAGACGGTTGGGGGTTTGAAGCTGCCCTGCCGTTAAAGATTAAGCCAGTGCATGGGCTGAAAATTGGTTTCCAGGCCCAGGCCAACGGTGCCAGCGAAAAGGATAGGAATATGAAACTGATCTGGTCCAACGCCGATAGTGCGGATAATTCTTGGAAGTCGCCTTTTCTTTTTGGCCGAGCCCTGTTTTTTGCGGTTGGAAGCGCAGACATCCCGATGCCTGCTGGGCGTGCGGCCCAGGCCACAGTGGTGTCCACGCCTGTGCCGGCTGCCCCAGGCCAGAAAATCAGCGTCAACCAGGTGGGCTACTTTACGGATGCTCCGAAAATTGGCGCTTTTGCTTCGGAGCGAAAAACGCCGGTAGCGTGGCTGCTGAAGGATGCCACAGGGCAGACGGTAATGAGCGGAAATTCTGAAGTAAAGAAATACGATCTTGCCAGCGGCGATATTGTGCACCAGGTTGATTTCTCAGCGTATGTCACCCCTGGTAAGGGCTATACATTGGAGGCAGATGGTCTGACAAGTGACCCGTTTGAGATCGGCAGCGGGTTGTACAGTGGTCTAAAGTTGGATGCTTTGCGTTATTTTTATTTATCTCGCAGCGGGTTGGAGCTGGAAGAGCGGTTTGCCGGGGCGTGGGCGCGTCCAGCCGGCCATGTCAGTGACAGTAAGGTTGGCTGCTATGCCGGGGTCGATTCGGTAGGTAAACAGTGGTCCGCATGCCCATATTCGCTTAATGCCCTGGGCGGTTGGTATGATGCTGGCGATTACGGTAAATATGTTGTAAATGGCGGTATCGCAGTGTGGACTCTGCTGAATGCCTATGAACGTAACCCGGCTGCTTTTATGGATGGGGTCCTCAATATTCCTGAAAGTGGCAATGGCGTGGCAGATATTTTGGACGAAATACGCTGGGAGATGGAATTTTTACTGGGGATGCAAGTGCCGGAGGACCAACCGCTGGCAGGCATGGTGCATCATAAATTACATGGCTTGCAGTGGGATGCCATGCCGGGGCTGCCGCCAGCGCAGAGCAACACCCGGTTTCTTTTCCCCCCATCCACGGCTGCCACGCTTAACCTGGCTGCGACGACTGCCCAGGCTGCGCGTGTGTGGAAGAGTGTTGATGCGGATTTTTCCGCACGCTGTTTGAAGGCGGCCGAGGCTGCCTGGCAGGCTGCGCTTGCTCACCCGGATATGCTCGCGGCAGAATTTCCGAAGCTGGGTGGGGGCGCGTATGGCGATGCCAAAGTAACCGATGAATTTTACTGGGCGGCGGTGGAGTTATACCTGACCACCGGCAAGCCGGAGTATCAGCGGTCTTTCAGCACCTCAGGCGATTATTTATCCACCCGCGGAATGTCATGGGGTGAGGTGGCGCCGCTTGGAACCATCTCGTTGGCAGTGGTGCAACAAGATGCGAAGGCGCGGGCTGCGGTAGTTAAATCGGCAGAAGAAATATTGTCGATTGTTATGGGTGACGCGAACGGTTACGCCTCACCGCTGCTGGCCAGTGGGTACGAGTGGGGTTCCAATTCTACTGTGCTAAACCGGGCGATTGTGCTGGCGTTGGCTTATGACTTTGGTGGCGATGCACGTTTCTTAAACGCAACGATTGAGGGAATGAATACCCTGCTGGGGCGCAATGCCCTGAATTTTAGCTTTGTGTCGGGTTACGGAACGCAGGCGCTTGCTCATCCTCATCATCGTTTTTGGGCGAACCAGCCTGCCAGTGGCTTCCCGCCTCCACCGCCAGGCGTGTTGGCTGGCGGCCCAAATGGCAACCCGGATGACCCGACTGCCCGTGCTGCTGGGCTGGTGGGCAAGCCGCCGGCGAAAAGCTATATCGATGAAATGGGTTCTTACACCACCAACGAGGTGGCGATTAATTGGAACGCACCGTTGGCCTGGTTGGCGGTATACCTGGATGATTACGCCCGCCCCATCCTTTCTGGCAAAACATCGACGCCAAGCCCAACCGAAGTGATACCTTCAGCAGCTGATTCCAGTCAACCTGCCCAGGTAAAAAAACAACCATCTCCAATAGGGTTGCTGATCGGTGGGGTGGTTGCTCTCATCGGGGTGATTTATGCAGTAATACTAACCTGGCGACGGCGGCGACGGTGAAGCGAAAAAAGTTAATTTGTATGTATGGCGTTTGCACCGAACAGCCAGCCCATTCTGTTCTTTTGCGATTGTGCTG
>CAIVSQ010000082.1 GCA_903908605.1 uncultured Anaerolineae bacterium
CCTCTGGG
This sequence comes from uncultured Anaerolineae bacterium, assembly GCA_903908605.1. GTDB lineage: Bacteria > Chloroflexota > Anaerolineae > Anaerolineales > Villigracilaceae > UBA5195. Next base: position 9 of record CAIVSQ010000082.1, read on the forward strand.
TAAACTGCCAAAAGTGAAGTAAACAAAAGAAGGTAGACAGATACCTCAACAATGTATTAGCATAGCATTGACGTTCCTGTTATCTGCTGGCTTGCACACCACCAGGCACCTATAGTAAGCCATGATTTTGGGACATTTGTCGGGATTTGTCGGGATTTGTCGGGATTTGTCGGGATTTGTCGGGATTTTGATGACTATAGGTGGGGGTAAATCTGTAGCACTCTGAAGGAAGTACATCCAATACTGTGATAGTTGCTGCCTACGACTGATGCACTCACTTATGTTTGCAATTATTTCTGCCTGGTTCGCAAGAATTGGCCGGCAAAGTCCACCAACACAACCTGAGTGAAGATGTGGCCGTGGGCTATCTTTACATGAACGACCTCAATGGCCAGCCGGCACTGGTGCTCAAGGCCGAATTACCGCGCTTCCTCAACCAGGCCGGCAAGCGTGTCGCACTGATCTCCACCGGCCTGTTTATGCTGCTCAGTGTGGTCTTGTTCCTCGGTTCCAACATCTTTCTGAAGAGCCTGGCCGATGAGCGCAGCACGGGTCACCGCAACCTGGAGCGCTTCCAGGCCATCTTCCAGCATTCAAACGAAGCGGTGGTGCTGATCCGCCCAGATTTCGCCATCCTGGACGCCAACCCAAGCTTTACCCGGCTGTTAAGCTGGCAGGCTGATCCCAATCAACCCGGCAACCTGGCCGACCTGGTGACTTTTTCACCTCCACTCGAACAGGATTTCCTGGCCGATGCCAGCCAGTTCGGCAACCCGGAGCGGTATCGCGGCATCCGTTATGATAATTACCTGCTTGACCTGGAGATCATCGTCAGCAGCTTCGAGGACCAGGGCGGGCTGGTTTACTGCCTGAGCATGCTAGATATTACCGGGCGGATGCAGCTGGAAGATCAACTCAACTTTGACGCCATTCACGATGCTCTGACCGGACTGGGCAACCGCACCCTGATGGTGGAACACCTGCGCAGCGTGAACGAACGCAAAAAACGAACGCCAGAGATGGTCTTCGCGTTTTTTAGCCTCGATTTTGACCATTTTAACAAGATTAATGATGTTTATGGCAACCAGGCCGGCGACCAGGTGCTGATTGAAATTGCCCGCCGGCTTGATGATGGCCTGCGCTCCGCCGATAATATCAGCCGCTCAGAGACAGGCAAAAAGCTAGCGCGCCTTTCAGAGGATGAATTTCTCATCCTGCTCGAAGATGTTGGCTCGGCCGAAAATGCCAACCACGTCGTTGAGCGCATCGTGGAGCATGTTACCCTGCCCTTCCAAATAGGTAAAGCGGAAATCAAACTGACCGCCAGTGTCGGCCTGATCATCCCAACCCAGCCGTATGCTGACCCGGCCGACATCCTGCGCGATGCCGCCATCGCAATGAGCATTGCCAAGCTGGAGGGCCGCAATCGGGTGGTGACATTTGAACCCGCCATGCGCCAGGGTGCCATGACACGCATGCAGCTCGAAAATGATCTGCGCCAGGCTTTCGAAAACCAGGAATTTGAGGTATATTACCAACCAGTTTATGATTTAAAGCGCCAGCAGCTGCATGGCTTTGAGGCACTGGTGCGCTGGAATTCCCCCCTGCGCGGGCTGGTGCTGCCGGGCAAGTTTATCAACATCGCCGAAGAAACCGGGCTGGTGGTACCGCTTGGTTACCTGGTGTTGGAGCAAGCCTGCCGCCAGATGCAAGCCTGGCAAAGCAGCCTGCCCAATTGCCAGGGACTCGTGCTCAATGTCAACTTCTCTGCCAGGCAGATCATCCTGGGCGACCTGGTGGAACGGGTGCGTGCCGCGCTGGGCTCCAGCGGGCTGGATCCGCACCACCTGTGCATGGAAGTCACCGAAAACGTGCTGGTTCAGATGGGTCCGCGCCTGATGAAGCAAATCGAAGAACTGCGCAGCCTGGGCATTCGCATCCAGATCGACGATTTTGGCACCGGCTATTCTTCCTTCAGCTACCTGCGCAGCATGCCCGTGGATGGTTTTAAGATCGACCGATCCTTTGTGCAAGACCTGCCCACCAGCGGCAGCGAGATTGTCAAGACGCTCATCCAGCTCGGCCAGAACCTGGGGCTGGGGGTGGTGGCAGAAGGGATCGAGACAACCGCCCAGCGTGATTGCCTGCAGCAGCTTGGCTGTGAGTATATCCAGGGCTTCCTGCTGGCCAAACCGCAACCGGCCGGCGTTGTTACACGCCACTTAAGTGAATCACAACCAGACTGGGACAACCTTTGATGACCACCTTTTCTCCACCCCGTTGGACCCGCGATGAAGCCTGGGACTGGTATAACACCCAGCCCTGGATTGTGGGTACCAACTTCATCCCCAGCACGGCCTGTAACACCACCGAAATGTGGCAGGCCGAATCTTTTGACCCGCTTACCATGCGGCGTGAGCTGGGTTGGGCGGCAGACATTGGGCTGAATTCGATCCGCGTATTGCTGCAATACATCGTCTGGAAGGACGACCCGGCTGGGATGAAAGCACGCTTTAACCAACTGCTGGAGATGGCCGCCGGGTTAGAACTATCGGTCATGCCGGTCTTGTTTGATGACTGTGTCTTCGGCTGGCCGCGCCAGTTGGACCCCTTCCTGGGCAAACAGCGCGAACCGGTGCCAGGCATGATCCTGCCGAGTTGGACACCCAGTCCCGGCCGCCTGCTGGGTGCCGACCCGGACGAACGCCCCAACCTCAAACATTATTTGCAGGATTTTATCGATAGCTACCGTGCTAATGAAACCATCCTGGGCTGGGACCTGTTCAACGAGCCGTTGGGCGAAACCAGCACCGGTACGCCTGAATTTCTCTCCAACTGTTTCGATTGGGCCCGCGAGGCCGGCAATTCTCAACCACTGACGATTGGTTATTACACCAATTTTGAACCCAATAACAAGGTACTGTTCGAAAAATCGGACGTGATCTCCTTTCACGGCTACATGCCGTTGGAGAAGCTCAAGTCACGCATTGATTTACTCAAGGGCTATGGCCGCCCAATTCTGTGCACGGAGTGGATGGCGCGCCCGCTGGGTGGGAATTACAGCACCGATCTGCCCATGTTCCTGGATAAGCGCGTGGGCTGTTACCAGTGGGGCCTGGTAAACGGACGCACCCAATGCCAGTTCAACTGGCGCGACCTGCCCGGGGCAGTTCCCGACCCGCTGCACGGTTGGTTTCACGATATCTTCCACCCAAATGGCGAGCCTTACCGCCAGGATGAGATCGATGCCATCAAGCGTGTCACTGGCGTAAACTGATATTTGTTACAACAGGCAAGCCATGTTGGGAATGGTGGGGTGGTATTAGCAGTCCCGTTGATACCGCCTTCGGCGATATCAAATGAGAAATTGACAATTATGTTAATAGTAGCAGCTACTGTCATCGCGACCACGCGCTCTTGGGTTATGCGTGCGTGGCGATCTGCTCTGTGCACTGAATCTCTTTGGATTTTAGATCGCCACGGGCAGCATGTCAGCGATGACCGCCGCGCAGATCGCCACACCCGCGAAGATCAAGAGCGCGGGTTCGCGATGACAACATGGCGCGGGGGGATTATGCCAG
>CAIVSQ010000083.1 GCA_903908605.1 uncultured Anaerolineae bacterium
GGTCTGGTTGACAGTTTTCCAACTTCCATCCGCAACAATATTCCATGTAACACGGCGGGAGTGGCACGTAGAAATGCCAACAAGGCCTGAGGATACCGATAATCAACCTTGAGATCCGCCAGGTTTATAGTCTCTAGATAATTTCTCAAATCACTATACCAACCGGCAGGTTCTGAATCCGGGTGACTGGAGACATCTTCTGTTAGCCAATAAACTGGCACTCCTGCCTGCCTGGAGGGCAATACATCACGTTCGAAACTATCCCCCACCATCAGAACGGGCTCATCTTGCCAACCCATACGCGCCAAAAATTCAGGATAATATGAAACAGAAGCTTTAGCAAAATGGAAATTATGAAAATCAGAAATCAATGTAAACGGGTATATAGTCGAATCCAAGCCCGCCCAACGTAACCGTTCAAGGATTGCTTTGCGTGGAAAGAGCGGATCTGTAGCTATGGCTACATTCCATCCTTGTGAAAAGGCATACTTCACAAGTTCGACAGCTTCAGGTCGGGGAGAGGTTAAGCTGGCAAGCGTTGGAAAAACCCTGTCATAAAAATCCTCCAAGTGAGTAGCCAATCCGGCCGAATCCGTCACATCCAGGGCAGGATAAAACTGTTGGTAAAAAACCTGTTCCAAAGTCTGATCAACATAAGTACTGGCATACATCACACCAGTGCTTCTAAGCAAGGCATGGAGAAATTTTTCTGGCGGAACCATATCAGCCATATGGCCGGTTAGCTTTTTAAAATAACCTGATAGAAATGCATCAAGGTTGGTGCTCAGCAATGTGTCGTCAAGATCAAGTAACAGGGTGAATGTCATTTTTTCACTTCGAAGAGATCGGAGATGGGGTGGCAATTACCACAGCCTATATGCGGTTCGCGCACATCAACATTGGATTTTTCACAATAGGCACTGATTTCGACCCGTCGCATGAAAGCGGCTGAAAACGGGCGCTTAATACTGCCACGCAACACCAAATTATCGCAAGCATTTGCACGTGCAATTCCAGGAGCAGGGCAAGTCTTACAAAGATCTGCACTCCATTTTTGCCCAGAGGCTTGCAACAAACGACATTCCTCCACGGTTCGGCCGCGGAAATAATCGCCATAAAAATACTTACAATCAAAACCAGCTGGAGTTCGCATTCACTTCACCAAATATTAAAGGATCATAATCGACTGACAATTCTAACACCAAACGATCCCTGGAACGCTCAGCGCGCCCAGGGATCGTTTGCTTAGCTCGTCAGTTGAATTAGACGCGAGTGAGGTATTCGCCATTACGAGTATCAACCCGGATGGTATCGCCTTCTTTTACAAAATTAGGCACCTGAACAGAAATGCCAGTCTCTACTTTTACTTTCTTGGTGACACCTGTGGCCGTATCGCCTCTGACCGCAATTTCGGCGGTGATCACTTTGAGATCCACGGAAGTAGGTAATTCAATATCAAGCGGTTCGCCAGAATAGAACGTCAACTTGCATTCCATCCCTTCCTTTAGGAAACCAGCACTTTCTCCAAGAATATCTGCCTTAATTGCCGGTTGCTCATAGGTTTCGCTGTCCATGAAATGGTAAAAATCGCCATCGCTATAGAGATAGGAAACATTGTGATAATCCAGACGGGCATCCGGTACTCGGTCACCTGACTGGAAAGTCTTTTCGATATTGGCCCCGGTACGCAAGTTGCGTGCCTTAATTTTGATCGTCGCATTTCCACGGCCGGGTTTGTGGTGA
>CAIVSQ010000084.1 GCA_903908605.1 uncultured Anaerolineae bacterium
CTCAGCCTGCCTGCCTAAATTCATCAACTGATTTATTTATTTGAAGACGGTATCAACCGTGATCTTGCCGGCCAGCAGATCTTCCTGGACCTTTTTCATTTTGTCCTTGATGTCCTGGGGGGTGTACTTGTCAAAGTATTCATTGTATGCAAGTCCCACACCACCTTCTTTGACACCCAGGATTTCCACGCTGCCGTAAGGCAGGGTGCCTGCGATGTGCATCTTGAAGGCGCGGTAGAGGCTGTTGTCTACGTTCTTCATCATGGATGTGATGATGACAGCCGCGAGATCGGGATTGGTGTCTTTTTCGATCATAGCCTGATCAGAGTCCACGCCGATGGCATACTTACCAGCTTCCAAAGCAGCCTGGAAAACGCCTTCGCCCGTACCACCAGCAACCTGGAAGACGATGTCGGCACCCTGTTGGTACATAGCCAGAGCCTGTTCCTTGCCCTTAGCGGGATCGGTCCAACCACCAGCATACTGCACGATCACGTTCTTTTCAGGATCCAAACCAGCATCCTTGGCACCGTTCTTGAAACCAACCACGAAGTCATCGATCACGGGGATCGGCTGAGCGGCAACAACACCGAGGGTCGGTTCAGCATTCATGCCCTTGAGGGTTGTTTGGGTCATGAGGGCGGCATAGTAACCAGCCAGGTAAGAGCCTTCATTCTGCTTGTACTGAACAGCGTAGATATTTTTGCAATCACATTTCGTGAAATCAGGAGCTGTGTCGTAGATAAAGAATTTCTTATCGGGGTACTTGGGCGCAACTTCGGCCAAAAAGTCGGTCATCTGCCATGAACCAACGATCAAGATGTCATATTCTTCGTTCGCAGCGGCATCAACAAGAGCGGGCTGCCAACGAGCAGGATCGTTACCGGCTTCAATGATCTTCACTTGCAGGCCAAATTCCTTCTCTGCCTGGCGGATACCGCGGACTGCGGAATCGATGAAGGATTTGTCACCCTGGGTGCCATTTACCACATACACAACCTTGATTGCTTTCACAGCCGGGGCTTCGGTGGCAGGGGCAGCAGCTGGGGCGCAAGCGGACAGCATAAAGCTCGCGATCAAAAGCATTGCCAACACAAACGACATAGTACGCTTCATGAATAATTCTCCTCTAAGATAGTTTGAATTCAGTGATTTGATTTGCCTGGCTTCTTGAGCCATCGTACCTAAAAGAAAAACCACCTCCTTTTTATCAATTTATCCTCCAAGAGCCTTTGTGAGAGCCTGCAGGAGTTTTTCAAGATCAAACTCCTCGATAACCCGCACATTGGCGGAACTACCCTGATCAAGATTCCAGCGAACAGAGGTTAAACCTCGCCCAGACCCAAAAGCATCATCTACTTCCAAGAACCCGGGGCGGGCCAGGGTCACATAATCATCACTCACAGCCAACGCTGCCGCATACAGGTCGGGAACCAAAAATCCCGGACTGTGAAATTGGTCTTTTTGCAGAATCGCCATACTGCGCGTAATGGACGTAAACAAACGGCCATCTGCCGTTTGCAACGCAGTGAGGCGTTCGTATTCCTTCCAGGGTACTGGGGTCTTGATGCATGTTTCCCACGGAAACACAGTCACGCGAGGAAAACCAGCAGAAAAAACAATCCTGGCGGCTTCGGGATCGGCGAGAATATTGAATTCGGCTGCAGCGGTCATGTTTCCAATCCCATGAACAGCGCCACCCATTACTACCAGGTGCGGCACACGGGCGGCAAACCCAGGGTCAAGCCGCACAGCCAAGGCCAGGTTGGTTAGCGGACCGATCGCCAGCAAGGTTGAACCAGCAGCGGGCGCCTTCTCCCTACTCAGGCGAACAAGGGCAGCAGCGGCTGATTCCGCTTCAGGGACACTGGCGGGCCGCTCAAAAAGAACCGAAGCGCCACCCAGACCATCCTCACCCATCAGATCTTCTGAATCCATGCTTGGGCCCCACAGCGGTAGCGCAGAGCCGCCAAAAACAGGGATGTCCCGTTCAAAGTAGGAAACCAGCAATCCGACGTTGCGGTTCACTTTGTGAACCGGCACATTGCCAGAAACAGTGGTGACTGCCTTCAAATCCACCGTGGCATCACGCAGCAGCATCATCAACGCAACAGCGTCATCCACCCCTGCGTCAGTATCCACAATCATCGGTATGCTCATCGATAACCTCTTTGTTGCAATTTATCAAAAAACAGGTCAGCCATTCCAGGGTGTGCGAACAGCGGCTTTTATCAAGTCAAGCGCCTGGGCCAGGTCTTCCAGGTCAGCAACCTCTGCGGGAGAATGGGAATAACGCAGGGGGAAGGAAAGAGCCGCCACTGGAAACCCCGCCTGTACAAAAGGCAGCGGAGCAGCGGCAGTACTGATACCAGTAGCTATTTCGCGTTGCAGCGGGATATTCTCTTGCTCTGCCAGTCGCTCCAGGTGCTTGCGCAACCCGCCATGCGAGATGAAACCCTGGCCACGCCCACGAATATGATCCATAATCTTGATGGCAGGGCCTTTTCCAAGGCTGAGATCACTATAGACATTGCCCAGATCAGGCGTATCGTACGTCAAGGTGGCATCTATTCCCAGAATCCAATCGGGTTGCAGATCGTAAGCCACAGGTTGAGCTCCAACCAATAGATTTTCTTCCTGGACCACAAACGCCAGGTACAGGTCACACGGCAGTTCAGTACCGGCTAATTCCTCTGCCAGGTGAACCAGCAAGGCACAACCAGCGCGGTCATCCAGCGATTTCGCCGCCACACGTTCGTGGAAAACCTGGAAAACCGGCTTACAGGTCATTGGGCTGCCAATTTCAACACCAAGTGATTGGGCGAGCGCCTGGGAACGAACACCAATATCCACAAACAAACGCCCTAGGTCGGCCGGGCTGTTGCCAGCTGCGATATGCGGAGGGGTCATCCCCACCACACCAGGAATCGCGCCATTTTCCGTCCCAATCAGTACATGTTGACCGGGGAGTGCGTTCCATGCCGCACCACCCACGCGTTCAAGCTGCAAAAATCCATCGGGTAAAATTTTGCGCACAAGATAGCCAGGTTCGTCCATGTGAGCGACGAGCAAAACGCGCGGGCCTTTACCTGGTAGATGGGCGACGAGGTTCCCGATCTTGTCAATGCGTGTTTCAATGGCTTTCCTCTGAAAACATCCGCGCAAAACTTCCGCCACGGGTCCCTCAAATCCGGGGATTCCCTGGGCGGCGCATAATTTTTCCAGATCGATCAGGAAGGCTTCCTTGTTCATTGTTCCAATCCAGTCGGAGAGAGTTCTCTGAGGAAGTTTATTATTTCAATTTCAGATTAGCAGGAGAGATGCCGGGGTTGTCTCGACAACAATACTGTAGCACAGGTCATCGAAAAAGCCAAATGCATTGCCGGGTTATTTTGGGGGTAACCAATCTGGTTTCAGTTTTCGCAAAACAGGTATGGTTTCAAATTGATCCGGGAGGATCCGGTCCCAATCAATACCGCCCGGCTGCGGGCCAACATTTTGAACTTCGATCACCTCTTCTGGCGTGATGATCCAGTTCAAAAAAGTATCGTGCGGCTGCAACGGAAGGCGATCACTATCGACGACCATCAACTTGTGTACCGTGGTCACAATTGGGGTTTCGGGGGCAAGCAGCCCAAACTGGCGCAGCAAGCCAAATTCGAGATCCGCAAAACCGGCTCCTTTGCCTGTGCGCCCACCCGCGCGGGTGACTGCCACACAGCCAGTCACAGCCAGATCTATTTTTTGCATCTCTTCAAACTCAACACGCTTGCCAATTACAACCGCAGTTTGCCAATGCGCAGCATCTTCCAGCGCAATTCCTCGTGCTTGTAAGTCTGGGGCGGTAAGCTCAATAAAACACTTTTCCTCTGCCAGGCGCGGGACTGCCATATATACTGTTTTTCCATCCCGCAGTGCGCGTAAACGTACATGCGCTTGGGGTGCATCCGGGTTTGCTTTTACTACCCTAGCGCGTTTCCATATGGCTAGTTCCGCCAGCCTGGCGGCAGCCAAATCCGCGCCCACAAAATTAGAAATCCCCCCAAACGGATCACCGATCGCTTCACCGCTGTTCTTCAAAGCGGTCCAGATCTCCTTACGAAGCTGGTCTTTACCACTGTGGCGACCAACCCATTTCGATTCTGCCGTTTTATTCATAAGTGCATCCTCAAATCCTGTGAAATTTTCCTGCTTGTTCAAGAAAATACCGGAAAAACCGATCACTTATCTCTTCAGAGAAATACGGTACCTGTAAAAATCTGAACGGTAGACCGCATGAAGCAATTCCACCGGCACACCACCCACCGCATAAGCAACGCGGGTAACTTTCAATAGGGGTTTGCCGGGAGATACTCCCAGCAATTCGCTCATTTCATCTGTTGCCGAAACGGCTTCAATCATATCCTGAGCGCTCTCCAGCACCAATCCCTGCGACTGCAAGATTTGGTATAAGGAACCGACTTGTTCCAGTTCATCGCGCGTTATCTTGACACCACGCACATACGTCTCATGAATACCCACAGGATGGTTATCCAGCAAACGGGTACGCTTGATGTACTTAACTGACTCGCCCACAGGGAGTTGCAATAATTCGGCAACCTCCTGAATCGCAGGAACTTCCTTAAACAGCAAGATCTGCGTTCCAGGGTGCAAACCGTGGGCTTGCATATCTTCCGAGAAACCAACCAGATTTGTCACTGGGTGAACCAGCCCCTGTGGAGAGACAAAAGTTCCCCGGCCACGCTGCCGATAGGCATAACCATCCTTAACCAAGCGTCCCATGGCCTGGCGAACCGTCATGGGAGATACTTCCAGTATTTTTGACAACTCGTTTTCAGAAGGAATTAGGTCATAGGGGTGCAGCAAACCAGAATCGATTTGTTCACGAAACGCATCTTCTATCTGACGATAAATTGGGACGGGACTATTCTTGTCAACTCGAATGGTCATAGGATTTGAATTTAATCTTGATCGCCAGGATAGTGAAACAGATAGTTCTCTATAGAATTGATTTTATAGAGAATCAAATTATTTGTCAATTATGTATTTTGTCACATATTTTGTAACCAGTTAAAAATACCCCCTCAACTGGAAAATTGGAGACAAATCATTTATGCCTACAAGCAAGTTAATCCTGGCTTCAGGCTTTTTCTGGGATGAAGCTCATGGCGCGTTCAGCCATGGCTGTGATCGTCAGGCTGGGATTAACGCCCACATTAGCCGGGATGGCGGACCCATCCACAACAAATAAGCCTGGATAGCCGAATACTTCGTGCTGGTCATTGATGACACCTGTTTCCGCATTCGAACCAATCGGGCAGCCGCCCAAGATGTGCGCAGTGACAGACATGTTCAAGAGACTCTCCAGCAAAGCATTATGCGGGGTGCCGCCCAACAAACGAGCGTATAGGCGGGTAGCTGCATTTGCTTCCTGGATGTAGGTTGGCGCCCGGTTTCCGGATGGCATGACCGACTGCAATCCCTTGCGAAAGCCAGAGAATAAACCCCGCCCCCAACCAAACGCCATTTGGTTATCCAGGTTTTGCATGGTGGAGATCAGCGTGATTCGCTTATGCCAATCCTTGGCTGTGCGTAATGAAGCCGTCGCTTCCAACGGGTGCATGAAAGAATTTAAAATCGTTTTCAATGCGCGGGATATTGGACGAGCTCCATCGACCAGCGGGCCAGAATACAACTTCATAAACCAGTAACTGGCTGGCAGTCGATTTTGCGTAATGTGGGTGTAGGCATTGGCATGAAAATCCGATGAAATCGCTGGTCCATGACTCATATCAACAGACGGATCATTCGAAAGCACAGCAGTGATGGCCTCGGAATTGGTACGAACACGCTGGCCCAGCGCCGGTGAAAGCCTTCCAAGCAAACCGCGCTCACGTGAGCGAAATAACAACTCCAGTGTACCTAACACCCCGGCGGCAAGCACCACCTGGGGTGCACTGAGTGCGGGATAGCGCGCACCATTAAGCGGGTTGACCAGCTCCATTTCGTACCCACCGGTTACAGTGCGGATTGCCGTTACCATGCGCTCTGGCAGGATTTGCGCGCCTAACTTTTCTGCCAGGTATAGGTAATTTTTATCCAACGAATTCTTCGCCCCAGTCGCACAACCTGCCAGGCAGGCCCCACATTCGATGCAGCCGCTGCGCACTGGCCCGGCTCCATAGAAAAACGGGTCAGGGCTTTCGCCCTCTCCAAAGAAAATACCCAATGGCACAGGACCATGGGTCGCGCCTACGCCCAGCTCCACAGCGGTTTTCTTTAAATATTCATCCTGCACCCCGGAAGTAGGGCAGGTAACCCTGCCAAGCATGCGCGCAGCGACATGATAATGTGGGTGCAGCTCGGTTTCCCAATCTGGGCCAATCGAACTCCAGGCCGGATCCTGGTAGAACGCTTTTTTCGGCTCAAGCAACACGGCCGCGTACACCAGGCTGCCGCCTCCCACGCCTACACCCCCAACAATGTTGACATCCTTGAAGAATCTCTGGGTAAAAAACCCACGCAAACCCAGGCCGGGCATCCAGAATAGATCAAGCGGAGACTGGTTGGCCTTCTTGATGTCGGCAGGTGTGACGCGCCGGCCCATTTCAACAACCGCCACCCGGTAACCCTTCTCGCTCAAACGCAAGGCAGCCACGCTGCCACCAAAACCGGAACCAATCACGATGACATCGTAGTCCATAAGGCCTCCTCAGTTATTCAAAACTTGCTGCAAAACAAATGGGAAGGCCAACCCACGCAGACCGGGTAGATTGGCAATGGTCATTCCGAGTAAACAAGTCGCATCAAGTTGGCGCAGCTCATCGATAACAAACATCCACGGGAACGGATTGCCTGGTTGGTAATACAAGACCAGCCCCTGCCGTCCGTCAACCAGGGAAGAAGCTGCCTCAATACGCATGGTGAAATGCCTGCTAAAGACACCCTGGCGTTGAACGATATTGATCGCACTGCCATCGGCGAAAAATTCCTTTCCCCACCATCCACCCAACCCGCTCATAGCCAGGGCTGGACCCGCTGATGTTCTTAACCAACCGGGTCCAACGAAAGCGGCACGGTACGTTCCCAGGATCGACCCGGGTTCAGGGATGGGCAACCCGGCAAATAGGCTGCGGAATCTACCAAACGGCAACTGGTTCAGTTCGAGACGCTCAACACTCACAGGCGTTCCTCCATCAATAAAATTGTTACACTAGCTGGGAAAAACGTAACCAGTACCGCAAACATAAGCCCAAGCAGCTCTTATTATATATAAAATTCCCCCGTGCTTCCGTTTACGTTCAAATCAAAACCGATTCAATATTACCGGTAAAATAAGATCATTCTGGTCCTGCCCTGAGAACAGCCTGAGAACAAGATGAACATCAAATAATGCAGGCACCTGTTTATTTCGCCTGACCCCAAATCGGGCAGTCAAGGTAGAACCAAAGTTGAAACGGAGTAATAGATGATTTTTGAAGTCTGCGTGGATACCGTAGCAGGCGCACTGGCAGCCCAGGCAGCCGGCGCTCAACGCATTGAGCTGTGCGACAACCTGGTGGAGGGCGGAACCACACCCAGCTTGGGTATGCTCCAACTTGCACGCCGATTGGTAACGATGGAGATCAATGTCCTCATCCGCCCTCGTGGTGGTGATTTCTGCTACAGCGAGCTTGAAATGGAGGTGATGCGGCTGGACATCCTGGCTGCCAAATCAGCTGGAGCCAACGGGGTGGTTCTCGGCCTGCTGCGTCCGGATGGCTGCGTGGACGAAGAGCGCACGGCTGAACTTGTCGCGCTCGCGCGCCCAATGAGCGTCAGCTTCCACCGCGCATTTGACCTGGCGCGGGATCCGCATGAAGCACTGGAAGCCGTCTGCCAACTCGGCATTGAGCGTATTCTCACCTCCGGCCAAAAGCCTAGCGCTTTAGAGGGCGCTGCCTGTATCGCCCGCCTGGTAGAGCAGGCCGGCAAGCGCGTGATTATCCTGGCCGGAGGGGGGATCAATGAAACCAATATCGTCGAGCTGGCGGCAATAACGGGTGTACAGGAGGTCCATTTCGCGGCCCGTACCGCACTGGACAGCCCAATGCTCTTTCGCAACACCATCTGCTGGATGGGTAAACCGTACCAACCAGACGAATACACACGCAAAGAAACCGACCCGCAGCGCATCCGCGGCATCATCCTGGCAGCGTCCTGACATAGTCAGATTTATCCACAACAACAATATGGAAAAGTAACACTCGAAAGGTACGCGCATGCTCATTTTTTTATACGCCATCATCCCTGTGCTTGCCTGGGGCACCTGGCTGGCTCCATCCCAAAATATCCGCTTTCCCAGTCAGCAGGTAAAAACACTCTATGTGGCGATGGCAAACATACTGCTCTCCAGCCTGGTTTTTGCAATCCAGGGCCCGCTGGCCTGGAAACAGCTTAACATCAACAACTTTAGCCTGGTTTTTGCGGGCGGCCTGATCTGGTCGCTCAGCGGACTATGCGCCTTCACTGCCACTGCCAAAATTGGCCAGGCGCGTGCTTTTGGTATCTGGGCACCGTTAAATATCATCACAAGTATGTTGTGGGGTGCCTTCCTCTTCAATGAGTTCCTGCAAATTGGTCCCTCGACCATGCTGCTGCTGGCCGGATCTCTGGTGGTAATCATCGCCGGTGTGTTGATGATTATTTTCGCCAAGGGCATGGAAACTGGTGACAAACAAGGCCGGCAGGATTTCTACATTGGCCTGCTGGGTGCTTCGGGCGCTGGGGTGCTGTGGGGCAGCTATTTCATCCCCATTCGCTATTCAGGCATTTCAATGTGGGTTGGCACTTTTCCCATGGCGTTGGGCATCCTGGCAGGCAGTCTGTTGTTAACCTGGCTGGCGCGCTCCCCCATTCGCCTGCAGGAAACCGGCGCAACCGGCCGCGCTTTTGCCACCGGAGTGATCTGGACAATCGGTAATTTTGGCATGCTTCTTCTGGTGGGTGCACTGGGAGCAGGGCGCGGTTTTACCATTGCGCAACTCTCGGTGGTGGTCAATGCCCTGGTGGGCATTTTCATCCTCAAGGACCCAACCCCGCGCAGCCGTGCAGCCACCCTTACCCTGTTGGGCTGCGTCCTCGCCATGCTGGGCGGGATCATCCTGGGTAACTTAAAGTGACCCACCCAACTGCCTGGTCAGAAAATATAGGATGAAAATGGTGATCGAAAAAAGTGTATATAAAGCCAGCACATTATTGACGTAATGTTTCTCCTCGCTCATCCCGGCAGGCATATACATGGGGATGATAAAGGGCGGCGGCAGCACAAAGAGGGTGAACAACGCCGCTTCAAAGGTTGGTTCCATGTGCAGCCAGCCACGCAACACAAAAGTATTCATCAACAGTGCCAGCGGGATCAGGATTCCCAATCGGAGCAACGGGAATGAAAGTGCTGCCCGCAACCCCTTTAGGTCAAACTGGATGCTGTAACCAACAATTAACAAAATCAGCGGCACAACCAGGTTGGCAAGGAATTGAAAAACGGACAGCAAAGCACCTGCAAGGAAAATATCGGGCAGCAGTGTCTTTACGCCTAGCAGGTTAAGGACCAACCCAGCAAGGATGGCAATAATCACAGGCGATTTGAAAAAAGTGCCCAGCAGCAGCCTGGTCTCACGGATGCCATCCCTCCGCGTCAACAGAAAGGCCAGGAAGACAAACCAGATAAACAATTCATGCCCAAGCGCCATCACTGCAATAAATCCCAACTTCTGCATTCCATAAGCGCCGCCAAACAGGCTCACCC
>CAIVSQ010000085.1 GCA_903908605.1 uncultured Anaerolineae bacterium
AATCCATTCCTGCCACAAATGCCAGCCATGCCTGTGCCCATGATGCTCATCCATCCACGCCAAATCAGTTTTCTGCTGGATGCGAACCCCACCGGCAAGTGATAACACCCTGCCATCAAATCGCATGACTACGAACGGGAGAAGCCTCTAACCTGGTTTCTCCCATTTTTTTTGGCTTCACCCAGGGCATGTTCGGCCTGATCGATCAGGTTATCGATCGAAATTTCCATAAACTCACCCACCCCCGCGCTGACTGAAACACTAATCCCAGCCGTGAATTCCATCATGCGGATGACTGCGCGCACCTTTTCAGCAATCTTCAGCGCTCCGGCCATGTCACATTCGGGCAAAATCACCAGGAATTCCTCCCCGCCATATCTCCCAACAATGTCTGTGTTCCTGACACTTTTTTTCAGGGTGGTGGCCACTTGCGCCAGCACGTCATCCCCAATCAGGTGACCATAGGTATCATTGATATTCTTAAAATGATCTAAATCCAGCAGAATGACACTTAATGGACGCTTGGTGCGCACCACCCGCCGGGCCTCATACTCCAACCGTTCGCGCAAACCTCGCCGGTTCAATACATCTGACAGGAAATCAATCTTGCTGGCCGACCGCAGCTGCACGTTTTGCTTTTCCAGCAGCTGCTCAATACGTTTTTGTTCACTGATATCAAACGTAACCCCCGTCGTCAGCTCGGGTTCGCCATTCTCATCCCTTTTTACCACGTTGCCACGCTCAAAAAACCACTTCCAGTTCCCATCCTTCGCCTGGATCCGGTAGGTGACCTCATAAACCGGAATCTCGCCCTTGAGATGCTGCTGCATGTTGTTAAGTACGAAAACAGAATCATCCGGATGCACCCGCTCGGTGAAAAACTGCAGCGTGATATTTTCTGGAACTTCTTGTTCGCTCAGACCAAGCGCTTCAAGCTTGTGTCGGGAACAAACAACACGGTTAATCTTGTTGGAAAAATACCACTGGCCCAGGTTTGCCGCCCAGGAAAAGTGAGTTAGCTCCTGCGCATCTTTTTCTTCTTTTAAGCTGTTGACCATCAGCTCCAGTTGCTTCACCTGGACGGACAACTGTTCATATAATTGCTTGTAGTCTTCGGTCATTTGGCGATCTCCTAGAAATTCGAGTTTGATCCAGGTCTTCAATTACGCACAAAAAACATATCCGCGTTAACGGCAAATCAAGAGGGGACACTCCGCGCTGCGCAACAGGTAATTGACCGCACTGCCAATAATTACCTCCTGCCACCGGCTGCCGCTGTACCCACCCATAATCACAAGGTCAAGCTCATGTTCCTTGATCAGATCTAAAAATATTTCGTGCGAACCAGGCATCTTATTATAATCTGCCTTGATCTCGTGTAGGTATAAATAATCGCGTGCATAATCCTGAATTTGGCTGTTGCTATCATCCGTCAGGGTCGTCACCATCAGCGCGGTCTTCCACTGCTCTGCCAGGTAAGCCGCCACAAAAACCGCCTCACGCGACTTGCTGCTGCCATCAAACGCCACCATCGCCCGGCTCATCGGCGTGACTCGCCCTGGCACGGTCAAGATGGGACGCGCAGAACGGTGAATGATCGTTCGCAAGCCTGACCCTAACCCGGCCAACCCCGGTTGCGGCGGGTGCGCAATATTCAACACCACCAGATCGGTCAGCAAGGCCCGCTGACAAATCTGCTCGGCTACATCCCCTTTTTCCACCAACATGTTTCCTGGCACCCCCATGGCGCGGCAGCGCTCGTCAAAGTGATTCCTGATCTCTTCCACCAACCCGCTGTCTTCATCCGCCCGCCCCGAAATCACATGCAACCCATGCAAGGTAGCGTTTTCGTGCTGCGCCACTATCAAGGCCTGCTCAAGCGCTTGCCAACTCTCCGTTTCGCCGCTCAACGGCACCAGGATGTCGCGAAACAGCCGGTCAACATACCGATCGGTAATTTTTGAGAGCCGCCACTGCCCGGTGGCACTGACAGCGCTCTCTGCACGCGGGTTCGCTTGCAGCGTCAGATCGTAAATCGCGGCATCGGGTCTCACCTGCCAGCCAAGTTCACTTTCCAGGGCTGCCCTGTGTTCCGAAACCCACAGGTACAGGTCCGTTTCTGTACGACCAGGGAACCAACGCAGCAGACCACGGTCACGTAATGGCTCAACAATCGCCAAATAGACCTGCTCAACCCAGTGTTGAAGCGCTTCCGGGTAAGGAATTTCACGCTTAAAATCCAGCCCCATAAAATAACGATGCACTTCGATATGGTCCAACAAACGCTCGTACTGCCCAGGCACTGTCACGCTTAAATCCAGGTCCGGGAAAATCTCCCGGATCCCGGTATTTTCCAGGAAATCGAGGTACTCCACCTTCACAATCAGGCCGTCCGGATTTTGAAGATCGCCAGAAGTCAGGGGTACATCGATTTTTACCTCGATCACCCGTGCCTGGATGGTGGTGAAGCCCTCCAGCAGAGCCACCGATACCCGGTGGTTGCCGTCCAGCACAAAATAGACATCGCCCACCTGATAAACATCGATCGGCGGCCAGCCCGGTCCACCCATGTCGTCAATGGCAGCCTTCACCCGCGCCCAGCGTTCCTGTTCCTGCCTGCTGCTCATCAGCGGCAGGAAATCGCGCGTAAAATCGCCATACCTGCCCACACTGCCCACGATCGACTGCAGCGGGATATCCAGCACACCGCGCTCGGTGCGGTTGGTTAGTTTCAATTTTTTGGCTACTTCCTCAAAAGAGAGCAGCTCATTGGATTTACCAGTCAGGCGCGCTAAAACCTCTTGCATCGAGGCCCGCATGCGCAGCTGGCTATAATCATTCAAAGCAGATTGATAATTAGGTTCTTGCATAAACCTATCTTATGAGGAAAACCCAAATCTCGCAATGATTTCCACCTCCCAATAAACCAATTCACCAAAAAACCTACCAACCGTTCGGTAGGTTTTTTGGTATAATATGGATAGATTATCATTAACCATCTGGCATCGTTCAAGTTCCCGCAAGGAGGAGTCTCTTGAAAATCGTGGTCTGTATCAAACAAGTGCCCGATTCCGAAGCCCGAGTCACGGCCCGGGATGGTCAGGTATCCTGGGGCGAATCGCCCCTGGTCATCAACCCATTTGACGAGTATGCCGTTGAAGCCGGGCTGCAGCAGCGCGAAGCCCAGGGTGGCGAAGTAATCGCCCTCTGCCTCGGACCCGAAGGCGCGCGCGAAGCGCTCAAACACGCCCTCGCCATGGGTGCGGATAGCGCCCTGCTGGTCAGCGACCCCGCGCTGGAAGAACTCGATTCCCAGGCGGCTGCCCGTGTTTTGGCCGCTGCCATCCAGAAAATCGGTGCCGTCGACCTGGTCGTCTTCGGCCGTCAAACCATCGATACCTCCACCGGCCTGACCACCGCCCAAACCGCACGCGTGTTGGGTTGGCCCATGCTGGCCCTGGCAGGTTCGATCAAAATCGATGCCGGCCGCGTCCAGGTCGAGCGAGTCATTGAAGAAGGCAAGCAAAGCGTCTCGGCCAAACTGCCTACCGTACTCAGCGTGGTGCAAAGCATTGGCGAACCGCGTTACCCCTCCTTTATGGGCATCCGCAAAGCCTCCAAGGCTGTCATCCCGCTCTGGAACCTGGCAGAGCTCGGTTTGCCGGCTCCGCAGCAGGTCGTGCGACGCATCGAACTGCTTAATCCACCCAGCCGCAGCGTACCCTGCGAAATCATCACCGGCAGCGGACCCGAAGAAATAGCTGCCACCCTGGCCGAACGAATCCTGGCGGAGAAAGTCCTATGAAAACCTGGGTATATATTGATCACTTCAAGGGCGAAGCCGTTTCCTCTTCCTGGGAGGCCCTCGGTGTTGGTAAAACATTCGGTCCGGTCTCGGCCCTGGTCTTTGGCTCCGGTGTGGATGCCCTGGCCCAGGCTGCCTTTGAATTTGGCGCCGATGAAGTCCTGCTGGTCGATGACCCCGCCCTGGCAGATTTCCGCGCCGAGCCATACGCGGCCACCCTCTCAGCCCTGGCCCAGGCTGGCTCCCCGGAACTGGTACTGCTGCCCACCACCTTCCGCGCCCGTGAGATGGCCGCCATGTCTGCCATCGATCTCAACAGTGGCGTTCTGGTGGATGTCACCGCACTGGAAATGAGTGGCGATGAATTGGTAGCCACCCGTCCCATTTATGAGGGCAAGCTGCACGAAAAAACCGCCTGTTCCGCCCGCCCGCAGTTCATCACCTTGCGCGGACGCGCCTTCCCGCGCCCGGCCCGCCAGGCTGGTCGCACTGGTACCCTAACCCGTTCAGCCGCCCAAACCGGCGCACTGACCAACGTGGAAGGCTATTCCGCTGGTGAGAGCGGCGTCAGCATCAACGATGCCGGCGTGGTCGTCGCTGGCGGACGTGGCGTTTCCAACAACCCAGCTCTTGGCCTGGATGAAAAAGCCACCGCTGAAAAAGGTTTTGCCCTGGTGGGTGAACTGGCCGCCCTGCTGGGGGGTGCCATCGGCGCCTCACGCGCAGCCGTCGACGCTGGCTTCATCCCCTACTCACATCAGGTGGGCCAAACTGGCAAAGTCGTCTCCCCCGATCTGTACATCGCCGCCGGCATCTCTGGTTCCATTCAGCACATAGTCGGCATTCGCTCCGCCAAGCTGGTGGTGGCCATCAACAAAGATGCCGAAGCCCCCATCTTCAGTGTCGCCCGCTACGGCGTGGTCGGAGATCTCTTCACCTACCTGCCCCTCATCACCGCAGCCTTCAAGCAAAGACTCGGCAAGTAAACCATCCTAATCGCATATCAAAAAGGGGCTCATCCGCTGGGATGAGCCCTTTTTCATTCAACAGCCCTACCCTAATGCATGTGGCTGGCGCTGCCAAAGGCATGTTCGTAAGCCAGCATCAGGTAATAATTCCAGTCAAAACCCGGCGCATACGCCACTGCCTGGCCTGTACGGCTCGTTCCGGCATTCTTCAGGTTGCTCTCCAGGAATTTTAACATCTGTGCCCAGGCCTCTCCCTGCGCACCACCCGCCCGTATGCCTGCCATGTCTTTTACAAATGCGTGCGGCTGATCGGGATAAATACTGATTTCATGCTGGATGCCCGCTTCCGAAAGCGCCGCGTCAAAGCTGTTCACATCCGCCACAGCAATCGATTGATCTGCCCCACCAAAGATACCCAACAGCGGACCTGGCAGGTTTTTCAAAACCTCCGGGTTGGTTTCTGGTGAGCCGTAAAAAACCACGCTGGCAGCCAGCAGGTTGTTGTGCAGGCTGTAAGTCAACGCCGTTCGCCCACCATAGCAAAAACCTACAATGCCAATCCGCGTCGTATCCACATCTGGCTGCGTCTCCAGCCAGGCATAGACCGAATCCAGGTCTTTGTTGACCTGCTCTGGCTTGGTCGTAATCACCTGGTAAATCGCCCGTGGGATCCATGCGGTGGTCGAACCCCTAAAAGTGTCCGCAGCAACCACCATGTAGCCCTCCTCTGCCAGGCCTTGCGCCTTGCCAACAATACTCTCGTTCATGCCAAAAAACTCATGAATCATAATCACCACCGGGAAAGGTCCTTCTCCCTGCGGGCGCACCACAAAGGCCATCACCTGTGGCCCACCGCCGCTCCCAGGGATGACCGTATTGCTGACCTTCTCAATCCGCCCGGAACCCAGCGCGTAATCCAACCCAACCGAACCCACCAGGAACAGCAACATTGCCACAATCACAACAACCAACACCAACACAATTCGCTTCACGATTTTCATCATCATTCTCCATGATATTTATATGCAGATATTTTAGACCATCTTACTCTAAAAATCCAACGCAAATTCCGGCCCGCCAATGTCACCGTCCAACGTAAACACTCCACATCCCAACCTGCCCTCACCAGCCGAATTATCATAATATTCAAGATAATTATTG
>CAIVSQ010000086.1 GCA_903908605.1 uncultured Anaerolineae bacterium
ATGGGGCATGCATGGGTTAAAACAAACAGGTCAAATGTTGATTAATAACAAAACATTTGACCTGCATGTATGATTTTTACTACTAATATTTTTGGTACACCTATTTCTTGAAATAAATTTTCAAGATTAAGCCGTTTTGACTTTACGCAACTTTTCGACCACCTTTTTGGGCATCTTGTAATTTTTTCAACCCAGCCTGGTCTCCCCGGGCGGCAAGAACTGCTTGATCAATCCAACCCGCAGGTTCCATATAGGCATAACCTGCCCCATCTAAAGCGGCTTTTACCTTGACGGGGTCTGCGGTAGCAAGATCTTCAAAAGTTTTAATACCGATACCAGTCAACAAAGTCGCAACTTTGGGACCGATACCTTCCAAAGCAGTCAAGTCGTCCTTCTTCCCTGAGGCATGCGAAAGCTCAATCTTCTGATCGTGGTGTGAATCGTGGCTGTCGTGATCCTGACTGGTAGAGACGACCTCTTCTTCTTTTTTCAACCAACCTTTGCTTGAAGCCAGCCAACCTAAAAATACCATCAGGAAAAATACAGCCAGTGCAAGCCAAACAAAATTACCCAAACCGACTTCAGATCCACCTTCTTCAAGAATACGAAGTGATAACAACATACCGCCTCCAAATTTGAATTTTTTATAACTATACGCTAACTAAACAAAAATGTCAAAGCATCCCAATGGAACCAGAATCACCAAAAAATTATCCCAATAAGACAAAATCAATGACCAGATTGCGACCAAATTCGCGTGATTCAAGCCCATAGAACGGGTAAAATACATGCGTATGGATCAACAACCCGAAGCTGCCCTGGCCTTACTGGCTAAATCAATCCCTTTCACTTTATTCACTCACACTGAGCCAGTTAAATCGCTTGAGGATGCAGCCGCAGCTCGTGGGCAAGTCCCAAGCCAGGTTGTACGCAGCATTCTTTTTCGACTTGGGGAAGGACAGTTCTGCTTGGTGCTAATGGCCGGTCCAGGGCAAATTTCCTGGTCGAAGCTAAGAACATACTTGGGACTTAGCAGACTCAGTATGGCTTCTGAAAGCGAAGTACTTGCTCAAACCGGATATCGGGTCGGCGCAGTAACACCAATGGGACTGCCCCACCCCATCCGCATACTGGCTGATAAAAATGTCTTTGAACCAAGCGAAATTTCGATTGGTTCAGGTCAAAGAGGCATCGCTATATTGATGAAATCAGCGGATTTATTAAAATCCATCGATAACCTCGAAATTGATAATTTTTCTGAAAAACAATCTTGAACGTCCATAAGCAGCTCAATCTGAAGGGTATTGATTATGAAGTTTGAACAAGCAATTGCCATCGATCAATTAATGGAAAACCTACCCGAGTATTACACACCATTCGATCGCGATCTTGTTCAACGTGCGTACAAGTTGGCCGCTGAAGCCCATTCGGAACAAAAGCGTCTCTCGGGAGAGCCGTATATAAATCACTGTGTGGCAGTAGCCTCCATCTTGTCGGAAATGAAAATGCCCGCGGAGGTTGTCGCGGCCGGGCTTCTGCATGACACAGTTGAAGACACCTATGTCACACTCAAGGATTTGAGGGAACAATATGGCGATGTAATTGCCAACCTTGTGGATGGTGTAACCAAGTTAGACAGTTTGCCACGTGTGTCGCGGAGTGATCAGGTTGGAGATGATCAGGACAATCTCCCTCCCACAGCTGAGCAAGTTTCCAAACGAAAAAAACAAATCTCTATTGAGGCAATTCGAAAAACCTTCCTGGCAATGAATGACGATGTCCGCGTTGTGTTAATAAAGCTGGCAGATCGCTTGCACAATATGCGCACCCTTGGCTTCACAAAGCCCGAAAAGCAAAAAAGAATTGCACAAGAAACACTTGATATCCACGCACCACTCGCCAACCGACTTGGAATTTGGCAAATTAAATGGGAACTCGAGGATCTTTCTCTTCGGTATGTCAACCCGGAAAAATATAAGGAAATCGCTGAGCAAATCTCGGATCGACGAAGTGTCCGGGAAGACCAGATCATCGAAATCATTGACCATCTCTCACGAGTCTTGACCCAATCAGGAATCAAAGTTGATATTACTGGGCGCCCCAAGCACATTTATTCAATTTACAAAAAGATAATGAAAAAGGGCAAGACCTTTGAAATGGTGAGAGATCTGCGTGGGGTGAGATTGATGGTTCCGGACATCCCCGCCTGCTATGCCTCTCTTGGGATTATTCACAATCACTGGCGCCCGATACCAGGCGAATTTGACGATTACATCGCTGCGCCCAAGGATAATTTTTACCAATCCCTACACACCGCCGTGATTTACGACGATGGCAAACCGCTGGAAGTGCAAATCCGCACGCCAGAAATGCACCAAAATTCTGAATTTGGTATCGCTGCCCACTGGCGTTATAAAGAAGGTGGAACCCGACATGATGCCAAGTACGAACAACACATCCTGTGGCTCCGTTCTATGATGGAATGGAATCAGGATGTAAATGACGCGCAGGAATTTGTTGATTCGATGAAATCTGATGTCTTTGAAGATCGGGTGTATGTATTTACCCCCAAGGGAGACATTATCGACTTGCCAGCTGGATCCACCCCCATCGACTTCGCCTATCACGTCCATACAGATATCGGGCATCGTTGCAGGGGAGCAAAAATTGACGGAAAGCTCGTGCCGCTTGACCATATTTTCAAAACCGGCGAGCGAGTCGAGATATTGACATCCAAACATGGTGGCCCAAGCCGCGATTGGCTAAATAACAGCCTGGGACTGGTAAAAACCCAGCGAGCGCGCTCGAAAATCAAAGCCTGGTTTA
>CAIVSQ010000087.1 GCA_903908605.1 uncultured Anaerolineae bacterium
AATGTCGTGCGGGGCAGCGGCATACGATAACATTTGGTTAATGATCTGCTGTATGAACTGCAGGCGGCGTAGGCGATAGCTCATATCCAGGCGGTACAGCAGATCATTTTCTGACTTACGCTTACTTTGGTCATTGCTGGTGGCATAAAACCGTGTGCGCCAATCTTTTTCCATCACATCAAACAGTCGCTGCGCCGCCGCACCGTTCTCATCCAGACTCAAATTACGGGCAAGCGCGATCCCCAAATCTTTGATTGTGTTGGCAACCCGCAGTTGGTGATAGAAAGCATAGGATGGGCCAAGATATTGGATTGAATAATCCAGATACTGGGCTGCCCACGCGGCGCCCTTCGATGTCCAATATGAACTGTTTTGGCCGAGAACCTGGAGCATTATCGGGGTGAGATGCTGGAGAATCTCATTGATTTGTGCAATTTTCTCATTGCGTTCCGCGATCACCTTTAAATCTTCACGGATGGTTTCATGGCGCGGCAAGAAGATTGTCGCGGAGAGCGTGTTATCAATTGCGTCGGGTCGCAAGATGTTTTTTTTGTTATTTTCCGGTTGAATATTGTCTGGCGCTGGCTCAATATAGATTATCTTACGTTCCACTGGAAGATCGGCGCGTCGTCGTGACAATGTTTCGGTAGCGTAGCCAAATGGTTTGTTATCAAGATAACCACCATCGCCAAAGGGCTGCACTGGGAAGTTGTAGTGTGCATAATCTTTATAAAAGCCTTTCCACTGTTCAGGCTTGTAGGCGTAACGTTTGGAGAACTTTGTGTTTTGGAGCACCCGCTCGGTATCACTGAAGCACATCGGTTCAAAGGCAAATGGGAAAGAAGATGTACAGCGCGCGGCAAAGGCCAGAAACGGATTTTCCTTCAGCAAGAAATCATTGCTGTCCTTGCCGGCCGAGTTAACGGTGGAATAGTGAAAACGGAAGATAGCGCGGTATTGGTACTCCAGGATCTGCTGGCGACCAATGGGCAGCGGCAATGGAAGCCCGTGCAAATCGGTAGCCGTCACAAATAAATCTAGCTCGCCCACATAGGGTGACTTAAATTCCTCATCGCGAGCCGGTTTTTCCATACTGTCGATGGCTTCGAGCAGTTTGTAATACATGCGCTGGCTGTTCAATAGAGACGTTGTTTCCGGTTGTGGCGGCAGGTCGGGCAGATCAGACCAGGAATCTTCGTCATTGATCAGCAGACCAATATCGCCCTCTTTGATCCACAAGTTTTTCAATGGTGTGAAAGGTTGGTCGTTGGCCAACGCTTTGGCGAGGAAGACTGCGTTGATCCCACCGGCCGAGGTGCCTGAAAGGATATCGACCACAAACGAGGCATGCAGATACTCACCCAGCCGACGGTAAACCTTCTCGCTGCCGGTAAGCTCGGCTTCAGCAAGGTAATATTCACTGCTTTCCGGCTTACCGAGTGAGAGATATTCTTTTCTGGCTGTCGCTCGGACCATTTTGAAGATTTCTTGTGAGACGCCGTTAATGTAGATCGCCAGAGAAACACCACCGTACATGATGACGGAGAAACGGATTTCTTTTTGAATGGGAGCAGCAAGATCAGTCATGATTACCTCCTACAACAACCTTCTCCAGATAGCGTGGTTCATTTGGGTAGATGTCATAAAAAAAGACACAATAACAACTTGAGACTACTACGACAATGGTGAATATTCAATAACCGTATCATCTTAATC
>CAIVSQ010000088.1 GCA_903908605.1 uncultured Anaerolineae bacterium
CAACACCTGTCCCCCCCCCCGATGTTGCCCCCACCGCCACCCCGGAACCTGTCACCATCCGCTATGCTAACTGGAATCTGGGCACCGAAGAAGAGGATAATATTCAACGCCAGCTGATCAAGGCCTACATTGCCGCCAACCCGAATGTTACCGTTGAATTCGTTGACATGTCCGCCGAAGGCGGTTGGGATGCAGTCCTGACAGGTTATGCTGCCAAGGGCGAACTTCCCGATGTCTTCATGGCCAACAATGTCCCGCTGTATGTTAAGAACGGCTGGCTTGCTGACCTGAGCGATTATGTAAAAGATGACGCCGACTGGAAAAGCGTACCCCAGGCACTCAAGAACGGTTTCACCTATTCTGGCAAGGTGATGGGTCTGCCCGCCGCCCAGTTCATTATGGGTTACTTCGTCAACAAGGACAAATTCGAAGCCGCCAACCTGGACGCCCCCGAATATGGCGTTTCTGTCGATGACTTCTTTACCGCCGTTACCGCGCTGAACAACGTCCCCCAGGGCACTCTCGGGCTGGACGAAATGGAATTCGTAGGGGGATGGTACCCGAGCAGCCAGGACAGCAACCTGAAATGGTTCAGCTTCGATGGCGAAAAGATGAATTACAATTCTGCCGCCTTTAAGGCTGGTATTGCCAAGGCTGGCGAAATGAAACCCTACACCTGGCAGGGTCTCAGCGATGAACAAAAGAAGAATTTCAAGTCCCAGGGCCCGTGGGAACTCTTCCTGAACCAGGAAGTTGGTGTTCGCTGGGATGCCTCCTGGGCTCTTCCGGATTACATCCAGAAGGCCACCTTCAACTGGGACTTCATCGGCATCCCCGGTGGCAACCAGGCGCTGGTCTCTGACGTGATCGTTGTCTCCAAGACCGCCAAGAATGTTGATGCTTCCTACCAGTTCGCCAAGTGGATGACCTACTCCACCGCAGCCTACGCCAAGGAAGCCGAACTGGCCAAGGCCAAGGGTTCCGCCCCCAAGATGCCCGTTTCTGTAGACGCAGCCTCACTCGATCTCTACAAGACCTTCGTCGACAAACCCGGCGTCCTTAAGGCTCTTGAAAACCTCGATAACAGCCTGGTCGAATCCCTCGCGAAAGTCATCCCCGGCTACATCAACGCCCGCTGGGAAGGCAAACCCGGCATTGACGTCGGTGAAGACAAAGATGTCAACATGTGGTATATGTTCAACTTCGCTAATGAAGGTCGCTACAAGTACGAAGACTATTCGGCGAAACTGGAAGAATTTGCCAACAAGATTCTGGCCGATGCCCGGGCCGAGTTGAGCAAGTAATCCGCACGTAACACCAAGGGGCATTGCTTACCACAATGCCCCTTTTTTTCTCTTTTCCAAACCAGTTCCATTACCCTACGCCTGGATATTTTCCCGGCAAATCGAAGAAACCAGCCATGTCCTCCAGGTTGATCGCTTTTCTGAGATTATTCACCGCCCTTCTGCTCATCACGATGACGCTGCCTTTTTCACAGCGCGCCTCTGCGCGCCAGTTGGAACCACAACCGGTGCAGCAAACGGGCATAATCCAAATTCAGGCTGATGCATTTGGACGAACATTGGCCCAGGACGAAACATCCAGCTTATACAGTGCACCAGCAGTGCTGCTGCAAATAGGGGAAGGCGTTTCATTCCAGGTAAACATACCTCAAGCCGGGTTGTACACAATCGCATTTGACATGGTCGCTGGGACTGCCCTAAATCCACCCGAAGGGCAGCTAAAAATTGATGGCTCTTATCCTGTGCAGGATGCACGCCAGATCGTTTTCCCGCTTTTTTTCCAAAACAGTACAAACCAGTTTCCGCAGGATCGCTATGGCAACGATGCCCTCATCCGCCAGGTACGACGGCCTCTTTGGACAACAGTTGCCCTGCGAGATGCCAATCTCAGCCTGGAATACCCCATCAAGCTGCAAATCTCGCAGGGACAACATACTTTTGAGTTCAAAACGGCCAAAGCCGCCATGTACCTTGGCAACGTAACCATCCGGGAATTCAGTGAATACCCGGCCTACAGTGCCTATTCCCAAGATAACCAGGTCCCCGACAGCTCAGGGGTTTTGATTGAACTACAAGCCGAATTCCCCACTTATAAAAATGACACCGCCATCCGTCCAGTTGCCAGTCGCAGCCTGTCGATTTCCCCCTACGATACAAACAAACTTCTTCTGAACACAATCGGTGGTGAAAGCTGGAATGCAAGCGGCTCCACCGTTTATTATGAATTCACTGCGCCAGCAGATGGTATGTACCTGGTCACCCTGCGCGCCTTGCAAGACACCCGCAACAACTTTACCGTCTTCCGCCGCATTACCATCAATGGCTCTGTCCCATTCGTTGAGCTCAACCAGGTCCCCTTCCCATACTCAACTGAATGGTCCAATGTTACCCTGGGCGGCGCAAAACCCTACAAGATCTTCTTGAAAAAGGGACTGAATGTACTGGGGATCGAAGCGACCAACTCTCCCTATCATTCCGCCATTGAAAAAATACAAAAGGCCATGGTCGACATCAATGACCTCTCGCTGGAAATCAAAAAGCTTACCGGCAATCAGGTGGATCGCTACAAAGAATGGGTCCTATCCGATTACATCCCCGATATCCGCGAACGCCTGTTGGCCATTGCTGATGATCTCGCCAGCGATAAGGAAATTCTGCTGGCCCTGAACGACAGCGGAGCCTCGCCGGAAATCCTTACCTACCAGATGGCCATCGACAACATCCGCTTCCTGGCGAATGACCCCGATAAGATTCCGGTCTATATGAACCGTTTCTCACAAGGCTCGGGGTCAGCCGCCCAATTACTCGGCAACCTTCTTCCTGCCCTGCAAAGCCAGCCACTGGCCCTGGACAAGCTTTTCATCCACTCCCCTGACAGTCTGCCCGTCGAAAACAAGGTTTCGCTGTTCACCTCAATGGCAGAAAGCCTTAAGCGTTTTATCTACTCATTCCGACCGGATCCTTATCAATCCATTGGTGCCAGCTCAGATGAAATTGAAGTCTGGGTTAACCGTCCACGCCAGTATGTCGATTTGCTGCAAAGCATGACCGATAATACCTTTACCAAGGAGACCGGCATCAAGGTTAAATTCTCCATTATGCCGGACGAATCCAAGCTGGTGTTGGCCAATGCCGCCGGCATTCAACCCGATGTTGCCCTGGGTGTCAGTACCAACATCCCGTACGAACTGGCCATCCGCCACGCATTAAAAGATTTACGTTCCTTTGATAACTTTGATTCCTTCATTCACATTTATTCCCCTGGTTCACTGCTCAGCTACATTATCAATGACTCAGTCTATGCCATTCCCGAGACCCAGGATTTTTGGGTAACCTACTACCGCAAAGATATCCTCGATTCACTCGGGTTGCCTGTGCCAAAGACCTGGAACGAAGTGTTGGAAATTCTACCCGAACTGCAGCGGTACGGCATGAACTACAACACCGCACTCTCCAGTGGCAGCGGTTTGAAGGGCTACCTGGTGACAGCGCCCTACCTTTTCAACTACGCCGCGCCCCTATACAACCCGGACGGATTTTCAACCGGCCTGGGCAGCGAAGAAGCCATCAACGCCATCAAGTTCATGGCCGAAAGTTTTACCATCTATGGCATGCCGCTGACCACCTCCAGTTTTTATGACAGCTTCCGCTATGGCAGCCTGCCCGTTGGAATCTCCAATTTTGAGACTTATATAAAGCTCGTCACAGCCGCCCCGGAGCTCAATGGTTTATGGGGCATCGACCTTTACCCGGCAACCACCCTGCCGGATGGCACCCAACTACGATATGCCACCGGGTCCGCACAGGCCAGCCTGATGTTTGCCAACACAGACCGCCCAGACGATTCCTGGAAGTTTATGAAGTGGTGGATGTCGACCGGAACCCAGGTGGAATTCCAGGAACAGCTTATCTTGAATTACGGACCGGAATACTTGTGGAATTCCGCCAATCTTGAGGCCTTCCAGTACCTGCAGATTCCGGATGAACACAAACGCGTCATCCTTGAGCAGTGGCAGTGGATGCAGGAACCGGTCAAACTGCCAGGCAGCTATATGCAGGAACGCGAGCTTAGCAATGCCTGGAATAAAATTGTCTTTGACGGGGTCAACCCACGTGTGGCCATCGACAGAGCCATTATCATCATCAACCGCGAAATCACACGCAAGATGGAAGAATTTGGATATCTAGAAAACGGAAAAAAGATAAAAGAGTTCAAAATCCCGACGATTGAAACAGTTAAAAGGTGGATGGATAATGCCAAATAAGGACACGCTCCAACGCTGGTTTACCAGGGAAGGCAATGCCTATCTCTTCCTCGGGATGTACGCGCTGTTATTCATAACCTTCATCGTCGTGCCCGTGCTGGTAGCATTTTTCCTATCTTTTACCTTTTTTGACACCATCCAATTACCCACCTTCACTGGCCTAAAAAATTACATTGTCCTGCTTACTCAGGATGATGTTTTTATGAAATATGTGTTACCCAACACCATCCAGTTCGCAGTCATCGTTGGCCCTGGCGGCTATGTGCTTTCGTTTTTCCTGGCATGGGTGCTCGCTCAACTTCCTAAAATTCCACGCACACTCTTCGCGCTGATCCTCTACTCGCCCTCCATGACCTCTGGCGTGGCCATGGCAGTGGTTTGGAAGACCCTCTTCAGCGGTGATCAAAATGGTTACCTTAACAGCTTCCTGTTGGAATGGCGCCTGATCCAGGAACCGGTCCAGTGGCTGCAATCACCCCAGGCTCTCATGCCCATCATGCTGATCGTCACCTTATGGAGCAGCATGGGCATCGGTTTCCTGGCCATGCTGGCCGGTATTTTGGAGATTAACCCAGAGATGTACGAAGCCGGCAGCCTGGATGGAATCAGCACCCGCCTGCAGGAAATTTTCTACATTACCATCCCATCTATGAAACCACAAATGCTGTTTGGCGCGGTCATGGCGATCGTTTCCACCTTCCAGGCTGGTGCCATTGGCGTAACCCTCTCGGGTGCCAATCCCACCCCACAGTACGCCGGGCAATTAATTGTCAATCACATTGAGGACTATGGCTTTTTGCGGTATGAAATGGGCTACGCCGCAGCGGTTTCGGTGGTGCTTTTGTTCATGGTTCTCTTTTTTACCCGGCTGGCAAATAAATTATTCGCCAGCGATAACGAGGTGAACTTATGAAAAAACGATGGTTCCAACGTGTCTCGGGTATACGAAACAACGGCATCAACCCACAGGGTTTTCACATCAGCCAGCTCAAGTTCTATATCCTGCTGCTGCCCCTGGCAGTTTTCATGCTGTTACCAATCGTCTTTATTTTTTCGCACGCATTCAAACCACCAGATGAACTCTTTGCCTACCCACCGCGCTTTTTTGTAATCAACCCAACAATCAAGAATTTTAGCAACCTTTTTTCAAAGATGTCCACCTCAGGCGTGCCTGTCAGTCGCTACCTGTTCAATAGCGTGTTAATCACGGTCGTCACAGTCGCTTCCTCTATTCTTGTCTCAAGCACAGCAGCTTACGCACTCTCCAAGAAACGCTTCTCTTTAAAAAAGACCCTCTTTGCCATCAACACCGTGGCCCTCATGTTTGTGCCTATCGCAGTTACCATCCCGCGCTTCTTAATCATCCAAAAAATGGGATTGATCAACACCTTCCTGGTGCATATCCTGCCAGGTCTGGCCATGCCCGTTGGGCTCTTCCTGATCAAACAGTTCATCGACGGTATTCCCGATGAGGTGGTGGAAGCCGCCCAAATCGACGGTGCTTCAGATGTTCGGATTTACTGGCGCATCATCCTGCCCATGATCCGGCCTGCCATTGCCACAATCGCCATCCTGACATTTCAGGCGGCCTGGAATAACGCGGATATTTCGACTCTCTACATCAACAGCGAGAGTCTTAAGACTTTCGCCTTTTACCTGGGCACGCTCACCTCCACCACATCAGGCGCCAACCTGGTGGCGGGCCAGGGCATCGCCGCAGCAGCCTCGTTGATTATGTTTCTCCCCAACTTGATATTTTTCATCCTGCTGCAAAGCCAGGTGATGAGCACCATGTCACACTCGGGTCTTAAATGATGAAACGCGCCCTGCGGATTAGCCTGCTCATAACCCTGCTGGCCCTGGTGTTCATAAAAGGAGCCGCACCGGTCCTGGCCGAATCGCCCTATACCACTTGGGCACCTGGCCCAGGCGGTTACCTGTATTTCACCCAGGATGCCTACACCCCATCGACTGAGATTGACCTGCCCATCTCGGGTGCGGAGGATATGTTCGTCGCCCCGGATGGCATGCTCTACATCGCCGACACCGGCAATGGGCAAATTCTCAAGCTGGATAGCCAGCGCCAGGTGGTTGCCACACTCGGCAAAGGCGCCCTGGGTGGCCCAACTGGTGTATTTGTCGATGAAGAGGGCCTTGTTTATGTGGCCGATGGACAGAAAAATACCGTTGTAGTTCTTAATCCCGACGGCAGCTTGAAAAAAGAATTTGGTCATCCAAGCGAGCCGCTCTTTGGAAAAAACCGGGAATTCCTGCCACGCAAAATAGCGGTTGATAAACGCAAAAACATTTACATCGTCAGCGAAGGCTCGGTCAACGGCATCGTCCAGCTTAACACGAATGGCAACTTCATCGGTTACTTCGGCGCAAATTCCTCGCAAATGTCGATCAAGATGATCCTGCAAAGAATGTTCCTGACCAAAGATCAGCTGGAACAATTCATCAAAAATGAGGCCGCTTCCCCCTCCAACCTTGCAATTGACCAGCAATCGATGATTTACACCATCACCGCCGGCACATCGCGCTCAAAAAGCATACGCAAATTCACCATCTCCGGCAAAAACATATTCCCAGACGCTTACGGATCAGCCACCTTTCGCGATATTGATATCAGCCCCAATGGACTGATACTGGCGGTCGATGCCAATGGACGTATTTACGAATACGACCTGGACGGCGCACTACTGTTTGTCTTTGGCGCCAAGGACAAGGGCGACCAGCGGCTAGGCACACTCACCAATCCAACAGCAATAGAACGTGACGGTGAGTTCATCTATGTTCTGGACAAAGAAAAAAACGCCATTGTTGTATACCAAACCACCGCCTTTGCCAGAAAGGTTCATGAAGGCATCCGGTTATATATGGAAGGTTTCTATACCGAAGCCAGCCCGTCCTTCCAGGAAGTCTTAACCTATAACGGTTCCTACATTATGGCTTACCAGGCCATCGCAGACGCGTATTACAAGGCTGGCGATTACATCAACGCATTGAGTGCGTTTCGCTACGCCGAAGACCGCGAAGGCTATTCTCAAGCCTTCTGGGAACTACGCAACCAGGTTTTGCAACAACACCTGGCCAATGCCTTCATCGGCTTGTTCGCGCTCTGGGCAGTACTGAGCATCGGGGGTCGACTGGAACGACGTTATCGTTGGTTCGACCCGCTGCGTAAATCGATGGGCGACTTGCAAAATATCAAGCTAGTGGATGACTTTGTCTTTCTTTTCCGCTTTATCAAGCAGCCAGCCGATAGCTTTTACTACATAAAGAAACGCCAGCACGGCAGCCTGCTTTTCGCCGGAATCATCTTCCTGTGGGTACTGATCGTTCGCCTGCTGACATTGTACCTAACCGGGTTCAGCTTTAACCCAAACCTCTCCCCCGCTTATATCCGCGTGGAAAACGAAGCACTTTACGTTATCATGGCCCTCTTCCTGTGGAACACGGCCAACTTCCTGGTTTCAACCGTCAACGACGGTGAAGGCCGCGTGCGGGACGTGGTGATCGGCAGTGCATACAGCCTGTTTCCATACGCACTCTTCGCCCTGCCCATCGCCCTGGTCTCCAACATCCTGACCCTCAACGAAGCCTTTCTCTTCTCCTTCTCAACCTTCCTGATGTGGTGCTGGACCGCGATTATGTTATTCATCATGGTCAAGGAAATTCACAATTACACTGTCCAGGAAACCATCCGCAATATCCTGCTTACGATCTTTACCATGGCAATGTTCGTCCTGACCGGCTATATCCTGTACGTCCTCTTTAACCAACTGTATGACTTTATCCTGGCTATCATTCAAGAAGTGGGGCTGCGTGGCTAAATTAACCCGAATCTTGCATGTATTCTTCATCCTGGGGCTGGTATTGATGGCTTTTTACCCCAAACACATGGCATTTGCCTTGCAGGAAAAATCCCCTATTAATCCAGCGGAAGGAATGCCAGAATCTTACAAACAGGTGGCTGAAAACAAGCTGTTCATCCTGTATGTCGACGAGGAGGCACTCTCCTTCAATGTATTGGACAAACGCAGCGGCTACCTCTGGCACTCAAGCCTGGACGAAACCATCAAGACCGACCGGCTAAATAAATCCTGGAAGGCGTTCGCGCGCAGCGGATTGAGCATTGAATACCTCGATCCCAAGGCCGTAAATAAACGCATCTCGATCACCAACTCAACCCATCAAGTTAAGGTTCAAAACATCGATCACGGCATCTCAGCCGAAGTTAAATTCACGGACTTTGGCATCACCGTTGGGATCAACATCCAATTGGAAGACAACGGTGTCAGCGTGGAAGTCCCTTCCGCCTCCATCAAGGAAGAAAACCCGGATTTCAAACTCGGCCTGATCTACATCCAGCCATTCCTGGGTGCCACCCGCGCCGACAGTACGCTTGGTTATATGCTTATCCCGGATGGATCTGGCAGCCTCATCCGTTACACGGCGACCACCAAGGCCAAGAATATGTTTTATGGCCGCATTTATGGGCCAGACCTGGGCATGATCTCCTCGCTGCCCTGGGACCCGACCATCACGCGACCCTACCAGGTGTCTGTGCCGGTCTACGGTGTGCAGCATGGAGAGAAACAAAACGCCTTTGTCTCAATCGTGGAAAAAGGGGCCTCGTATGGCGAAATCCAGGCGCATCCATCCGGGATCATCACCAATTTCAACTTCATCTATAATGCTTTTGTCTACAATGAAAGCTATTTCCAGGCCACCAACCGCTCGGGAGCGGGTGTCACCACACTGCAGAAGGAAACCAACCAGTTCGACATCAAAATTCATTATCGCTTCCTGACCGCCGAGATGGCTGACTATGTTGGTATGGCCAGGAGTTACCAGCAGTACCTGTTGGAACAAGGCATCCTGAAAAAGAACAAGGACCAGGGAACCGACATCGGCATTCGCCTGGAATTTTTGGGAGGCGACAAAGAGCGTGTGCTGTTCTGGGATCGCCTGATCCCGATGACGACTGTCACACAGATGAGCAATATCCTGCACGATATGCGCAGCCTGATCACGAATACAGATGTGGTTTATTATGGCTGGCAACCACTCGGCGCCGCCAGCATGCCACCCACCAGTATGAAACTGGATGCCACCTTGGGCAGCCTGGCCGATTTGCGCAAAATGGCTCAGGAAATAGCAGCGGGAGGTGGGCGGTTTTATCTCTATCTTGATCCCCAGGCTGCCGTTTGGCACGAATCCGGCTATTCTCCGCGCAATGACCTGGCCATGTCTATCACAAAGACCAATCTGGATTGGTACAACCGCTACAAAGCCAATTATTACTTCAATCTCGAAGCCCTCTCACCGCGCTTCACCAACCTACGAGAGTCTGTTTTCAAAGAGCTTGGTACGGGCCTGGCCCTGGATGGTATCGGCTACACGGCCTACAGCGATTTCAAAAATG
The DNA here is from genome assembly GCA_903908605.1 of uncultured Anaerolineae bacterium. Taxonomy (GTDB): domain Bacteria; phylum Chloroflexota; class Anaerolineae; order Anaerolineales; family Villigracilaceae; genus UBA5195. Next base: position 9,720 of record CAIVSQ010000088.1, read on the forward strand.
GTCACCTTATTAACAGAGAAGGTTCCATCCACGCTTACCAGGAACTGCTGGCAAAAACCAAGACCCCCACACCCTTTTATATTCCAAATGATTATGCCTTTGGCTCCATGAGCGCATACTACGACATGCCAATCAGCAGCAATGGCTATATCTACACATCCGAATCAGTCCCCTTCCTGGAAATCGTCCTGGCGGGCTGCGTGCCTTATTACGGTCCGGCGCTGAATTTCTCTTCCAATTTACGCGAGGACCTGCTACGCCAGGTGGATTACGGCGTCTACCCGGCATATTTTCTCAGCCAAGAAGTGACCGCCCGCATCCTGAACACCAGCTCATCCTGGATATACACATCCTCCTATGCCCAATGGAAAGAAGAGATCCACCGCACCTACCAGTGGATGAACAACCTGTTAAGCCCGGTGAGGGGACAGGAAATTGTTGCCCGGCAAACACTTGCCCAGGGTGTGTCAGCCACTACCTATGCCAACGGCAGGCAGATCATCGTTAATTACAACGACAGCCCCATCCAGATCAAAGGGGTGTCGATCAACGCCAAGGACGCCGTGATATTGGAGGTGCAGCCGTGAACCTGCGCAAGATGTTTATTCGCAATGAAATGCGGCACAGTACGCGTGAAGCTCTGTATGGCTACGCCTTTGTGCTGATCTGGATGATTGGGTTTGCTTTATTTACCGCCATACCACTGGTGCAAACTTTTAATTACAGTCTCAACCAGGTGACCGTCGAAGCCACCGGCATCAAGCTCGAATTCTTACAATGGCAAAACTACTCCCGGGCTCTCTTCACTGACCCTTCCTTTGTTGAGCTGCTAATCGGTTATGTGGTGGAGATCCTGGTCTCGGTGCCAATTGTTTTGATATTTTCCTTGATCATCGCCCTGTTTCTCAACCTGAACTTCTCATTGAAGGGCTTGTTTCGCACCATTTTCTTTTTACCGGTGGTGATTACCAGTGGACCTGTTATCCAGGAGCTGACCGCCCAGGGCGCAACCTCGGCACCTGGCATCGCCAAATCAGTAGCGGTCACCGAATTCCTGGCCCAACTTCCACGCTACCTGCGCAATCCGGTCGAATACTTATTGACGTCTTTCATCCTGATCCTGTGGTTCTCAGGGGTGCAGATCCTGATCTACCTGGCCAGCCTGCAAAAAATTGATAAAAACATCTACGAAGCGGCTGCCATCGACGGTGCCTCACCCTGGGAAGCTTTTTGGAAGATTACGCTGCCCTCCCTCTCCACCACCACCTTGGTCAACGCAATCTACACCATTATCACGCTATCACATTTTTCCGAAAACAAGGTCATTAAGTATATCTACGGCCAGACTTACGCAGTGGAAGGTGGCATCGGTTATGCCAGCGCAATGTCGTTTATTTATTTCAGCGCCCTGGTAGCATTGCTGGTCATTTTTTACCTGTTACTCGGCCTGCGGGATCGTAAGAATGCCGATTAGGAGACTTACCATGAAAAACATCAACCTGGACAGTCTCAAGGGTTTTTTATTTGGCAATCGCAGTAGTTATGGGTTGGTCTTTACGATCGTTTTGTACCTGCTGTTAATTGCAATCGGTTTTGTGTACCTCTATCCGCTGCTCTTCATGTTAGTAACCAGCCTGAAAAGCCCCGAGGATTTACTCAACCCGATGGTTCAATGGGTGCCTACCCAAATTTATACCGGCAATTACGAACGCGCCTACCACGTACTCGACTACCCCAATACGCTTCTATCCTCGATAATGATTAGCGTGATCCCATCGCTGATCCAGACTGTGGTTTGTTCATTGGTCGGTTACGGGCTGGCGCGCTACCGCTTTTGGGGTAAAAACCTGCTGATTATGTTGATCCTGGCAACCTTCATCATCCCGGCTCAAAACACTATCATCCCACAAATGCTCACCTACAAGAGTTTTGGTTTGCTCGGCAATATCTTCTCGCTCATCCTGCCAGCCCTGTTAGGCCAGGGACTGAAGAGTGCCATCTTCATCCTGATTTTTTACCAGACCTTCCTTTCCTTGCCCAAGGTACTCGAAGAAGCCGCGCGCCTGGATGGCGCATCTGACTTAAAAATCTTCACCAGTATTGCGCTGCCCTCGGCCATCCCTGCCTTTGTCATCTCAATCATCTTTTCCATCGTCTGGTATTGGAACGAGACCTACATGACCGTCATCTTCCTGGAAGGCGGTGTGCAGACACTACCGATGCAACTTTCCAAGTTCGTGCAGGCCTATGAAAATCTCTACCCGCCCGGAGTAGTCAATATCTTCGATCGGCTAAATGAGGCTGTCAAGCTGAGCGGAACTTTTCTAAATATCCTTCCGCTCCTGTTAATGTATTTTGTTCTGCAAAAATGGTTTGTTGAATCAATCGAAAGGTCAGGCATCACCGGTGAATAAATTTTTCAACCTTCTGTTTGTGACCGTCCTACTGCTATCCGGCTGCGCAACCCCGGCTTCCACCCCTGCAGCGACTGAGCTTATCCCAGTTACACCCTCTCCTTCACTCCCGCCTACTCAGACGGTTGTGCCCAGCGCCACCCCTACCCTGGCGCCTACCGCCACCGCTACGGCTACCGCCACACCAATTCCCGCCAATATTGACGAAGTCACAGCCTTCGAGATGAAGGGTGCCTTTGATTTCTTCTGGGAAAAAGCCAATACCACCAGTGGCAGCCCGGGTTACGGCCTGATCCGCGATCGTGAACCCGGATCAGAAGGTATTGCCAGCATGGCATCGGTCGGGTTTGGCCTGAGCGCTTACACCATTGGGGTAGAAAAAGGCTACATCACCAAGCAGGAAGGCTATGAGCGCGCCAACCAAACCATGGATACCCTGTTGGCGATGGATCGCATGGAAGGGTTTTATTATCACTTTGTCGACATGCAGACCGGCAAGCGTGCCTGGGAGAGTGAAATCTCCAGCATAGACTCGACCATCCTGTTCATGGGCGTACTGACCGCCGGGCAGTACTTCGGTGGCGACGTTGAAACCAAGGCCATGAAAATCTTTAATGGTGTCAATTGGCCCTGGTTTATCGACCCAGACCGCAATATGTTCTACATGGCCTACCGCCCCGAGAAAGGCTTTGAGGGGCACTGGGATTTTTACGCCGAACAACTTATGATGTATGTCCTGGCCGCAGGATCAGATACCCACCCGGTTGATGATTCCCCTTATTACACATTCACACGCCACAAGGCAGCCTATGGCGATGGCAAGCCCTTCATTCACTCCTGGTTTGGCTCAATCTTCACCTACCAGTTCAGCCACGCCTGGATCGATTTTCGCGGGCTGACCGATAAGGAAGGTGTTAACTGGTTTGACAACTCAGTCGAAGCCACCCTGGCCCACATCAACTATGCCACGGACAAGCAGAAAAAATACAAAACCCTCGGTCCCAATTCCTGGGGTCTTTCCGCCTGCGACAGCCCTGACGGATATAATGGAACCTACGGCGCCCCGCCGTCCGGGTTCGATAACAATTCCCATTCCGTGGACGATACCATACCTCCTTATGGAGCAATTGGTTCGATTCTCTTTGCGCCCGAACAAGCCAAAAGCGCCATGGTTCACTATTACTCTTTCGAAAAATTAAAGGGCAAATACGGCTTCAAGGATGCTTATAACCTATCCAAAAACTGGTTCGATACGGATGTAATCGGAATCGATAAGGGTGTTTCCTTGCTGATGCTGGCCAACGCCGAAAACGACATCGTTTACAAGATCGTCATGAATAATAAAACCATCCTAAATGGATTGAAACGACTAAAAATCAACAAGAACCAATAAGAAAGTGGTCCAATGGTAACAATCAAAGATGTGGCAAAACTTGCCCATGTCAGTATTACGTCAACTTCGTACGCGCTGAATGGCACCGGAACAATCAGCAACGCAACGCGTAAACGCGTCCTCGAGGCGGCGGAGACTCTTAACTATCACCCCAATGCCTTTGCCAGGAACTTAAAAAACCGTCGGTCCTACACAATCGGTGTATTCATCACCAGCTTTGGTGGCTCGTTCTTCGACGAAATCTTGGAAGGTATCCGCGATGCCATCAAGAAAACCGAATATGAATTGATTGTTTGCCCGGAGACCCGCTCGATTCGAAAAATACTGACACAACGCCAGGTGGATGGAGCCATCATCTTCGACCGTAAAATAAAAAGCGAGATTATCCTCAAACTAGCCTCCGACCGCTTTCCGATAGTCGTGATGGATCGTCAATTGGATGCCGACTTCGTTCTGCCGCTCTTGATGGACAACGATCGCGGAACGCGTGAAGCCTTTTATCACCTCTATGACCAGGGCGCCCGCCGGATCACCTGTATTTGGGGCGTGGATGATTCGTTTGACAACCATGAACGCAAACAGGTATTCCTGGAAGAGGCGCAAAAGAACAATATTAGCCTGCAAACCTACACCGGCAACTTTACCGAGATCTCTGGCTATGAAATCGGTAAAATCATCCTAGCGGATGAGATACTGCCAGAAGCTGTCTTTTGCGCCAATGATCAGATGGCAATTGGTCTCATCAAGGCCATCAAGGAACACAAGCTGCGGGTACCCGAGGATATTGCCGTGGTGGGCTTTGACGATATCCTGGTTGCATCCGTAATGCAACCCACCCTTTCCACGGTCGGGATTTCACGCTTCTTATGGGGAACCTTGGCTGTCAGCCAGTTGGTTGACTTTCTAATAGATGAAAAACCTTTCCAAACCCAGCGAATTCCTACCCGGCTGATCCAGCGGGAATCTTCGCGTATGTCAAACAATCAGCAAGAGGGAAACGCGTGAGCAATTTCGATACCCGCAAAATACTGGAAGATGAGATTAGCGGCTCTGTAAATTTTTTCCTGCATTCTACCAACCTGGACCCCGCAAGCCAGGGATACGGCATGGCCATTGACTGCAGCAACCAGCCCGGGGTGGCATCCATCGCCTCGGTCGGCTTTGCCCTGACTGCCTGGGTGATCGCTGCCGAACGCGGCATATTGAGCCGTGAACACGCCCTGCAGATCACCCGCAAAACACTGTATACGCTTCTCCATCACGCCAGCCATCATCGCGGCTTTTTCGCCCACTTTCTGGAAATGGACTCCGCCAAGCGAATCGGCAGATGTGAATACTCCACAATCGACACCTCGCTGTGCTTGAATGGGGTCATTACCGCCCAGGCCTACTTCCAGGATCAGCAGGTTTCAGACCTGGCCCAAGAAATCCTGGACAGGGTGGATTGGAAATTCCTGATCTTTGAAATGGATGGGCGCACACTTTTTCACATGGCCTACAACCCGGATGCGGATGGAGATTATTCCCAGGGCAACCCGGGCTATATTTACCAATGGGAGATGGCCGCCGAACAGAAGATGATGTACCTGCAAGCTGCCACCCAACTGGACCCAGGCACTGCCCGCAAACTCTACCAGGGCTTCGCACGTGACCTGGGAGAATTTGAAGGCCAAAAAATCATTATTAACCCCGGTGGCAACCTGTTCGCCTATCACTTCAGTGAAGCCTGGTTGGATACGGCCAGTTATCTCGACCCCGATGGCGTGGATTGGTTCAACAATTCCCGCCTGGCAGGACTGGCCAACCGGGCCTTCTGCATCCAGCACGCTGGTCAGTTCAAGAGCTATGGCCCCGATAGTTGGGGCTGCAGCGCAGGCGACAGTCCGTGGGGCTATGACGTTTCCGGTAGCACACCCAACCTGAACCCTTCCCAACCGAATGGTACGGTCTCTATTTTCTCCGCGTTGTCCTGCCTGCCATTTATGCCTGCCGAAACCCTCTCCTTGCTGGCGGCCCTGCTAAAAGATCACCCGCAAACCTGGGGACCCTATGGTTTTTATGATTCTTATAACCTGGACGTCGAACCGGCCTGGTACAGCAGCTCACTATACGGTATCAACAAAGGCTGTTCGATGATCATGATTCAAAACTACCTGGATGGCATGGTTTGGAAGACATACACCAACAGCACATTGATTCAAAAGGCCCTGTCCATACTCGAATTTACCCGTCGTTAAGGAGCGAAGCATGCCAAAGTTTTACACTCAAGACGGTCAATTCTGGCTGGATGAACAGCCTCTCTTAATCCAGGCCGGGGAACTACACTACTTTCGCATACCACCCGACCAGTGGCGGCACCGCTTGGGCCTGCTGCAGGCGGCTGGATTCAACACACTCGCCACCTACATCCCCTGGCTCTGGCACCAACCCGAAATTGGCGCGTTTGAACTGGCTCCGTCTGACCTGGACGGTCACAGCCACCCGATGCGCGACCTGGCAGGCTTTCTTGACATGGCCACCGAGATGGGCTTCCTAATCATCGCCCGCCCTGGCCCTTACATCATGGCCGAAACGATCAATGAAGGCATTCCCCCCTGGGTCTTCAACACCTACCCGCAGGCCGCTTTCATCAGCCAGGACGGGCAAACCCAGAACATCGCCAGCTACATGCACCCGGACTTCCTGGCCTGCGTACGTTCGTGGTACCGGGATGTTTTCAAGGTGCTGACACCGCGCCAGGTAACATGCGGGGGCAATATCATCATGGTGCAGCTCGATAACGAAATGGGCATGATCCCCTGGGTCCGCAATATCATCGACACCAATCCCGATACCCTCGCCCATTTTGCCACCTACCTGGAGAAAAACCAACCCGGGCATCTGCCTGCCGGGCGGGAGAACGCGCTGCGCGATAGCCTGACCAACCCTCATGACCCGGTCGACGCATTAATCCTGGAAGATTACCGTCGTTTTTACCGGACCTACCTGCGTGAATACACCACCTTTTTATTAAAAGAAGCACGTGCCTGTGGCTTGGAAGTGCCACCCGTCGTCAATATTCACGGGTTTGGCAACGGCGGAAAGACTTTCCCGATCGGTCTCTCCCAACTGGCTGAAGTGATTGCAATCGACGGCATGCTCAGTGCCACCGATGTGTACCCCATGTTTATCGGGGAAGGTAATTTTCAGCAGCTACTGTTAGTCAATGAGATGACCCGCACCCTGCAAAACCCGCAGCAAGCACTTTTCTCGATCGAATTTCAGGCGGGTGGCAACCTCGATTTTAGCGGCGCACAGTCCTCTTTTTACGATCTGCACACGCGCCTGTGCATCTCAGGTGGCATGCGCGCCATCAATCATTACTTGTTTTTCGATGGCGAAAATCACCCAGTGCTCAGCCCAACCAAGCGCCACGACTGGGGTCACCCGGTCCGCAAGGATGGCAGCACCCGCAGCCACTACCCGCGCTACGGCCAGCTTTCCAAGGTGTTGGCAGCTTATGGCACAGACCTGGTCACCGCTCTGCCAGAGACAGTCACCACCATCGGGTTCTTGTTGGATCACTACATGACCGAGATCAACCACGCCCAGACCCACGAACAAACCAACATCATCACCCATCAACGTGATGTAATCAATTTTGACTTCCTGGCACGTGGATTGGCGATAACACACCGTCCATTCAACGCACTGGAGCTCAGCCGTACCCGGCTGGATGCCCGTCAAACCCCGCTGTGCTGGGCGATGATGGAAAGACAATGCGAAGCTGCCACCCAACAAATGCTGGTGAATTACCTGCACTCCGGCGGGCGACTCGTGCTGGTTGGACGAATGTGCCAGGAGGATTTCGCACACCAACCCTGCAATATTTTGAGCGACGCCATCGGAATCACAACCATGTCCGGCGGGCAGCCGTTTAGCGGTGAATTAATTCATATCTTCGAGACAAACGACATACCAGCCTCCTTCGTGGAGGGCTACCAGGGTGAGTTTGATGAAGTATTTGCCTGGCGGGAAAACGGCGAAGCTTGTGGAATTGTGAAAACAATTGGCAAGGGTCAATTACTGCTGCTGGGGGCAACCCTGGCAGCCAACACCCTGGCTGACCTGGATGTTTTTGAGCACATAGCCCGCAAAATGGAGTGTTTGCCCCTGTTTGAACTCTCCAGTTGGGCCGATGTTCGCCTCAGCCGCGGGCCAGGCGGCGCGTTCCTGTATATCAACAATTACCAGGAGGAGCCCATCCAAACCAGCGTCGCCTATGCCGGCCAGCCCCTATTTGCTGGTCAGGCGCTGCGCATCCCTGCCCGGCGCGGCCTGATCCTACCCCTCGATTGGCGACCAGACCCGCGAGTCCTGATTCATTATTGCACCGCAGAGGTGCAGCAAATCACCGAAGATGCGGATGGGCTCAGCATCCATGCCAGCCAGCCTGATTTTTCCGCCGAACTAACCCTGAACGGGCTGAATTGTCCCGGAGCCCAACTGTTAACCGAAACAGACCACTGGCGCCGTATGCTGGTGCATGCCACGGCTGGGGTAATCCGTCTTTCACGTTCCATTCCATAGAAGCATCAAACAAAATTCAGGCAGCGCACCTGGCTAAAATCAGCGTGCGCTGCCACTTGTTTTCCAACACTGGTTGCATAAAGACCCAGGTAAGCCCCTGTGTACCCGTAACTGACGATCAAATGAGCGCCGGTTTCTGAAAAAAAGGTAAAACCAGCCTGCCCGTCTGCCAGACTGTATTCGTAACGGTAGCGATGATCTTGAGAGACCACCCGCAGGCAAATATTGCCGGTATACTCAGCCAGGGCAATTTGAGCCAACTGCACAATATCCCCTGATGCACTCGCCAACCTTAGCTTCAAAAACACCGATCCAGCCTGGCAGCAGACAAAAAATTGCAGGTAATTGTCGTCCTGCTGCAGCAAAACAAGCCCCGCCTCAAGGTCGTCACTGCCCGGCAGGAACTCCATTCTGGCCTGGTAGTCAAAATAGCTCTCACGCTGGCGAAAGCCCATAAAATGACAGCTTCCACGCTCTGCGAAAACTTCCCGGCCCGCATACAGGCGCAAATAACCAGGCCGTTCGACCAGCGAAAATACCCCCGCCCCGGGCACCCTGCGAAAATTCCACTCCAAATTCAAGCTTTCTGAAATAAAATGATCCTCAAACACCATCGATCGAGGCGCAGCGATGCCATACGGGTGCAGCATTGCTGCGCCCTCTCCTTCACGTCCGCCAGGGAAAGGTTTCGGATTAAAGCGCTCCACCCGCCCACTATTCGGAGCACAGACAGGCCATTCCAACCGGGCACACCCGGGCTCGAACGGTTCCAATTCCCATTCAACCGCTACCAGGTGGGTTTCACGCCCCATGTTGGACCGACCCTGCTCATCGGCTCGTACACCCAACAAAACCATATACCAGCGCCCATCCGGCAGCTCAACCAGGTCACCATGACCGGTGCTGTGAACCCAGTGACCATAAGAAAGATGCCTTGAAGTCAGGATCGGGTTGCGTGGGTTGGAAAGGTACGGACCACTGATTTTTTCTGAGGCAGCGACCATGACTGCATGGTTGTAACCAGTGCCACCCTCCGCCACCAACAAATAGTAAAAGCCATTGCGTTTGTAAAGATGGGGACCTTCCACCCACGCGCCTCCACAGGCGCCCTTCCATAAGGAATAGCGTTGACCCAACAAACGCCCGGTTGAAAGATCAAGTTCCTGCAACCAGATTTCACCCTGCCCGGGATAATCGGGCTCTTCCGGTTGGCGTGTTCCCACGTACCAACTTTTGCCATCCTCATCAAAAAACAGGTCCGGGTCAATCCCGGGTGCTCCTTCGACCACCACGGGGTCTGACCAGGGGCCGGCAACATCCCGGGCACTGATGATGAAATTAACCAAACGGGTCGGCTGTTGTGGATCGGGGGGCTGGTAAACATTGGTGGTGATGATATAAAAAAGGCCTGCATGGAAACGCAGCGTTGGGGCGTGAATCCCACCGCGGGTTTGCACATCCTGCAAGTTAACAGCTCCGCGGCACTGCTCCTCACGCTGCAGACCATAACCAACCAGTTCCCAGGTCACCAGGTCGCGGCTGCGGTGAATGGGAAGACCCGGAAAATATTCAAAAGAGGAATTAACCAGGAAATACTCCTCCCCAACCCGGCAAATGGATGGGTCAGGGAAACCACCCGGCAGGATCGGATTACGAAAAACGCCATCCCCGGGCTCCAACTGAGCCGATGAGCTTGGTTTCATCATAAAGAATTAACTCCCGGTCTTCCCCGATCGCCCACGTTTTTCGAACCTGTAAATCTGCCAGGAGTTATACAGGTTATGGAATAAGACGTAAAAAGTCGGTCCCAACGCCACAATCGGGTGGATAAAGGTCAACGCGATCCAGATTACGAACGAATTATTCTTCTGGCCGAGCGACTGGCTTGATTCCTGCCAATGGCGCCGCCCACCTATCAAGGCACCCACTGAAAAGTTTACCGCACAGATTACCATCGAAATCAAAGCAATCCACATCACCTGCATGGCCGCACTGGACCATTCGGTACGCACAAAATCGGCAGCCTTGGCAGACAAGATGATCAAATTGGCCAACCAGAGCGGATACGCATAGGCTTTGCCCTTACCCACAAACACGCGTACCTTACCTGGCAACCGCCCTGCCAGGCGCGCAAGAACCAGCGGAACAAACATGGTCACCAGTACAGGTTGCAGAACTTGCCAGGTGGTGACCTGCACGACTTTGCCAACCAGAAATGGCAAAACCACCGGCACCACCAGCGCCATGGCGACATTGGTCAGCAGCACTGAACCAACCACATAATCCACCTGTCCATCGATAAAACCAATAATGACCGGCGCAGCGATGGCTGTTGGCGCAATGGCGGTCACAAAACCCGCCAACGCCAGCAATGGATCGAATAATGACAGCAGGCCATACGCCAAAAACGCGATCACGATATTGGCCAATAAAACCCACAAAACGCTGACAGGAATGGAGCGCGGATGAATCTCAATATCCAGGAATGCAAAAAAAAGCATCAGCATCAGGAAATACTGCACCAGGAAGGACATCACATTTAATTGAGGAAGCAGCGTCCCCAGGACCATCATCAACAACAGGGAAGCCACTCTGCCGTAGCTTTTCAGCATGGATCTCAATTCGATCAATCGTACCCTCATCCTTACTAATTTCCCTGCGAAAATACAAACCTGCCGCATGGGTCGAAGTATTTTCCCACCTTTCTGCCCGACCGGCAAGACAGCTTGGTTTTTAAAAAATCCCTTATTGACAAATTGCTTGAGAATGCCTATATTACTTAATATCATTAACTTTAGTGAATACCCTTTACTTTTATCATGATAAATCCAACCCGAAAACAAATTCTGCACGAAAATACCAGGGACGAAATTAAATCCGTCGCCTGGAAACAAATCGAACAGCAAAGCGCTGCCCAGCTTTCGCTGGGATCGATCGCACGCGAAATGGGCCTGACCACCCCGGCCCTGTACCGCTACTTCGCTAGCCGGAACGAGCTGGTATCGGCCTTGATCGAGGATGCTCATATTTCTTTCGCTCAAGCCTTAGAAAAAGGCCTCTCTAGCTTGCCGTTGGATGATCACGCTGGCAGGTTTCGGGCACTCTGCCAGGGCTATCGCTTGTGGGCCATCAGTCACCCGCAGCCTTACAGCCTGCTATTTGGCAGTCCGGTCCCTGGTTACCGGCTGGACAATGAAGCCGCGCGAGCCGCCGAGCACAGTTTTTTAATCCTGTTGGGGGTAGTGCTTGCCGCCCAACAGGCTGGCAAGCTGTCTCCGCAAACCGAGGCAGTTTCCCTATCCATCTTGCACGGCGAACAACAGCCTGGCCCTCCTGCCATGGTCATTCACCTGGCCCTTTCAGCCTGGAGTACCATTCACGGAATTACCTCCCTGGAATTAAACGGGCACAACCAGATCATTCTGGCAGAACACGCCAATGAATTTGCCGAAATTGAAATAACCCGCTTGATGCAGTCAATCGGGATTAAATAAAACAACTTTTTTCGGGAGAATTGAACATGGAGCGACAAAAAACCAACTGGTGGCAGATCGTCCTGGTTTTATTAATTGGAGCCGGGGCAGTGGATGGATTTATGTGGTTTTTGTACAACACTTACATCCCGCTTTACCTGCAAGGTGGAAATCCAAATTTCCAGGCGGATGTGGTCGGGTTCGGGTTAACACCCCGCTCGGTAGGTCTGATCCTGGTATTGGATAACATCGCGGCCTTTTTGCTGGCTCCGGTCATTGGCGCCATCAGCGACGGGTATCGCGGCAAACTTGGCCGGCGTATGCCCTTCGTGGTAGCCACGGTGCCCCTGGCAGCCCTGGCGCTGGCGGTGGTGCCGTTTATCTACCGGGCCATCCCTGCTGAAGCAAGCGGGAACTTCATGCAACTCCTGCCTCTCTTCATCCCCTTCTTCCTGACCTTAATGCTCGTGCTGGTACCGTTAGCCATTGCGCGTACCCCCATCGATGCGCTGGTCTACGACCTGGCTCCTTCCAAAGACCGCAGCAATGCTCGCTCGCTTGGAATTGTACTGGCTACATTGCTCTCCATCGGGCTGGGTATCGGCGGAGGAATGCTCTATGATATCAACGTCGTGCTGCCCTTCCTACTGTGCCTGGTAGTAACCATCATACTGACCGTGATCGGTTATTTCACCATTAAGGAATGCAAAGGCAGCGAGATCACATCCGAGAATGAACCTGCCGGGCAAAGCGGTGAAACCGGTCTCCGCCACACTATGGCGGTGGTACGTGCAATGCCAGCGGAAAACAAGCGCAGCATTTTCTTCATGACCATCAACATTTTCCTGGGGATGTTCGGCTTCTCGCTGATCCAGGCCTTCATTAGTTCATATAACATGACCGTCATGGGCGCAACCCAGGCCCAGGCGGGTCTACCTTTCCTAATTGCAGGCGCCACGCTGATGGTGTTCTCCTTCCCAGCTGCACTGCTTGCCAACCGGATTGGCCGCCGCCGCACCATGCTGATCGGCTGCGCCGGCTGGGCTGTTTCCGCCCTGGCGATCTTCCTGTTTCCATCCAAAGCCTTGTTCATCCCGCTCATCATTGTAGTGGCAGCTTTCTATACGTTCTGGTTTGTCAACAGTTTTGTCATGCTGATAGACGCCGCACCGGACGACAAAACCATCGGCACAATGACCGCCCTGACCTCAATGGCCAATATGGCCGGCATGTCAATCGGTCCGGCCCTGACCGGTTTCCTGATCGAAGCCAGCGGGTATAATTACGGGATGATCTTCCTGATGCAAGCATTGGTAATCACGCTGGCTTTCTTCAGCCTGCTGCCTGTTTCAAAAGGTGAAATCCGCTCGCTGGCGTAGCGCCCGTCTATGATGGAAGATACTCTCAAACTTTCGGATGGCAGGCTGCTCGCCTATGGGATCTATGGCAACCGTAACGGCTTCCCGATTCTTGATTTTCACGGTATCCCTGGTTCGCGGCGCGAGGCGGCGCTCATTGAAAAGTACCTGGCGCGCGAGGACATCTGCTTTATCGGGCTGGACCGGCCCGGGTGCGGTCATTCCAGTCCTAAATCCAACTCAAACCTGACCACCTTTGGCGCGGATGTGCGCGCATTGCTCGATCACCTCGGGATTGAGCGCTTTGCTGCCCTGGGGTACTCGGGTGGTGGTCCTTACGCGCTAGCCTGTGCCAGCCAAATGCCCACACGAATGGCGGCACTGGCGCTGGTTTCATCGCTTGGCCCACCCGAAATTGGTGCGCAAGATATGATCGCCAACAATCGCGAAAAATTCAACCTGGCCCAGCGCATGCCCTGGCTGGCTCGCCTGATGCTCTGGTGGGTCTTTTCCTCACTGCGCCGCGACCCGCAACGGTTAAAAAAACAACTGCAGAAAATCTGGCAGCAAATGCCCGCGCCAGATCGGCAAGTACTGCAACAAGACCAGTTCTTTGCCGATAGCATGTTGGCCATCACCCAAGACGCGTTGGCGCTGGGCGTTGGCGGCTGGGTCGATGAAGAAGTCATGGCAGCACAGCCCTGGGGGGTTGACCCCAGGACCCTGCGTATGGCCCATGTCCAGCTCTGGCATGGCGGCATGGACCACAATGTACCGGTCGCCATGGGCCAGGCACTGGCTGCCCAAATCCCTGGCTGCCAGACCCACATCCTGCCAGAAGAAGGCCATATTTCGCTGCTCTATAAGTACGGCCAGGAAATTGTCGAAAATTTGATCGAGGCCGGGTTCCGCCAAACCAGTTCCTGACCGGCCACACCCAGGAGAATAACATGACTACCCCCGCCAGCCCCATCTACGAGAATCCGGTCGAATTATTACGGCAATTAATCCGCTTTGACACAACCAACCCCCCGGGAAACGAAACCGAATGCATCCAGTACATCAACGGACTACTGGGTGAAGCGGGCTTCGAGACCACCATTCTTGGGAAAACCCCGCAGCGCACCAATATACTGGCCCGCTTGAAAGGGGATGGCAACGCCGAACCTCTGCTGCTTTATGGGCACGTGGATGTCGTCACCACCGAGAACCAAAAATGGCAGCACCCTCCCTTTGCGGCCGATATCGTGGACGGCTATATCTGGGGTCGCGGCGCCCTGGACATGAAGAGCGGTGTGGCCATGCTGCTGGCAGCTTTCCTGAAAGCCAAGGCCGAAGGCACCCGCTTACCCGGAGATGTCATCTTTTGCGCCGTAGCCGATGAGGAAAACGGCGGGTGTTACGGCGCCCGCTACCTGGTGGAGGAGCACAGCGAACTCTTTAAGGATGTGCGCTATGCCTTTGGCGAGTTTGGCGGATTCAACCTGCAGATTGCCGGTAAGCGTACCTACCCGATCATGGTCGCTGAAAAACAGCTTTGCGGTATCAAGCTCACCTTTCACGGGCGGGCCGGGCATGGTTCGCAGCCCATCCGCGGCGGAGCGATGGCCAAAGCAGCACGTGCCTTAAGCCTGATGGATAAACACGAGCTACCTTATCACCTCACCCCGGCCGCGCAGGCGATGATCACTGGGATTGCCACCGCAGTCGGCGGGTTACCAGGTTTTGTACTTGGGCAGACCGCCAACCCGCTGTTCGCCAATCCGATTCTGAATATGCTCGGCACCCTGGCCGACGGTGTCCGCCCCATCCTGCGCAATACCGTCAGCCCCACCATCTTGCAGGCCAGCAGTAAAGTCAACGTGATCCCCGCGGAAGTGTCAATCGGTCTAGACGGTCGCCTGCTGCCAGGCTTCACCCCAGATACGCTGGTAGGTGAACTACGCAACCTGCTGGGAGATGATTTCGATCTGGAAGTCGTCAACCACGACCCAGGCCCATCTGCCCCGGATATGGGCCTGTTCAACACACTAGGCAAGACCCTGCGCGGCATGGACCCTGAAGGTTCCCCTATCCCGTTGGTACTGGCCGGGGTGACAGACGCACGCTTTTTCTCCCGGTTGGGCATCCAGACCTATGGTTTTACACCTCTCAAACTGCCCGATGATTTCAATTTCAACCGCACCATCCACGCCGCAGATGAACGGCTGCCCGTGGATGCCCTGGATTTTGGCGTGCAAGCAATTTTCAAAGCCCTGCATCGGTAGGAGCCCGGCGCTGCCGGCCCCCTACCCCGGCAATGCCGGACCCTGCTTTACCCCAAGGAAACAATTGCATGTCAGAAACCGGCGAACCGGGTGTTCAACAACAAATCGAGCGTAATTTCCAGTGGAATTTCATCGTCAACACCCTCGATGGAACCAGTTATTGGTTTGGGATGAGTTTTATTTCCGCCACCATCATCCTGCCCCTGTACGTCAGTCATTTTTCAAACAACCCGCTGCTCATCGGCCTGATCCCCTTTTTAGCCAGCGCCGGCTTCCTGGTTCCCCAAATTTTTGTCGCCAATATCGTCGAGCGGGCGCCAATCAAAAAGTTTTTCCCAGTCAATATCGGGCTTTTTACCCAACGGCTGCCGATGATTCTGATGGCTCCAGCGGCATATTTCCTCGCGACCAGCCAGCCAGGCCTGGCGCTGACCAGTTTTTTTGTACTCTACACCTGGCACACTTTTGGATCAGGCTTTACAGTCGTTGGCTGGCAGGACATGATTGCAA
This sequence comes from uncultured Anaerolineae bacterium, assembly GCA_903908605.1. Classification (GTDB taxonomy): domain Bacteria; phylum Chloroflexota; class Anaerolineae; order Anaerolineales; family Villigracilaceae; genus UBA5195. The sequence continues at coordinate 25,704 of CAIVSQ010000088.1, forward strand.
AAATCATCCCGGTCGAGCGGCGTGGTCGTTTTTTTGGCATCACCAATTTCATCGGCAACGGCGCGGGCATCCTGGGGGCGGTGGCGGTTCCATTCATCTTAACTAAATATACCTTCCCATTGGGCTATGTCATCTCCTTTGCCATCGCAGCCACGCTGATTTTTCTTTCCTGGTTTTTCCTTTCCCTCACCCGCGAACCAGCCGTCCAGAACAGTAAAGCGCCCATCTCCCAACTGAATTACATGCGCTCCCTGCCCGCAGTGTTGCGCAAGGACCGTAATTTCCGCATGTACCTGCTGGCACAGATCGTCTTTTCATTGAGCGGCATGGCGACCGGATTCCTGGCGGTCTACGCAGTCCACACCTGGAATATGCCAGATGCACAGGCCAGCGGTTTCACCATCGCAATGCAAATTGGCCTGGCGCTCTCCAATCTGTTTTTTGGCTTCCTGGCCGACCGCAAGGGTCACAAATTAAGCCTGGAAATCAGCTTGATCTTCAGCTTTGCATCATTGATCCTGGCCATCCTGGCTCCCAGTCCATGGTGGTTTTTCCCTATCTTTTTTCTGCGCGGTGCTGTGAACGCGGGCACTTTTATCTCGAGTATTTCGATTGTGTACGAATTTACCGACGCTGAAAACCGTGCTACCTATATCGGGCTCTCGAATACCATTCCCGGGATTGCCGGCTCAATCGCGCCATTGGTGGGCGGTTGGTTAGCGGGCGTTGTCAGCTACCAGGCCATGTTCATTCTTTCTGCCATTACAGGCCTGATCAGTTGGGTCATCATGCGTTTCATGGTGCGCGACCCACGCCGGGGACAGATTTAGTTTGCCCGCGCAGTAACAAAACCCTCTACCACGACCCCGTTACGCGCGTTTCAAATGCTTGCCTTGGTTGCCACCCTCATTCAGGTCACCGATCAACACATGGATGGTAACAGGCCTCACTGTACGATATCGATGCCGTCGCTCAACCTGGTACCAAACAACAATTAGGCCGGGTCGTGCAACTCGTAGGCCAAACCCGACATGGATGTATCCATGACGACCAGTGAGATGTGGATAGATATTGAGAGGGCCATCTTCCACGGAACAGAATGAAATGGAGTGTGCTACACTGGTAACATCTTCGATTACCAAAAAGAATGTGAGATTTTATGGCCACACCAGGCAATGTAGATAATGAGACGATGGTTCCATGCAAGCAATGTTCAAATCAGGTTTGGATTCGAAAAGATCGGCTACAAGCGCATATTCAGAAAGTTCACTCACTCAAAGCAGCTCCAAAGACAAAATTTACCACTTATAAAGCACGCATCGCCAGCACCTTCCCACCCAAAGTGGTCACAAAATCGACAGTTGTCAAAAAGACTGGCAAAGCAAGGGGGGCAGCCAATATCATCCTCACAACAAGAGACGGGAAGCGAATAGGCAATGGCTTCTGCTCAGGATGTGGTGTTGAGCAGTTAACCCTTTGGCACTATTCCGAAAGCAATCTGGGACCAGTGGATATTTGTAACGAGTGCAAGGCAGATATTTTTGATCGATCTTTCGGTCAAGCCAGTGGTTCTTAATTGAATTAAGACAGGTGAGGGGGCAACACAGGTTTGCGCTTTACAGAATAAAAACAGGCAGCGCATTGTGTAAATAGCAGGCTGTCTAAATGAGCTTCCCGGCCAGCTGGCGACATTGGGCGAAGAAGCCACCAACCCGCCGCGCCCTTTCGGCCCAGGATCTAAAAATGGGCCAGCATGGATTTGTCCATTCCCCTGGTCAGCCGGGTCGCTGAGGGCCCAGCCTGTGCCATCGTCCTCGCCGCCAAGCAGGTGTCGCCAACGTCACGGTCGCTCGGAAGCAGTGTTTACATCGTCCATCATTCGATCCCCCAAAATAATAGCCAGCAAAGCTATCCTAAGCATCCATCTGTATCACAGTGATTTCATCTTCAGAAGCCACCGCGAAGCGCATCCTGACGGGGTCAACCGCAATGGGAACCAATAGGTCACGCTGGGTGACAATGCTGCTCTTTTGTCCTCCCGTACGAATATCCTCCCAGCGGGCAATCACCTGGCCACTGGCGATGTTGATGATGGCAGGGTGCTGGTAGAAAGAAATAACATGACCGGCAGTAAATGGCTGGATAATGCCGGCTGGTGCTTGTAGATCAGCGCAAGAGGCAGTCTTGTTTTCGGGGAATAAATAATGCACAATCTTTCCGGGCGGCGCCAGGGGTAATTCATCCTCATCAAGTTCATTTTCTTCGTAGTCATCATCCGCAGTCACAAAAACACAGCCATCATCGGTCGCAATAGCCGAGGGGATGGACACACCTGGGCGGGCTGGCCAGACACCACCACGATCCAAAACGGTGGGAGTTACCAGGGCTTGCTCAATATCGAATAGCTGTATATAGTCAAGCGGATGCCACAGCCAGCCAGCACTCAGCAGGTAACGTCCATTTGGGCTGACCGAAAAACGCGAGTGGAAAAAATCAGCCGGGGTGGTATCGCGAGTGGTAAGTCGGTGGCCTGTTTCCACATCCTCAATTTCAAGCCGGCAATACTCATCCGGGCAGTGGACCAGGCCGGTATGGCCAGTGGGAAGCTCAACAAAGGCAATCGGGTACTCATACGCATTGGCATGGTAAAAACTGCGGTTTATCTCGCGCAGGATGTTCCCTTGCTTAAGCAGCAATCCCTTGGTGCCCAGGCGCTGGTATAGAACAACATACTCAGCGGAACTGGAAACCAGCGCGGCATCGAAGCTGTAGGCATAATTTATCTGCGGGGGCAGGATGGTTTTGTCCAGGAAGTAACGCACCTGCCCACCAACCCAGTCAATCAGCTCATCGCCCTGCCAATGAAGTGAACGGGCCGGGTAACCCCATTTACGATTGCCCTTGAACGGGATTGTAATTCGACTGGCTTCATGCAGCATAGATTTCACCTTGCAAGATCAAGCACACCCTGGCAGCCATCAGGGCAGCAACCCTTCTTTTTTCAATTCCCGTGCAAAGGCTTCGCCCCAGCTGGAGCCTTGTAGATAAAAGACACCTGGCTGTCCGACTGGGGCGGGGACACTGACATACTGCCCGCCAGGATAGATTTTCCCACTCCACAGGTGTACCCACTCACCCTGCGGCAGGTAAGCGCTCACCTGCTTGGCGCCCGGGTCCGTGACCGGCGCGATCAGGAAATCCGCGCCAAGCATGAATTCCTGGTAGGTGATCTTCCAGGTCTCGGGGTCAGCAGGGTAATGGATAAAAGGGTGACGTACAACCGGCAGACCGGTTTGGTACGATTCAGCCACCAGGGCTTTGCGGTAATCAAATAAAGCAGCATAAATCTTGGCCCACCGCGCAAATACATCCAGGCTATCCGCATCCGTGTAAAACTGGATGTTATTGTCGGGCTGGTTGCCCTCATGGGTGCGGAAAATAAGAGTAAAAGCGCTCATTTCCATCCAGCGATAGAGTAGCTCGCGCGAACGATGGATATTCAATACCGGGTTGCTGACGGTGGTATACCCGCCGATATCACTGTGATTGAAGGCCATGCCAGAGAGACCGCCGGTATTCAAGCCGGTCACAGCGCTTTTGAGACCATCCTCACGCGACCAATCGACAAGTTGATCCCCTTCCCAAAAGAGAGTGGCGTAGGCCGGTGATGCGCTGTAAGCCGCCCGGCTGAAGAAAACCAGCTCATTGTTGCTTTCGTCAACCAACTCACGGTTCAGCCCGGCCCACAATTCCGGGTAATGATTGTGAACAAGCGCGGCATCACCATTGGCCAGGACGGAATCGTAAGGTAAACCCTCACCGAAATCAGCCATCCAACCTTTGGCGCCGGCACCAAGCACCTGGGTCTTTAATACACCCTTATACCAATCCCGGGCAGCGGGGTTGGTCAAATCCAGCATGCCAAAATAAAAATCGGTACTCAGGACCAGGTAAGGTTCACCACTGGCATTCTTGATCAGGTAGCCCTTGCTGCTGGCTTCCTGGAAAAGATTACGACGCATGTTGGGTTTTAAGCCGCTGATATTGGCCAGGTAGGGGCTGGCATAGACCATGACCGCCACGCCATCCTTATTAAGATCACCAACCAATTGATCCCAGCCAGGGTAACGATCGTAATCCACTTCCCAGTTCCACCAGAGTTGTTTGCCAAAAGATGTTTTACGCTGGCCGACCCAATCTTGCAACCAGAAAGCCGCCATGGGGGTATTGCGCTGTTTTAGCCCGGCATACACCTGGCGCACCTGTGCAGTGCCGCCCTGCATGCCGACGATGGCCGCGGAATAGACCCAGTCGGGCAAAGCCGGGCGTTGCACGGGCTGGCCGAGCAGCAACTGTTGAGTTATTTCCGCAGGGGTGGTGCCGTCCAATATTTGGGCATACACAGCCGGGGACCAGGTTTCCACCTGGACACGGTCAGGGCTGCGCAGGTCAAAAACGCTGTAAGCTGCATTAAGCAGGGAGAACGCACGCATGGTGTTGGTCATGTAGAACGGCATCGGCGCGTAGGAAGTGAACTGATTGCCGCCCGCGCCGCCATTGGTAATATCGGCAGCAAATGTGATTGGCTGTTCGCCACGCCCGACACCCTCTTCACTGACCCAGACCGGCACCTTTTTACCCTTCATATCGAAATGGGTAAACTGCTCGCCAAAGCCAAAGAAATGTTCACCCTGATCAGAGGCGTAGGTCAGAAAAAGACGGTTGAATTTGTCTTGCTCCTGGTAAGTCTGGGTGTCCTGTAACCAGACGGACATCAACAAGCCCGGCCCAGGCTGGCGCAGCTTGAAATTAACGTTATACAGTAACGAACTGTTGTCGTTGCAGTAGAGGTGACCGCTGAGGGTCATCTCACGGCCTGGGTCATTGTCAGTGATCAAATCCACAGTTTGGCGGGTGCAGACCACGCGGCGATCATCCTTGATCGAAAACATACCGCGGGCTTCCCGTACGGTCTCACTGCCTATGGCAGCCATCACAAAAGACTCACCCGGGATGGTTTGCCAGAGAATTTTCCCGGAAGCTGTGCGCACACTTAACTGTCCCCCAGCAGCGTTATCCCAATTCAACTGGTAGGGTCCAACCTGGGAGAGACCGGTTGGGGCACCAGTTTCCAGGGCAGAGAGCCTGCCGCTCAGTTGAAAATTGACCGGGCGCAGGGTATAACCCAGGCCCAACCCCAGGCAAATGACCAACAACAGCAAAAACAAACCATACCTTCTTCGCAGGTTTCCATTTTTGGGGTTCACAGGCGCTCCATGTATTAATACGAAAGTGCAGCTGGGTATGAAACCGGTCAATCCGGGTTTCCCAACCACGGGTCTTTTCGCAGTTGGGCCAGACCAAGCCAAATGCGTTGGCCGGGACGCGCTGCGGAGGAAACCAGACCTAGGCGGGCATATCTTTCAGCCATAAAGCCAAGCCTACCAGCCCACATCGACAAAAAAAGTTTACAAGAGAATTTGTGGCTCGGGCAAGTGCAGAATTGGGGGCAAGGGCTTTGACTTGGTCAATGATGAGGTTAAGCATGAAGGTATTTTATCGCAAGAATAAGCCAGGGCTCGTGATGAAAACGTTCAGGCTTGCTGCAATTCCGACCAGGCGACCAGCTTTTTTTCAAAAGGGATGGTTGCTGCCGGGCTGCTGGACGGTAAGACCAGTTTCTTGAGGGGCGAGGTTTGCTGCGGCCCCCACCGCTTAAACCATGCACCAGCTTGTGCGCCGTTGAAGGCAATCAACTGCAATTGCGGCAGGCTGGCAAACAAGGCAGCAAAATCATTTGGAACCGGATTCTTTATGGCACTATCCAGACTGCCAATGCGCTCGCAGGAATGGAGCACATCCCAAAGGGCAATACCCTTCTGCTGCAAACCGGCTACCCGGCTGGGATAAGCGGCATCGGCGGGGATGGCGTACAAAGCTTGCATGATACGCCAGAATTGATTGAGTGGATTGCCATAATACTCCTGTCGCTCAAGCGAGATTTCGCTGGGCATGCTGCCAAGGATCAGTATCCGGGCAGTGGGAGAAACGATAGGCGGGAAAGATTCTTTCATGGGCGCAAAATCTCCGGCTAATTAAAGCGGTGGTTGGGCTGGAAGGAGTGCAAACCTTCCACTGCGCGTATTTTGCACAGGCTGAAAAGTCAGTGAGGATACCTGCCTGCGGAATAAGGTGATGTTAGGTCCTTTTTGGCAGGCAATATTCCCCACCTTTTTTTTGCGGCTTTATGGCGCAGGCCATTGCACACGAACACAGCAGCTATTGCCCGGCTGGGATTGGATCGATTGTACGGAGAAATAATTCAAATTCACGACGATCTGGGTGACAGCCTTTCTGATTCTGTAAACTCAGATTAGCTTTTTAAGAAATCAACGCTTCCAGTAATTTTTGCCCAGGTGGTAGACCATCCAGAAAATCGAAAGTTCAAGGTTCTTTCAGAAAATATTGTGAATCTTGAAACCATGCGCGAAGCACAGGGCATCCTCTTGCGGTGCGGGGCCGTCAGTTATTGCCTTGATCAAATTGTCCAACGACACGAGGTTGGCAAGCATTTCTTGGCCGGTTTAAATTTGCCATCCCCCCAACCCATCAATCAGTTGTTTGATGCAGTGGTTGCACCGATCTGGAAATTATTGGAAATACAGGCGTAAAACCACTACGCAAGTGTCGGGATCATTCCACTGGTTTCAAAGCTCAGGTTGTTTTACAAACGGCGTGATGATCCCCAGGCTCTTGGCCTTGGCAATAGCGGCGGCGCGCGTGTTGACACCCAACTTGACATAAGCACCCGATAGCAGGTTGCGCAGGGTGGAATGCGCCACAAGCATATCTTTGGCCAGGTCGGCGGTCGAACGACTTGGGTAAGCAGCACACATCGAAAGTACCTCGAGCTGGCGCGAATTGAGCGCTTCGCCGGATTGAAGCTGGGAGCTCAGGAAAAGCTGGTGCGCTTTCGGACTGAAGTGAATACCGCCCTGAGCAATTTCCAACACAACACTGCCAAGTTCGCGGATGGTAGCACTATCATCCTTGATAATATAGCCGCTTGCCCCGGCTTCCATCACACTGCGTATCAGCCTGCGTTCGGCGAACATGGATATCACCAGGATGTTCAAACCCGGATGGAGCTGAAGCAAGCTGGGAATGGCGTGGAGAATCGGGTACGGACTGCTATTTTCCGCCGAGACAGGTACGCCCACATCCAGGATCAGCACATCCGTCGGATGCGCCGCCAGGCTGGTTTCAAGTTCTTCACCAAAGCCCAGGGTCGCCAGCACTTCTATTTCTGGAGTTTTGCCAAGGCGGAATAAATACCCGTCCTTGATACTTTGGTGATCATCCAGTATGGTTACTTTAATTTTCCCGCTAGTTGTCATCGTAATAGTTCCTCTCTCAAACAATATCAGAAAACAGCCCGGGAATCAAGTTTCCCGAGTGCCAAAGTACAAATGTCTATGTTCGCCTGGGGCTCGCCTCTTGCAGAATTCTGACACACAACTTCCCTGGTATTCCACAGGATTGCCCTACGGCAAAGCTCTTCGATGATTTTGGTGAATAATTGTGCTGCTTTTCTGTGATTATTTTTTAATTATCGGTTTTCATTTAACAAATTATCTTGCAATCGCATCCATCCACCAGAAAAAACTCGTCACTTTCTGTCCTGTACTTTACAACACACATTTCAATGATCAACCTGAATGGATGAGTAGCACCTATTAAATGGTAAGTGTTTTTATCAACGGGCGAGGGCTTCCAAGACAGGGCGATATTCCTGGATAAATTCAGAAACATGTCGAGCAAATTCTTCATTCACTCCGTGGATGGAAACCTCCAAAGAACTGATTGTTATTCGTTTGGTGATGGAATCTAATTCAATATTCACATCTGAACCAACACCGACGCCCAGGCTTTTGAGCATTTCGCTGGGTAGGCAAATGACTTCTCTGTTGCCGGTTTTAAATATTTTCCTAATCACGGTCCTCTCCTTATGAGCTTGGATTGAATGTATATCGTGGTGGAATGTGGACTTGCCACTAAGTCGGGGCAAGTCCATTCTTTATATGGCGGGGAGGGCGAGAATTGAATATCATCTTCTCAATGAAGACCCGAGCCGAGAAAAAAAGACTCTCGCTTGCGCAAGAGTCCATTTAGATGGCGGGCAGGGCGGGATTTGAATATCATCTTCTCAATGAAGACCCAAGTCGAGTAATAAAAAGACCCTCGCTTGCGCAAGAGTCCATTTTGATGGCGGGGAGGGCGGGAAG
>CAIVSQ010000089.1 GCA_903908605.1 uncultured Anaerolineae bacterium
ACGAAAAAACCATCTATCTGAAATTTGATGGACATCCGGAGAACAAAATAGGCCTGCTCAACCAGGCTCCCGGTCAGCCAGTCTTATTGAAGGAAGGACAAAAAATCAGGGTTGAGGTGCTCAAGGTGGTCGACGATGGCGATGAGCAACTGGTGGAGTGCGTGCAGGTTACCAGCCATACCCCCGAAGGATACCAGAGCGGCGTGGTGCTGGATTTCGGCGGCCCGGATGCGCCCTACGGTCACATCCAATCAGACCATGACGGCAAGGAAGTCTTTGTGCACCAGGACCAGGCCGTTGATTTGCCACTCACGGCCGGCATGCGTGTCGTCTATAAACCTGTTAAAGGCAAAAAAGGCCGCACCGACGCGATGGATGTGCGCCTGGCTGAGTAGAATGGCAGTTAAATCGATCTGTATGGAAAATTTCCTGGCCTTCCCCTCTATAGGAGAAGGCCAGGAGTTCCATCGATTTGAACAACACCCATGAAAGACCTCCTGATCACCCGCAAATCTATGTGTGGCGGGCAGGTTGGGTGCAAAAGTTCACAACCAAGTGCGTACCGTTCGCAAATCGTGTTCGGATACGAATAGCAGAGGAGGGAAGTGCTGGAGGGAGAATTAGAAGGCTATTTTTTCCACTCCAACATTGCGATGCCCCGTCGTTGTGCCCTTGTGGGGTTGAAACGAAAGAGGCCCTCACCCTGCCCTCTCCCGGAGGGAGAGGGTTTAAGCAAGCATTACCATGACCCGATTGTGCCTTTGTGGGGTTGTGGAAGTTGGTGAGGTAATGGCTGAAGCCATTACTACGAATTGCCATGCCCCGACATTGTGCCCTTGTGGGGCCGAGGGGATTGAAACCTTTCTTTCCTTGGGATCGCTTGGGATGAGTTGCGTCCCCAGGCAGTGCCTTGGACCAGGGTCCAGCACGAAACAGACCGGCCGGCTCAGATGAGCCGGCCGGTCTATTGGTTTGATTTGATTATTTCGCCCGGGGCGTCACCCCTGCCAGCAGTTGGGCCTGGCCCATGCCGATGGTGGTGTGGTGACCGATGCCGGCGTAGAGGGAGAAGCGGGCCAATGAGTGCAGCACGGCCTGGGCGCCATCGGCGTAGGGCTGCCAGTGTTCTGGCAGTTGGTGTTCGGCGGGCAGGAAGTAGGCGACCGTGCCGGTAAAGCCGGTGGCGGCGCCGTGGGTGCCTTCGGCAAACACCCAGCGGGTGGTGTTGATGGAGGTCAGCTCGTTGATGAAGATGCAGTTGGCAGCGAACTGCGGCCAGATGTCCTGGACCTGCATCGCTTCGGGACAGTACTGGTTCCACTTCTCCCACAGGTTGCGGAAGACCCGGGCTGGCTCGGGCAGGCAGATATCCAGGCCGTTGCTGCGGAATGCGGTCGGGCTGGCAAATTCCATTCGAACGCTGGCGCCGGCGTTCACCAGGTTGATATCCTGGGCCAGTTCGGTATATGAGCTGCTGCCGGCCCAGGGATGTTCGGCCCGCGTGCGCGCAACACCATCCACGCGAAAGTTCATTTTATAAAGGGTCACCCGCTCGGGCAGGTGCGGTAGAATTTTTTGTTCCAGCACACTGGCGAGCAGCTCGTGACAGGTGGTGACCCGTATCCAGCAGGATTGGCCCGGACGCAGCCAAGAGCCCGCCTGCAGCGGCCGGCCGTGATCATCTAACAGGCTTGATACCGTATAGGGCTTGAGACCCTGCGAGTCATGCAGCACGGTGGCCAGTTGGGGATCGGCACGCAGCACCAGCCCGAGGAACCAGGCCTGCGCCGGGCGTCCGAGCGCACCCAGGATAGGGTAGGATGATTCAGCCGTCAGCGAGATCAGGCGTGAGGTCAGCGGGGTATCGGACGGGTTGGGTTTGGTGCTATGAGTCAAAGTCGGTATCCATCATATCCCAATCTGGAGAGGCGGCGGCAAGGGCAAAACTTTTTTTTTCGCCAGGGTATTCAAGGACCAGGCCTGCAAGGATATTTACAGCGCCCTGCAGCCAGAAGAGGGTGACAACGCCACCCGCATGAGAAGAGTTGCATTCATCCAAAGCCCTCGGCAAACTCAACAACCTCCGCGCTCATCAACACAGCCGCCAGCCCGGGGGCAAGGCCCTCTTCCCCCATGATTCTACACCTTTTTGGACTGTGTTGGGAGCCGATCTCCTTTTCACCGGGCTGTGACGGGCGATTTGCACCAACCTGGCAGCCTTCCTCCCTCCCCACCCCAATAATTCCTAAATTCAGTCGTTGAATATTGACAAATCGGCCAATATGAATATAATTCCTATTGACTAAGTCGTGTTACATAGGACATTATGAAACTCTCGCTGCGCTCCGAGTACGCCCTGCTCACCCTCACCCGCCTGGCACGCGCATCGCGCGAAATCCCTGCCGCCCCCGCCGATATGCTGGCGGAGATTATCAGCGTACTGCATAATGCCGGCTATGTGCGCGGCGCACCCGGGGAGCTGACGCTGGCACGTCAGCCGGGCGAGGTCTCGGTAGCCGAGATCATCCGCCTGTTTGATGGCGCCCTGGCCCCGCTTGAACCGGTCAGCAGCAAGGGCTATTCCCCGGCGCCGATGGATGAGGATGACAAGCTGAGCGGTCTGTTCGACGACATCCAGGCCCACATCCTCGAGACGCTCGAGAATACCAGCCTGGCGGACCTGGCCTGAGACGTCTGGCCCTTTGCCGCCCAACAACAACCCAAAAGAAAACGCCAGGATTGCTCCTGGCGTTTTGATTCTCTTCGTTACCGTGCGGCTTTACAATTTGAACTTTTTCACCACGTCGCGCAGCCCTTCGGCCAGGCGCGTCATGCCCTCGACCGATTTGGTCACATCCTGCACCTGGGTGGCCACTTCGGCTGTGGAGGCTGAGACTTCTTCGACCGCCGCGTTGTTTTGCTCGCTGACGCTGGCGATGTTCTCCATGGCCTGGGTCAGCTGGCTGGAATTGACGGCCATCTGCTGGGTGGTGGCGGTGTTCTGCTCGACGACGGCCGAAACCGCGTCGACGGCGTTGACCAGCTCACCAGCCTCCACGCTGACCTTTGCAACCGTGCTGCCAGCTTCTTCTGCCTGCTTGTAGACCGATTCGGCCGCGCCGAGGATGTTCGTCAGCACCACTCCGGCGGTATTGGCACGGGCCACGCCGGCTTCCACCTCACGACCCGATTCGTCCATGGCCAGCACGGCCTCGCCAACTGTCTTCTGAATGCCCTTGATCAGCCCGGCAATTTCCTTGGTCGCCAGGCTGGATCGTTCGGCCAGCTTGCGGACCTCATCGGCCACCACAGCGAAGCCCTTGCCCTGTTCACCGGCACGGGCGGCTTCAATGGCCGCGTTCAACGCCAGCAGGTTGGTCTGGCTGGCGATATCTTCAATCGTCTCAACAATCGCACCGATCTCGCCTGAGCGTGCGCCCATCTCCTCCACCTTGCGGGCCGAGAAGCCGACCTTGGTGCGGATGGTTTCCATACCGGTGATGGTTTCTTTGACGGTTTGGGCCCCTTCGCGAGAATAACGGGCCGATTCAGCCGAGTCACGCGTGACCGCTTTGACGTTGGTGGCCACTTTGTCGATCGCCTGGCTGATGCGCGAGGTTACCTGCGAGGCCTTGACCACGGCCTGGCCCTGGGCCTGGGCGCCGACCGAGACGCCATCGATGGCGCGGGTCATCTGGTCCACCGAGCCAACCGTCCGGGAGACGGCTTCAGCCTGCTGACCAATGCCCTTGGTGACTTGTTGAATGGTGACAGAAATCTGGCGGGTGGCCTCGTCTGACCGTTTGGAGACCAGGGCCAGCTCGCGGGACGAATCCAGCAGGGTCTGGGCGGTCTCGTCCACCTTGCCCAGGCTGGCATGCAGGTTGTTGAGCATGAGGGCAAAAGCGGTACCGAGGATATCGGCGGCCGACTGGGGCCGCACTTTGGCGGTCAGATCACCACCGGCCACCTTCTGGGCCACCTCGGCCATCTCGTTCAGATAGGCGACCATCTTATTGAATGCGACAACCGTCACGCCAATTTCGTCGTCGTCCTGCACCTGCAGCTTGAGGGCCAAGTCACCGGAGGCGATCTGATTGGCAGCTTCACTGATGCGTACAATCGGGCGGGTGATGCGGTTGGAAACAAACCAGATCCAGGCTACCATGATCAACAGGCCGATGATGCCGACAACGATCAGGGTCACGCGCATCTGGTTCATGCCGGCCAGCATTTCGGCATCGGGCGCGACCACCACAAAGCCCCAGTTGCCGGTGTTGACCTTGGTGTAAAACATGGTGACAGCCTTGCCGGTGAATGGATCATTGGTATTGATATAACCACTCTTGCCCACGCGAATGTCCTCGGCCATCTTGGTCAGCTTGGGATTATTCTTTTCCTTGGCCAGGTCGAGCAACGTTTTTGTGCCGATCAGGGTCTTATCGGGCGCGGATACAAAAATGGTCGAATTGCTGACCAGGAAGGCGTAACCGCTGTCAAAGGGCTTGATCTTGCTGACCTCTGAATCGAGGTAGTTCAATGAAACGTCCACGCCGGCGATGCCTTCAAACTGACCAGCATCATTCAGGATCGGTGAAATGTAGCTGGCCATCAGCACGCCTTCATAGACATACGGTTCAATCACGCTGTCTGAGAGGGATCGTTTGGGGACCAGGTAATAATCGGAGGTTTCGTAATCGAGCAGTGGGTCGAGGGTGACGACGCCGGTCAAGCGGTTCCAGTAGGGGATAAACCGCCCGGTGGCATCGGATCCGGTCTGGTTGACAAACTCGGCGTCCTTGCCGTCAAAGGCATTCGGTTCATAACCGACATAAGCCCCCAGGATGGAGGAGTTTTTGACCACCAGTCCCTTGAGCAGGGCGGAGATCTCATTGCGGCTGGCCGATTGATCACCTTCCACCAGGTAACTCAATGTGCGGCCGATTAACTGGTTGGCCCCGATACTGGCATCAAAACCGTTGGCGTAGTTCATGGCCATCTGCGCGGTGGCTTCATAGGCCAATTTCTGCTCGGTGACGCTCCCCATCCAGATGGAAATAATGGTCAGGGCAATAAAAATGACAAAGACGGCAGGCACAATTTGCATGATCATTTTTCGGGCAATCGATCGTTTCATAGATCTTCTCCTCGATGACAACCAGGTTAACCAAAATACCCCCCAGGGTTCCCGGACCGCCAAGTTTTTTTTTATTAAATGATTGTTAATCCTAAACCCCTTTTGGGATTGCGTCTGTAAAAATTTACTAACAACTACAGAAATTACCCCTAAACAAATTTTCACAAGAAAGAAGAAAAGACAGCGAAGG
>CAIVSQ010000090.1 GCA_903908605.1 uncultured Anaerolineae bacterium
ATTCGTGTCATCAACATCGGGCAGAAATTTTGAATGAACGAAAATAAGCTCTTCAAAGCCACTCAATGTTTCTGACGGCAACTCTTGTGACAGCAAATAGAACTTGAAAATCAGGTTGAAAATCCTTTCCCTGTTGCTACCCCATTTGCAGAACAGTTCTTTCCATCCTGAATGTTTACTATTAGGAGACAGAAAAAAGACATTGCCATCTACCGGAGACAGAAAATATTGGATGGTAGATAGGTCTGCTTTTTCTCCATAGGCTTCCAACCTTTTTTGGATTTCCAGCTTGATTTTATTGTGGCGGTTTCTAAAAACAGCTTCCGTCTCTTTCTTTTCGCGCGTTATATCCGCTTCTCTCGAAGACCAATCCCTGATATTGAACGACTCCACCCCTTTTCCTTGTTGATAGAGATAAAGGAATAATTTTTCGGCAGCAACCTCCGGGGTGTCAGATATCCTGATTTGATTCGTTTTGGAAACATCGGATAGGGCGTTTATAAGATTAAGCATGATCTAACTCTCCTTGTGAAACAAAAAACTTCTGAGAATAGTGGATTCAACCGGGAAGCGATATTCGTCAAAATAAATCAAATTACCGGATATCAAGTTTGGGGGGTATCGGTGATTCTTTTCTTCCAACGTGTGCAAATTTAATAGCAACCCTTTAACCATTGAAAATTCCGGGTAGGCTGAAGCAATCACTTCGAGTTTTTTATGGGCTTTGTCCAACGTCTTTTTTGAAAGACGATTTCCCGAAACCTGGCTCCATGCTTTGACATCAATGCAATAAAGGGTTGTACCCTTGATGTAAAACAAATCAAACAGTTCATATAGACGATGGTATTTTGTAAAATCTTGCACCGGCTCAAAGCCATATTTCAACTTAATTTCTTTCCACTCCCTGCCTCCAAAAATGATATTATGTATCCAGCGTTCGGTAAAGTTTTCAGCAAGCGAAGGGTACAAAATATCATAAAAAAACTGGGGGCGGGGTATATACCGGGTAAATATTTCTGGATCAGGTATAAGCTGCTTGAATTGTTGGTAAACAAGCTCGGTCGTTGTGTTGGGGGAAAACACTTCATTGCCTTCAAGATCGTAGCCTTTTGAATATCCGCGGATGTATTCAGGAAATAATCGACTTAAATACGGGTAAACCTTTTCTCCATTAGCGCTATCGCTGAGTATCTGAAACTTTTTCCCGCTCTCGTTCACCGTAGCCAAATATGGGGTAAATTGCGGTTGAGATGAGTTGACATAAAACAGGGTTTCAAGAAATTCGTCCTGGAACAACTGAGACGACCGAAGTTGTTCCAGGTATTTTTCGGGATTTGAAAATACCAGGGAGTCCCGCAAGGCATCCCAGGTTTGAATAATAGCGCTGGCAGCCTGGTCTTCATGCAGAGCGCTAATCTGATCCAGCATTTGCTCTCGAAAGGCTTGAAAAACGGAGTACGCTCCTATCTCATCATAGGCGTGTTCATCATAATTAGGGATGGCTCGTTGTTTCTCATCATCTTGCACGCTGAGACAAACCGCATGATTATTTACAGACAATTTGCGTAGTTCGTTGGGCTCTTCTTTCTCCAGGTACCGATAGAAATTGACAAGATTGCTTCTGGTTTCTTCATTGATGAAGATTTTAATGACTTGGTCTGGGTGGTCCCGTCGTTCAGTTCGCCCAATAGCTTGCAAAATGCCTTTTCCCAATAATATTTTATGTTGCTGCTCTTGGAATTCCTGTGCTTCAGGCCGGCTTAAATACTGATTGAAATCTTTCACCTCAAGCTTTGAATCACCAAGGTGAACGATGCTTTTCATCAAGGAAAAATGATAGGCGGTTACCTCCTTGCCCGAGTCCCTGGCTTTATATAACGTTGGCCCCATGACTGTGTAATAACTGTCCATGAGTAGGGCAATGGAATCGAAATCTTTTTCGCCATTGTTTGTACGAATGACCGGGTTTAATCCTTTTGATGCAGATTGATAGGCGGAAACAAAAAATATCTTTTCATCATCTTTCTGAACCAGTTCATCCAGATATGTTCTTTGCAAGCTTTTGTTCTCATACTGGTTATTGAAGGAGGCTTCGTAAAGAATTAACTTTACCTTCAGACTACTGCGGTATTTGGAGTGTCGTAACTGCACAATGAATATATTAGGATGATCCGGCGATTGTTCAAAAATAAAATTGCCGTGATGTATCCGGGCGCAATCACTGACGAGTTGTTTTACCCATCGTAGGGTTTGAGTAAAAGCAATGATTTCCCGAATCTCATCGTCTTCAAACAGGTAAAACAAAAACGAAACAAAATTATATAGTTCCTGCGTTTTGTATATCCCAAGCCCTGTCCAACTATTTGTCCCACGACTTTGAATAAACTCTTTCAAAATCTGTTTTTCAAATACATCTAAAACCTCACGAGTTTTCACGTTCGGACGTGTATTTTGGTCTTGCGAAAAGAAATGCGTTGTAATTTGGCGGTCCGATTGTCTTCGCGCCCGGATTTCTTCGCTTAGGCGCATTTCATCTTCGCTCATGGTTTCAAACGAACTATTCCCCCGTGTATCCCTCAAACTATCTTGCAAATAATACATATCGTAACTTGTGCTCAAATCTCCAAAAACGCCACCTGTGGCGGATATCAGAAAGATAACATTGCTATTCGTGGACAACATCGAAAGTACTCTATCTTCAGGGGAAGTAATAATCGCGGTACTACCAATCGATACCTCTCTGAAAGATTGGTCGATCAAATTGTTGGCCGGAAATTGATAGCGCGATATTTCTTTGATGTTGATAATGGATTTGTTGCGTCGATATACATAAGCGCGATTTAAGTATTTTATCGGTTGTTCACCGGCATCGTTTTCCACGCTGGTTTGTTGCGCTTTTTCTATTTGTTGCGACCATATCTCCAGAGCGTGAGACTGCGAATCTCGCGCATCCAAAACTTTTGCAAGGAACTCTTTAATCGACTTGATTTGTAATCGGATCGCAAGAATGGTGTAAATAAGCTCTGCAACCGAAGGGTTCCCGTCATTTCCATCATCTGTAATCCGA
>CAIVSQ010000091.1 GCA_903908605.1 uncultured Anaerolineae bacterium
ATCTTCTGGTGTTAGAGCGGCATTATGCTATGAAGTAACCGATCGGGATGGTCCGGAAAAAGCCAGTGAAGGAATTGTAGAAAACGCACGATTCATAAAATCCCTGGCCCAAAACAATAATCCCACCCTGGCGGCAACTTTCGGTTTACATGCCCCATTAACCCTTTCCAGTGAAACACTGGATAAGTGCCGTGAATCAGTCGGAGAAGAGGTTGGGTTTCATATTCATGTATCAGAAAGCAAGGATGACGGATTAACAATCAACAACAAGTTTGGCCTTAACCCTATCCATTGGCTCAATAGACACCAGATTTTGGGACCTCACAGTATTGCGGCTCATTGTATTCATGTAGATAATTCTGAAATTGAGACCCTTGCTGAAACCGGTACCTGGGTTACTCATCAACCGCGATCGAATATGAACAATGCGGTCGGTGTCTCACCGGTGGAAAAAATGATGGAAATGGGTGTTAAAGTCTGTTTAGGGAATGATGGATTCTCAAATGCCATGTGGGAAGAATGGAAAGCTGCTTATCTTGTCCATAAGCTCAACAATGGGGACCCCCGGCACATGGGAGGTTATTCCGTTGTGGACATGGCGATCAATAATAATACCGCGTTGGCAAATGATTTATTTCATACCGACCTTGGCGTCTTAAAATCAGGTGCTGCTGCAGACATCATATTCGTGGACTACGACCCGCCGACTCCCATGTCTAGCGGAAATTTACCCTGGCACATCTTGTTCGGATTTAGGGACAGCATGGTCACAACAACGATTGTAAACGGCCAGGTATTAATGCGAAACCGACAACTTACAACTCTGGACGAAAAAGCCATCGCTGCAAAGTCCAGAGAACTTTCGGAAAAAGTCTGGAAACGATATAACGAGAAATTCTAACAAAATAATTGATTTCACAAACATGTTGAGAGCCGTTTCAAGGAAATCACACGACGATTCTCGCTATGGTGGAATTATTTCACTGATTATTCAAGATCAATTAAAATTCGAAGAGGAATGGTTATGTCTGAACAAAAAGAAACCCTGGCTGTACTAGGTGGAACTGGAAAAGAAGGTAAAGGACTGGCTTACCGGTGGGCAAAGGCAGGCTACACAGTGATCATTGGATCAAGGGACAGCGAAAAAGCCAAGGTCGCAGCTACCGAATTAAATCAAATGTTAGGCGGAAACTCCATTGAAGGTCTTGATAATCTAACTGCCGCGATAAAGGCAAATCTGGTCATCTTGACTGTACCCCATTCTGCTCATATTTCCACACTCGAGACTGTAAAAGAAGCTCTGCAAGGCAAAATCTTGGTGGATGTAACCGTACCTTTGGTACCACCCAAGGTAACCAAAGTACAAATGCCGCCGGCGGGTTCTGCTGCTCAAGAAGCGCGCCAATTATTAGGCGAGGGTGTCGAAGTGGTGGACGCATTCCAAAGCATTTCGTACGAACACCTCATGTTCGGCGAGGAAGTTCCATGTGACGTATTGGTGACTGGATCATCGAAGGAGGCCAGGTTGAAGGTCATCCAACTTGTTGAAGATGCAGGTCTGGTCGGCTGGGACGCAGGTCCGATTGAAAATTCCGTTGTTGTTGAAGGATTAACCAGTCTGTTAATTTACATTAACAAGCAATATGGATCAACGCATGCCGGAATAAAAATTACAGGCGTACACAAATCCTAGAACGCCAGATTCGTGGCCTGAAATTCATGACACTTTCAATTACAGCCTTAAAAAACATTCCATTAATCAAACCCGGCGATGACCTCGCCGGGATGATATTGAATGCCCTCAACGCGTCCGATTTAGCTTTAGACAATGGCGATATCATTGTGCTGGCACAAAAAATTGTCAGTAAATCTGAAAACCAGCTGGTCAATCTTGCGACTGTCCAACCTTCCGCAGAAGCCGTTGCGCTATCTGAAAAATCAGGTAAAGACCCCCGATTAGCAGAATTAATTCTCCGCGAAAGTAATGAAATACTGCGAACAAGAATGGGATCTGTCATTGTTGAGCACAGGTTAGGATTCGTGTGCGCCAATGCTGGCATCGATCACTCCAATGTAGCAGGAGATGGATCAGCAACCGAAGACTGGGTTTTACTATTGCCGAACAATCCAGATCAATCAGCTTTGGATATAAGGACAAAGTTGGAAAAGGCAAGCGGAAAACAAATAGGTGTAATGATCATCGATTCGCACGGACGTGCCTGGCGTATGGGGACGGTTGGCGTCGCCATAGGTTACGCTGGCGTACCTGGGCTTGTGGACGAACGCGGATGGAAAGACTTGTTTGGTTATACATTGCAAATAACCGTAGTAGCTACCGCGGATGAACTTGCTGCTGCCGCATCCTTGGTTATGGGTCAGGCTTCGGAAGGGATTCCCGCTGTTCATGTACGCGGGTTCCCTTATCCACTGCGTAATTCAAGCATGTCAGAACTAATTCGACCACGAGACCAAGACATGTTTCGTTAACGGATTACCAATTCAATAAAACAAGATTAAAATTCGTCCAGGAAAAAATATATTATTATGAACATTCCTTCTTCTCATTCTGATTTACTGCTCGATGAAACAAAAGCGTTTGCATATCTCGCTACTTCCATGAATGATGGCACCCCACAAGTAACCCCTGTTTGGTTTAATATGGATGGCGATTTGATAGTTGTAAATTCAGCTGCTGGGCGAGTTAAAGATAAAAATATGCGCTCCCGACCAAGCGTTGCACTCGTCATTGCCGATCCGCGAAACCCGTATCGCTATCTGCAAGTTCGCGGCATGGTGGTTCTGGTCCAATCTGAAGGAGCGGAAGAGCACATCGATATTTTGAATCAAAAATACCGCGGCACGCCGGTTTACGATCGACATAACCCTGATCAACCGCGGGTTATTTACAAAATACAAATTCAAAAATCTCAGGCCATGGGGTAATGGAATTACATCAATTTCTACGGTCCCGTCGATCCATTCGCCGTTTTTCTAATTCAGCCATTGATCCAGATATCGTAACGAAGATCATCATTACGGCTACTCACGCGCCATCTGCACACAATCGACAGCCATGGAGGTTTGCGGTTATAGTCACCGCAGAAATCAAAACCCGGCTGATAGATTTGCTAACAGCTGATTTTATGGAAGATCTCAAACGGGATGGTTTGGATCCCAAAGAAGTAGAAGCAAGAATCTTGCGATCAAAATCCAGAATGAATAACGCGCCTGTCATAATTATTATGAGCATGGACATGAGCGAAATGGATTATTATGAAAATGAAAACGACGCTCGAATGGCTGCAGAAAGAATTATGGCAACGCAATCAACAGCTGCGGCTGGTACTTATTTACAACTGGCAGCCAGGGCAGAAGGTCTGGATACCGTATGGGTTTGCAGCCCACTCTTTGCCCCAAAAGCAGTAAAATACGCACTGCACCTCCCAGAAACTTGGGAACCGCAAGCCATGTTTTTTCTTGGCTTTGCTGCGGAATTGCCCAAAGACAAAAAGATGAAACCAATCGAAGAAGTACTAAAATTTTTCTGACCACTGGAGCGCGATGAAAATAGTTGCCCTCGCGGGAGGTGTTGGAGGAGCCAAGCTCG
>CAIVSQ010000092.1 GCA_903908605.1 uncultured Anaerolineae bacterium
ATACGAAATATCCTTGAAAATGATTGATCCTAGTGATATAATCTGCCGGCTGTAAAAAATGGCGGCTGTAGCTCAATGGCAGAGCGCCACACTGTGGATGTGGATGTTGTGGGTTCGAAACCCATCAGCCGCCCAAAAAAACGCCCTCAATATTTTGAGGGCGTTTTCATTTTCCTTAAGTCATAATAAAATTGAATTGATATGTCGAAATATTTTTTCTTGTTTGCTTTTGCATGCCTATTAATTTCATCTTGCAGCCCTGGCAGGTTCAGTACTCAGTTACCTGCCGAGAATTTCCCTGCGTTTCGACCAGCAGCACCAACCAGCACTTCACCTCAAGCATCCAGCCTGTCCACCCAGATGAATATTGCGCCAAGCCAGAATCCTGACGATGGGAAAAAGTTACTAGAAAGAGTTGTGATTGCATATGAAAAAGCTGGAAGCATATGGTTGTACAAAACCAATATTGCTGAGCAGATGACGAATGGGGGTAACGATACCAGGCCGAATTTATCACCAAGTGGTGATAAATTCGTTTTTGTTAGGCATGATGGTTTATGGATTTGTAGCCTGGAAGATAACCAACCTGCCATGTTGTTTTCAAAAACAGGTTTTACCCCGTGGCAATTTATTTTTAGCAAAACTGGAGATTTTATATATTTTTCGACAAAAACAATTAATGGAGAGCCCCAATACGATTTTTATAGAATTAGTCTTAAATCTCGGTCAGTAGAACAATTATTGGATTCAGGAAGTGGTGGGTATTTTGTTGAAAACCCGGTGAATTCATTTCTTGTTTTGTCCAGACCAGGAAAAATATTGTTATTCGATCCAGTCAATAAACAGTCCAGGGAATTATTTACCTTTACACCAAAAAGTAACCTAGATATTCCACCGATTACTTGGATTAACTCTGGATATGGTTTTTATACAGTTTTACCCGCTTTACGGTCAGATATGCATCGTTATATGTATTTCACTGCAAAAGGGGAAATACCTGCCCAATTAGCCGAATTTAGCACCACATCTGCGAATATGCAAGATGCTTATATTTCACCCAATGGGATGTATCTCGTGTATGTGAAATTGAACAACGCCCAAAATGAATTACATATAATCGATGCCAGTACAACCGATAAAAAAATTATCCAAAGCGGATCTTCTCAACTGAAATTACTTGGCTGGTCGCCAGAATCAGACCGGTTCATATTTTCAATAGACGGCGCTTCTGTGCAATGGAACGCAATGGATGGAAGTTTACTATCAATTGGATCCAACCCAACGGTGACAAGAATCCTATGGGTGAACAAAGATATTTTGTTGCTTCAAGATGCATCCCAACTGAACGCGATTATTACCGGACATGAATATATAAAAATCGATAATGATATTCAAGGTGAATTCGATGCTGTTATTCTGCAATAAGTTAAGAAACACCTTGTTTTGTTGTAAAATACATCCTGTATTTAGTTTTTACACGCGAAAAAACGGTTATCGAAATATGATGTTGAATTTTGGGCATAAAAAAATTATGCAATCAATTATGCGAGGGCAATATGACATTTAAGCGAAGTTCGGGTATCCTATTACATCCGACTTGTTTGCCGGGTTCTTATGGGGTGGGGGATCTCGGACAAGAAGCATATAAGTTTATCGATTTTTTAGCCGATTCAGGCTGCAATCTATGGCAGGTATTACCTTTAGGGCCAACTGGATATGGTGATTCTCCGTATCAGTGTTTTTCTGCATTTGCAGGTAATCCTTATCTTGTCAGTCCAGAAGAATTGGTAAAGGACGGGTTGCTAACGCAAGCTGATTTGGATGATATGCCGGCTTGGAATCCCTCGCGGGTGGACTTCGGTGGACTTTACCTCTGGAAGCCTGGGTTGCTTGATAAAGCGTTTGTAACCTTTGAAACCAACAAGCGAGCAGCTATTCACAAAGAATTTGATGATTTCTGTTCGGAAAACTCATTTTGGCTGGATGATTTTGCATTATTCATGGCGCTCAAAGATGCCAACGGCGGTTCCGCCTGGAATAAATGGCCCGATGACCTGCGAAATCGTGAAATAGCTGCGCTAAAAAAGGCAACCCAAAAGTACCAACCCGAAATTATTCGTCAGAAATTTCGGCAGTTTCTCTTCTTTCGCCAATGGAATTCCCTCAAAACCTACGTTCACAAAAAAGGTATCCAGATTATTGGTGATATTCCAATTTTTGTTGCCATGGATTCTTCTGATGCCTGGTCGCACCCAGATTTGTTTTACCTGGATGAGAAGGGTGTTCCTACGGTCGTTGCAGGTGTTCCCCCGGATTATTTTTCTCCTACCGGACAGCTTTGGGGAAACCCGTTATATGATTGGAAAAAACATGAAAAGACAGGTTACTCATGGTGGATCGATAGAATAAAATCTACTTTAAGTATTGTCGACATTGTTAGAATAGATCATTTTCGAGGATTTGCCGGGTATTGGGAAATTCCTGGCGATGCTACTACGGCCGAAAACGGTCGTTGGGTGCCCGGACCAGGCGAGAAACTGTTCCTAGCTATTCGTGCCGCTCTGGGTGAATTACCAATTATTGCCGAAGATTTAGGGGAGATTACCCCCGATGTGTTTGAGCTGCGCGATAAATTTAATTTACCAGGAATGAAGATCTTTCAATTTGGTTTTTCAGGTCCCGACAATTTATTTTTGCCGCACATGTACAAAACCAATTGTGTGGCTTACACCGGTACTCATGATAACGATACTGCTCGGGGATGGTACGCAACCGCACCTGAAGCAGA
>CAIVSQ010000093.1 GCA_903908605.1 uncultured Anaerolineae bacterium
TCTCGGGCTGGCTGGCTGGGGCGGAGCCGGGAAAACTGTTTTAGCCTCCATCCTGGCGGGTATCCAATCGCCCGATTCTGGTGAAATGTTTTTCATGGGGAAACGAATTAAATGGCCGTTTATCTCTCGCAAGATGGGCTTTGAAGTAATTCACCAGGAACCCAGGATTGTGGAGAGCCTGGATATTTGCAGCAATATCTTCCTTGGGAATGAATTGGCCTGGCCGAAATGGGTCCACAACAAATTGTTATTCCCCCAACGCCAGATGGATGAGATTGCAACCGAAATCCTGGATCAACTGGATGTGTCAGTCGCCTCGCTTCACGATAATGTAAAAGGCCTGTCAATTGAATTTCGGCAATTACTATCCATTGCACGGGTGATGATCAAACCAGCCAACCTGATCATGGTTGACGATACTGCCGCCCTGCTTGGCTATCGTCACCAACAAAAATTGCTGGCAATGATTCAGGAGTGGCAGGCGCAGGGCCGGGCGATCATTTTCAGCAGCAACAACCTGGACCACCTGTTTTCGGTCACCGATCGAATCAAGGTATTACGTGAAGGCAGCATTGTCTCCAGTTACCGCACCGATGACGTCAACCGTGAGACGCTGGTGGCCGACCTGGTCGGAACCACTGACCAGCAGCAAATCACTCCGATCATTTGGGCCCTGGATAGTTTTTATCGCGCGCGTGAAAGGGCAGAAGTTCTTCGAGACAACCAAATTCAATTAAAAAGAGATCTCGAAGCACGCGACTCGCTCAACAAGGAATTATTGATCCAGTTGAACGAGCAGGTGTTGGCCCTGGATAAAGCCAACCAGGCGCTTCAGGATGCACACCGACGGTTGCTCTCCAAACGTGAAGATGAAAGAAAGTCACTCGCCCGGGAATTGCACGATCAAACCATCCAGGACCTGTTGCGGTTAAATTACCAGCTGGAAAATATTGAAACCAACGAGCTGGATGCCTCGCCGGCCAAGGAGAAAATCCGCAATATTCGCTATGAGGTCAGAAACCTGATCGAAGAATTGCGCAAGATTTGCAGCGACCTACGCCCACCAACCATTGACAGCCTGGGACTGGGGTCGGCTATCATTTCATTTACAAACGAATGGTCCCAGAGAACACAAATAAAAGTTTCACGTGAGCTGGATCAAAAACTGGGCAGGCTGCCCGAATCAACCGAATTAACCATCTTCCGTATCATTCAAGAAAGCTTGCGAAATATTACGAAACATGCGCACGCAAAATCGGTCATGGTGCTGTTAAAACAATCCACCTCAAGGACGATTTTGATTTCGATCATTGATGATGGGATTGGTTTGCCGAAGGATTTTAGCCTGTCATCACTTGCATCGAAAAAACATTATGGCCTGTTGGGCATCAGCGAACGGGTGGCATTGCTGGGCGGGCATCTGAGTATGCAAAACCACACCGAGGGCGGCATGATCTTGCAAGTCGAGATCCCACATCCACGCTCGAGACATGGCGCGGCAACTCATAAGAACAGCGCATGAACAAGGTCGGTAATCAGCGCACCAGTATCTCGCATGCGGCGGGTTGGTTGGTGGCCCTGGCGGAAACGAGAGGGAAACCATTCACCAGGATTTTGCACTGCACCGTACCGGTTAATCGAGCGGATAGGCGATGACACTGGCCAGCATGCCACGTTTTAAGATCATCACCTGTTCAAATGGCAAATTCAGCTCGTGCGAATTAGCCGCGCCGTTGGCGTTCTTGTAGACAATGCGTGCGGCAGGCGAATTGCCAGTGACAACGTACTTCACCACGACGGTCGGCCTGCTTGCCAGGATAACCAGGTAAATTGAGAAAGCCAGTACTGCCAGCATCAGCACAAGCGCACTGACCAACACCGGACGGGAGGAGAGTTTTCGCAGGGCCAAGGCAGGTTCCTTTTTCTTTGTCAGACCAACGAGAAGAGGATCACTTTAATCATACCCGAATTTCAGCCGGGCTTGGTCGGGCTATTCGGGCAGCCGGCGATCAAGCGTATTTTCAAGGCTGCCGGCGCAATCCTGAACCTTTCTCTTCCAGAATACTGACTACGCGAAAAACTAATAACCCCGCCAAAAGTGAGCACTGCGTGAAGTACACCAGGATAGCGCTGGTGTATAATTACCCGAACAGGGAAACACCCCTGGCACTTGCCAAGGCACCAGGTGCTGTACGAACAAAAACCATAAGGGAGAATGAGCATGAAACTTGCCGAAGCACTCGCTTTGCGAGCCGATCTGAACAAACGGATGCAGCAGCTGCGTATGCGCTTGCAGCGCAACGCACGCGCGCAGGAGGGTGACCAACCCGCCGAAGACCCGAAGGCGTTGATCGCCGAGCTGGAAGGCGTGGCACGCGATCTGGAGAGCATGATTCAACGCATCAACCGCACCAACTGCGCCACCGAGCTGGAAGCTGGCGTGAGCATTGCCGATGCAATTGCCACCCGTGACTTGCTGGCCAGTAAGAATGAAATCTACCGCAACCTGGCCGATGCGGCTGCCTTCACCCAGGATTATCGCACCAAGAGCGAAGTACGCTTTTACAGCACCGTCAGCGTGAGCGAAACACAGGCAAGAGTGGACGAACTGGCCAGGCAGCACCGCGAACTGGATACACGCATCCAAGAGCTGAACTGGAAGACCGATTTGCTTTAACAATTGAATGTTGGTAGCCATCCAGGCCTGGGCGAGCACAACCCTTCTCCAACAGGGGCAATTGTTGGAACCGGCTGATGCCCGGGGCAGCATCTGAGGTTCAATCCCTCAATTTCTACAGCGTACGCCCAGTATATTGACAAGCGTATTGCGCATCGTTATTGTTACTACCAAGTGCTGACTTGCCCGGATGGCGAGGGAGGGATAGGGGAAACCAGGTGCTGCCAATTGGCTGCGCCATTTTTGCCGTTTATGCCTTATTCCCCCGTCCTGGAGATGTGAATTACGATGGAAATCCCCGATGTGATCATCAGTCCGCTCAAGCTGCGCCGCAATAACGGCGACCGCGGCACGCCCAAGTGGATCGCCCACCAGGGTGTGGTTTATGACGTCAGCGACTGCCCGCGCTGGCGCAAAGATATGCATGAGAACCTACACTTCCCCGGCCAGGACCTGACCTCCGAGCTTCCTGATGCGCCGCACGGACAGATCGTCTTCCAAAATCCGTGCGTGCGTGTGATCGGGCGCCTGGCCGAAGAATGAACGTGACCTAGGGGTAAAAAGCCAGTAGTTCCTTCATAGCCTGTTCGGCCAGATCGCTGGAGATCGAAAGCCAGAAAACACGGCTGCCGTTTTGTACGTAAAAATGCGTCAGACCCTGCCCTTCGAGCAAGTAAACATCGCGGTTCTGGAACTTAAAAACCCCCATCGGCGAAAAAGGCGTGCCACCGGCGGCTATCTTGGTCTCCATGCCGCCGATCATATTGGCCGCTTCAGATTCAGAAGCGGTTCCAGCCACCCACATGGTAGCCTGGCTATCCTGACCGTAGGCCACCATCAGGCCTGAAGTCAGCTTAAGCTCCTGGCCATGCAGCTGCTGGATGGTGGCAATGGCAGCCTGGCCCGACTGGGTGCTGGTGAGGGCCAACCCGGCCAGGCTGGCGGGCGCTTCAACCTTGGGCCCACCGGATGTATGCCAGCCATAAAATCCAGCGGCACCCAGTAATATAACCCCTACAAATAACAAGATATACGGTAGTATTTTTCTCAAGGCAAGTCTCCCGGTACAATTTGTCCATCCCAGCCTGCGGCAGAGGATGATTTTTACGCGGGCAAATTGTACAACGGTTCAGGCTTTTGTGTGAAAAGAGAGGGCTCGGATGAGTGCATGCCAGCCTGTATGCATCCTCAGCCAGCATCAAAACCGTTATTTCACCCGCATCTCATCCTCCATTCCGGCATTTCTCGGTTAAAATGCATTGAAATTTATGGAGGTTTGAATGGCATTTACCTGGTGGCAAAAAGCAGTTTTTTACCAAATCTATCCCCGCTCCTTCGCTGATGGCAATGGCGATGGCATCGGTGACTTTAAAGGGATGATTGAGAAGCTCGATTATCTTAAAGACCTGGGTGTGGATGCCCTGTGGCTCTCGCCACACTTTCCCTCGCCCAACTGGGACTGTGGTTACGATGTTTCCGATTACTGCGGTGTCGCGCCAGAATATGGCAGCCTGGAAGACTTCAAAACCTTTATGCACGAAGCTCACTCACGCGACCTGAAAGTCATCCTTGACCTGGTCGCCAACCACACCTCGGATGAACATCCCTGGTTCATTGAATCGAAGTCCAGCCGCGACAACCCCAAGGCCGATTGGTACGTGTGGGCCGATACGCCTCCCAACAACTGGCAGTCGTGCTTTGATGGCGACGCCTGGACCTATTCGCCCGAGCGCAACCAGTATTACTATCACTACTTCATGCGCCAACAGCCCGACCTGAACTGGCACAACCCGGCTGTTGAACAGGCCATGTGGGATGCTGTGCGCTTCTGGCTGGACCTGGGCGTGGATGGTTACCGTCTGGATGCGATTGGCACCATCTTTGAAGACCCGGCGCTGACCCCGCACAGCCTGCCATTTGGTTTGGCTACCCTGCGCCATAAGAGCGACATCGCCAGCACTCCAGAGGAAAAAAAGGCCGTCTCGGAATATTGGGAGGAAATGTTCAAATACCAGCATTCTCAGCCCGGCGTGCATGAGCTGATGAAAAAGCTGCGCAGCATACTGGACGAATACCCCGGTGACCGCGTGCTGGTGGCTGAAGATGACAATGTTGAATACATGGGCAACGGCAGCGATGAACTGCACATGGTCTTCAACTTCCCGCTGATGCGCTCCGATGGACCACTCAGCCCGGAATGGGTGCGCGCCAACCAGCACGCCCGCCAGGCGGAACTGGCCAAAATATCGGCCGATGCCTGGGCCTGCAACCCACTTGGCAATCACGACAGCCAACGTGTTTACACCCGCTTTGGCGATGGCACGCACGACGCCGAACGGGCCCGCCTTTCACTGGCACTGCTGCTCAGCCTGCGCGGTACGCCCTTCCTGTATAACGGGGAGGAAATCGGCATGACCGACCTGATCATCACTGACCCAGCCAAACTGCGTGATACCATTGCCCCCTGGTATTACGAACGGATGATTCATGAACTGGGTATCGATCCGCAAGAAGCCGCCCGGCGTGCCGGGGCTTTTTCACGTGACCGCAACCGCACCCCCACCCAGTGGTCCAACACGGCCAACGCTGGTTTCAGCCCGGCCGATGTGCAGACCTGGCTGCCGGTCAACCCCAACTATGCCGATGGAATCAACGTGCGTGACCAGCAGAGTGACCCAATCTCCCTGCTGAATTTTTACAAGCGTCTGCTGCGTGTGCGCAAGAACAGCCCGGCGCTGATCGAAGGCGAGCAGACCTTCCTGCATGAAGACAATAATGAATACCTTACCATCCTGCGCCAAACGGCCAACCAAACGGTACTGGTGGTATTGAGCTTCTCGAAAAACCGCCAGGCGCTGGATTTTTCTGACCTGCCTTACAAAAACGCGCACACCCTCTTCTCCAGCGCAGGGCGCTCGAAGAGTGAGGAAAACCTGAAGGAAATTCACCTCGGCGCGTTTGAGGTTTTCATCGCCGAGCTGCACTAAACGCCGGCTCAAAGGTGAGCATGCCCGCAGAAAAGCAGCCCTTCCCCAGGCCGGTTCAACCGCCCGCCAGCCTGGTCTGTGGGCGCGTTATGACCATAGCAGCTGAAAACTATTACCCTGCCGAATACCAGGGACGAATAATATATTTTTGCACCGAGTTCTGCCTGGAGGCCTTCCGTGCCGATCCAGATCGCTTCTACAGCGCCCACAGCCGCCGCAAGGATCCGCGCCTGGGCAACGGGCAGACCTGAACATCACAGCCGCCAGCCGGGTAGGCAGCCTGGTTGGAAAAACAGAATAGGAAAATAAATGAAAAAGCAATCCTCATCAACCATGACCATATTGACCCTGCTGGCCTGCCTTGCGCTGGTGCTGGGTGCCTGCTCCCCGGCCGCCGCGCCCGAGCAAGCCAGCGCCACCCCTGTCAGCGCCCCCAGTGAGACGGTCGCCCCCAGCG
Organism: uncultured Anaerolineae bacterium; assembly: GCA_903908605.1. Taxonomy (GTDB): domain Bacteria; phylum Chloroflexota; class Anaerolineae; order Anaerolineales; family Villigracilaceae; genus UBA5195. Next base: position 6,122 of record CAIVSQ010000093.1, read on the forward strand.
CAACACCCGTCCCAGCCAGCGCCACAGCGGTGCCTGCCACGGCAACAGCGACGGAAGCCGCCACTCAAACGCCATGGCCGCATGCCACCGAAACAGAGACACCCATCCCGAGCGCCACCCCCACGCTAACTTACAGCCAAATGATGAAGCAGCGTATCGTCTTCTACGTCATTCAACCTGAGAAAGGCCGCAAGGATGCTTGCGGTGACATCAAGCTGATGCCGATCATTTCCAAGCGCCAGCGCACCGGCGATAAGGTCAAGGATGTCCAGATCGCCTTGAACATGTTGTTTGGCATCGGGCAACCGATCTTCATCACCTACTATAATGGCCTGTGGAACACCAACCTGAAGATTAAAACCTTTGAATACATTCCAACCAAAGATTATATGATCATGGAGTTCACTGGCTACCTGCCGATCGACCAGCTCAGCAAATGTGACAAGCACGCCATCCGTGAACAGATCTGGGCGACCTTTTACCACTACGAATTCAAAGAAAAAACATTTATTTACGATGGGAAATTCCTGATCGACCAGCTCAGCCGCAAGTAAGCCAAATTTTGCAAGCCAGATGAAGTTGCAGCCGCGCCCTTTACACCTGGGCGCGGCTGTTTTTGTGTATAGATTGACCTGATTGCCCGAATATTGTAAGGGAAATCCACAGGCGCGTCCAACCAACCAATTTTCCGGAATCTGGTCTGGGATTGACCAGTGAATATTATTTTTTTCACTGAGAGAGATTGCTGGCTGAAGTGGCTTCAGACCAAGAATTTATCAACAAATTCTCTGGGTTTCAGTGTCTCGATGTTTTCGTATAAGGGTAACCAGTCCTGTTTTTCAATCCGACGGTTGTATTACGGTAAAAAGTAGGCTATAGTTAACCTGTGACGGTCCCAGCCGCACCCATTCCCTGCGTTGAGCACAGCCCATAAAAAGGAAGCCATGGAAATATTCCTGACTGATTTCAGCCCCAGCGCGCTGGCGACAGCCAACCGCGAAAACCTGTTGGAGATGTTCGGCATGTTCGAATATTCCAGCACGGCCGAGTTTAAACACTTGCCGGATGGTTTTTGCCGTTGGTACAATGCGCTGCCGCATAACTGGTTCAATGGGGTGCTGTGCCCGCGCGCTGCGCAGCCAGAAGATATTGGCCTGGTGGATGACGCCCTGGGCTATTTCAGCGCCAAGGGCTGCCCAGAATTCAGCTTCTGGCTGGACAATGGCGTGGAGCGGACCGGTTGGGACGAGCTGCTGCTGGGGCGCGGTTTTCAGTATTTTGACGGGCCACCTGGGATGGGTGTGGTGCTGGATCGTCTTCCTGCCAGCCTGCCAGCCATCGCTGGCTTTGAAATCAGGCTCGTCGAAAACGAAGATGAGCTACGCGAATTCGCCTGGCTGGTCAACGATGTGTATGAATTCCCGCGTGACTGCCGTCCGCAGGCATATGACATGATGCACGGTTTGGGATTGACGGATAACAACCCAAATTACCTGGGCTGGTTGGTTGGGGTGCCGGTCGCGTGTATTAGCGCTTTTTATGGGGCGGGCGTGGTGGGCATTTACAACGTCGCCACCCTCGCGGAGGCACGTGGCAAAGGCATTGGCAGCGCGGTAACCCTGCACGCGCTGCAAGA
>CAIVSQ010000094.1 GCA_903908605.1 uncultured Anaerolineae bacterium
ATGACCAGAAGCCACTGCAAAACAAAGGTTTGGGGGTCTGTTTTGGTCAAAATGGGTGGGGGCCCAGGTGGTTTTTGTCAGAACCGGCGCGAGTACTGCTGCACAGTATTCGCGCCGGGGGCTTTAACAGCCCGGCACGTAACTGTACTCAAGAAGAAATCAGGCGCCGGTCGGCACCTGGCGGTCATCCAGCACTGAAAGCCCACCCACTAACTGAAATTCAGAGATGACCTGACGTACCTGTCCCGGCAGGCGCAAAATCGCCTCGCGCACCAGCATGGCGAGGATGGCGCTGCCCAACACATTTTCAAATTGCTGCAAGATCACATCCAGCAAGGCTGTATAAGCCTGGGCAGCCTGACCCGGACTGGAGAAGAGCGCCTGGTCATTGGCGCTAGAAGCTGTCAGGCTGACATTCCAATCGTTGGCGGCCGCCTTGAAATTTACATCCCTGACAACCTGGTTGAGGATCATGCGCCCAACCAGTTTTTCAAATTTCCCTAGCAAGCCTGAGACCAGCCCGGCAAAGGCCTGGTGCAGCAGGTATTCCTGCCAGGCCGGGCTGCCCGGTTCACTACTGTACAGGCTGAGCGCGCGGAGGGCCTCGGTACGGCTGGTGACGCCCTGGATGCCGCCGGTGGAATGCAATATCTGGCTGGGGGTGATGACCAGCGAATACTCTGGCTGTGCGCCCTGGCCCGGGAAGAGCACCAATGCGCCAGCTTCACGCCATCGCACACGCGCCAAGGCCAGCACCGGGTGCTGGAGCCATTCGGTAAATTGTTGGTCAATATTGGAATTTCCGTTACTGCTGATGCGTTTATCCCCGCTTTGTTCCACCAGTATCTTGTAAAGCCGCAGGTCTTGAGGGGTGAGCGCCAGCATGCGCAGTGATATCGCCGGGCTGGTCGGAAGAACCGATTCGAGCCAGGCGGATGGATCCAGGCGGGTGACGGTGTCGTTGCACAGGTAGACGGTTACCAGCTGCCCACGCACATAAACCAGGATCAGCACGCCAGGCCCGCTGCTGCTGATTTGCAGCAGCCCGGTGCGGCGTTCGCGTTGGTAGGCCAGTACAGTCTCCAGCAATTTGCCGGGGGCCAGGTGAGTATGTTCGCCGAAATCAAGAGAGAAGACAGGTTGAGGCATATTATTTCATCCAGCCTGATATTAACACAGGCACACCAACCGAATCAATACAAACACATAACAGGATCAAAACAAAGAAAGTGAAACTTCAGCCAGCAGCGTGCAAGGCAGCCCCGCTGACCTTTTTGGGGTGCGCCGCCCCTGGTCGACCCAATTTGCAGCAACAGTATTTTACACCTTCAAGCAACGGGCGGACGTCTTTTCACAAAAAAGTCACAGGTGGAGTACGAGCAAAATTGCCCACGCTCCACCTGTGAATATAACCGTTTCAGGCACTGCCAGGTTTAAGCCAGCTTGAGCGGCAGGCGCCGCAGGCGTTGACCAGTGAGGGCGAATACAGCATTGGCCACCGCCGGCGCAACCGGGCCGAGCGGCGGCTCACCCAGGCCGAGCGGTTCGGTGCCACTTTGCAGCAGCTCAACCGTTACCTCTGGCGCGGCCGAGTTGTTCAGGAACTGGTAGGCACCGAAATTGGCAGGTGCCAGCGCGCCATCCTTGATGAGCGTTTCTTCCAACAGGGCCGAGCTGAGCGCCATGTTCATGCCGCCTTCCACCTGGGCGCGGGCTCCGTTGGGGTTGACCACGAAACCGGCATCCACCACCGCCGAGAGGCGCTGCACACGGATTTTCTTGCCGCTCAGCGAGACCTCGGCCACGCAGCCAACAATGGTCTTGACATCGTAACTGAGCGCCATGCCGCGCGCGCGTCCTTCGGGCACAGGGCTGCCCCAGCCCGAGCTGACCCGCATCGCTTCGAGCACCTTGCGCATGCGCGCGCCGTCTTCATCGACCGGCAGGTTGAGCAGGCGGAAATCAAAGGGGTCCATATTAATGGAAGCGGCTAACTCGTCCATGAAGGACTCGATCGCGAACAGGTTGGGCAGCAACCCGAGGCCACGCCACCAGCCGGTCTTGAATGGCAGATCGGCCAGCCAGGCCTGCACGCGCTTGTGCGGCACGCCATAGCGGATCTGAGCGCCGCGGTAGGCGCCGAAATCCGCGCCCATCACCTTGCTGACAAAGACCGGCAGGAAGGGAAAAGCGACCTGACCGCTGGCCTGTTTGTGCTCAATGGCTTCGATCAGCCCGTTCGGGTTGACCGTGGCACGCAGCTGTGAACGGGAAGGCGGGCGGATAAAGCCATTCTGAAAGTCCTCGCTGCGCCGGTAGCCCAGGTGGACCGGTTTGCCAACCGCTGCCGAAAGACGGGCAGCCTGCACGGCCGGGACCGAGTTGACCTTTTGGCCAAAACCACCACCCACAAAGGTCGGGATCACCAGCACCTTCTGCTCATCCATCTCGATGGCCGAAGCCACCGCGCGGCGCACCCCCACGGCGGTCTGGGTGGAGGCCCAAACGGTGGCTCCATCCGCGCGCACATCGGCGGCCGCGTTTTGCGGCTCCATGTGAGCGTGAAACGCCATCGGGGTGTAATACTCGGCTTCCAGCGCACCGGCCGTTTGGTGACTATCGACGCTGCCTTCCTGTTGAACGGTCACGCCGCGGCCATTGCCAATCTGCACCAGCCCCTCAATGGCGGCCTGGTCCCAGGTTTGTGATTGGTCCCACTCGATTTGAACCGCATCGAGCGCGTTCCAGGCCTGGTCACGGCGCTGGGCGACCACACCGACGAAATCGGCCTGGATGACCACGCTGACCACGCCGGGCATGCCGGCGGCATCACCGGCTGCGGCGCTCTTGATGGTGGCACCGATGCGCGGCGGCATGGCAACCGCACCGTACAGCATTCCATCCACGCGCACGTCAAAGCCAAAGGTGGTCTTGCCAAGCACCTTGTCGAGCAGGTCCACACGCGGCATGGGCTGACCGATATAACGGAACTCGCCTGGCTGCTTGAGAGCGGGCAGTTTTTCGGGCACCTGCCAGTCTTTGACCGCCGAAGCGATCTCGCCGTAGCTCTTTTTGGGGCCATCGCCGCTGCGGGCCGAGACGAAACCGTCGAGGGCCTGGGCCTGGGGTGGCTCCAGCCCGAGCAGTTTGGCGCCTTCCAGGCGCAGCATCTCACGCATGGTCGCGCCGGCCTGGCGCAGGACCGGGTACAACGAAGAGGTGGAATTGCTGGCCGAGGTGCCGACCGGGTCATCCAGGCCCTTGCCGGTGCCGGCGTTGAGGACTGTGATGGCCTCCCAGGGGATTTCGAGCTCATCGGCGGCGGCCTGTGCCAGGGTAGTATGAATGCCCTGGCCCATCTCGACCTTGGGGATATATACACGCACCTTGCCATCCGGGCTGAGCTCGAACCAGGTCAGCGGAACGGCATCGATGCTGCCGGGCGGCCCACCGGCTGAATCGAGGAATTCGGCCAGCTTGAGCTGGGCGAAAGGCAGGGCCACCAGTTTGACACCCAGGTACAGCCCACCGGCCAGCCCGGCCACCACCAGGAAATCGCGGCGGGTTAATTTTCGTTTTTTCTTTGGGTCAGCGGCCATCTCAAACACCTGCCTTTTCGGCGGCCAGGGCCACCGCTGCGCGAATGCGCGGGTATGCCCCGCAGCGGCACAGGTTGCGATCCATGGCGGTGACGATCTCTTCTTCGCTCGGGTGGGGATTCTCGGCCAATAAGGCAGCCGCCTGCATCATCTGGCCGCTCATGCAGTAACCACACTGGTGAACCTGCAGTTCAATAAAGGCTTCCTGGACCGGGTGCAGCTTGATAGAGCCATCCGGGTTGGTTTCCGCCAGGCCTTCGAGCGTGCGGATCTGCTTGCCCGCCAGGCTGGAGAGCGGCGTCAGGCAGGCGCGCGCGGCGGCGCCATCGATATGCACCGTGCACGAGCCACAGATGCCAACACCACAACCAAACTTGGTGCCGGTCAGGCCCAGTTCATCGCGCAGCACCCACAACAAGGGCCGGTCGCTGCTACCATCCACCTCATACTGCTGTCCATTTACAGATAATTTCATTCTCGCTCCGTGCTGGTTAAAATAAGAAAAGTATTATGGAGTTATTTTATCCATATTTTACTTGAAAATTCTATCAAAATGTCGCGCATAGGTTGGTTGAGGACTGTTTTGATCAGCAATGTTGAAAAATGGCAGCCCCTGGACGCAAAGTCGCGGACCGAAATTGAGGCGGTGGGGTTAAAATACATTAACCAAATCTATGGAGGAATCATGACTGAGGCTACTGGCACTATTGATATGAACAACAAACGAGAGGTTTTTGGGTGGGGAATGTACGACTGGGCCAACAGCGCCTTCAGCACCACGGTCGGGACCGTCTTCCTGGGGCCGTACCTGGCCTCGCTCGCCACCGATGCCGCCAGCAAGTTCCCGGATGGCATGGCCCGCCTGGGCTCGATCCCGATCGCGCCGGATTCCTTCCTGCCGTACTGCGTATCCTTCTCGGTCGGCATGCAGGTGCTGTTTCTGCCGATCCTGGGCGCGATTGCAGATTACTCGCACATGCGCAAGCAGATGCTGCAGATTTTCGCCACACTGGGCGCACTGGCCACGATCCTGCTGTTTACGGTAACCGGCCCGGTCTGGTGGTTGGGCGGCTTGCTGTTTATCATCGCCAACCTGACCTTTGGCGCGGCGATGGTCTTTTATAACTCCTACCTGCCCGATATCGCCAGCGAGGACAAACGCGACAGCACCTCGTCCTACGGTTGGGCGATGGGTTACCTGGGTGGTGGTTTGCTGCTGCTGCTCAACCTGGCTTTCTACCAATTCCGCGAAGCGCTGGGCGTACCGACCGGCCTGGCGGTGCGCATCAACCTGGCCTCGGCCGGGGTCTGGTGGCTGGGCTTCTCGTTCTTTACCTGGGCCCGTCTGCGCCCGCGCCATGCGCACCGCAGCCTGCCTCAGGGCCAGAATTACGTCAGCATCGGCTTCACCCAGCTGCGTCACACCCTCGGCGAGATGAAGAACTTCCCCGAGACCATGCGCTACCTGCTGGCTTACTTCCTCTACAATGACGGCATCCAGACGGTCATCGCCGTGGCGGCCACCTTTGCGGCGGCACCCATCCTGCGCGGCGGGCTGGGCATTGAAACCGGCACCCTGACGATGGTAATCCTGATGATCCAATTCATGGCCTTCTTCGGCGCGCTGTTCTGGGGCAAGCTGGCCGGCTGGATCGGTGCCAAAGAATCGATCATCGTCAGTCTGGTAATCTGGGCTGGCGTGGTGATCTACACCTATGGCGGTCTGTACGGTGAAAGCCGCGTGCTGCAGTTCTTCATCCTGGGCGCTTTCATCGCGTTGGTGATGGGCGGCTCGCAGGCCATCAGCCGCAGCCTGTTCTCACAGATGATCCCGGCCGGCAAGGAAGCCGAGTTCTACTCCTTCTACGAAGTCTCCGAGCGCGGCACCTCCTGGATTGGGCCACTGATCTTCGGCCTGATGAACCAGCTGTTTGGCAACCTGCGCCTGGCGATCCTCTCGCTGATCTTCTTCTTCGTGGTCGGCCTGCTGATTTTGCCCTTCGTCAACGTGCCCAAGGCGATCGCAGACGTCAAAAAATACGACGCGGCCAAGTCCTAAACAACCAGCGCGCCGCAGGCCGGGTTGTTCACAGCAGCCTGTACACCATCCTGACCCTTCCCGGCTACCATCTGCCCAACGCAGTGGTAGCCGGTTTCATTCAACCCCAGGAGCATCCATGTATATCGTGCACGTCTTTGTCCATGTCAAACCGGAGGCGATCGAAGCCTTCAAAAGCGCCAGCCAGGAGAACGCCAGCCACAGCCTGCGCGAGCCAGGCGTGGCCCGCTTTGACCTGCTGCAGGAGAGCGAGGATCCGACCCGTTTTGTGCTGCTGGAAGTCTACCGCGACAAATCGGCCGCTGCCAGCCACAAGGAAACCGCTCATTACGCCCGCTGGCGCGACGCGGTTGAGCCGCTGATGCAGGAACCACGCTCACGCATCCTCTACCAGAACATTCAGCCGGCGGACGAGGGCTGGGGATGAATTTCGAGTTCGCCACTTCCGCCCGTATCATCTTTGGACCCGGCAGCCTGGCCCAGGCCGCGCCGCTGGCACGCTCGCTTGGCAGGCATGCCCTGCTGGTAGTGGGTCAATCCCCGGCCCGCGCCAGCCAGCTGCAAGCCGACCTGCTGGCCAGCGGGGTTTCCGTCACACTCTTCAGTGTGCCCGGCGAACCGGACATTGCCCTGGCCGAGCAAGGCGCTGAAGTGGCGCGCCGCGCGGGCTGTGATCTGCTGATCGGTTTCGGCGGCGGCTCGGCGCTGGATGAAGCCAAGGCTATCGCCGCGCTGGCGGCCAACCCGGGCGGCGCGCTGGATTACCTGGAGGTGATCGGGCGCGCGCAGCCACTTGAACACGCGCCGCTGCCGATCATCGCCATTCCAACCACAGCCGGGACCGGTTCGGAGGTAACCCGCAATGCGGTGCTGTCTTCGCCCGAGAAACGCGTCAAGGCCAGCCTGCGCCATGCGCTGATGCTGCCGCGCGCAGCCATCGTCGACCCGCTGCTGACTCACAGCCTGTCACCCGAGGTGAGCGCTTCGACCGGGTTGGACGCACTGACCCAGTTAATTGAGCCGTACCTATCCAACGCCGCCAACCCGATCAGCGACGCGATATGTCTGGAGGGCCTGGCGCGCGCGGCCCGCTCCCTGCGGCGGGTCTGCCAGGACGGTTCGGATGCGACTGCTCGTGAGGATATGGCCCTGGCCAGCCTGCTGGGCGGCATGGCCCTGGCCAATGCGCGCCTGGGTGCGGTGCACGGCTTTGCCGGGCCGATGGGCGGCATGTTCCCGGCCGCGCATGGCCAGCTGTGCGCGCGGCTGCTGCCGGGCGTGATGCGCGCCAACCTGCGCGCCATGCAGGAACGCCAACCCACCTCGGCCAGCCTGGAGCGCTTCACGCGGGTGGCCAGCCTGCTGACCGGGCGCCCAAACGCCAGCGCCGCCGATGGGATTGACTGGCTGGAAGAAACCGCCAGCCTGCTGGGCATCCCGAGCCTCTCGGCACACGGTATTCAACCGGCCGACCTGCCCGAAATCATCCGCCAGGCGCGCGCCGCCAGCAGCATGAAAAGCAACCCGGTCGTACTGAGCGACGAGGAACTGGACGCGATCCTGCGAGAAGCGCTGTAACCCGCCATTACATACAAAAAGTGTGTCCCACCCGGTCTGGATGGGACACACTTTCTTTTTATTAATTCACCCCGCAGCCCTTACGGCACGGTGTACTCGATCACCAGCACCGGCCGGTTGGTCAGCAGCGCTTCGCCGGAGAAGAACTTGAGATAATCGGCCAGCCTGTCATTGTCATCATCTTTGGCAAAAGCCAGGCGGAACTGGGTCAGCCCGGTTTTGTTGACGGATGGGTAAGCGGCGGCCTTCAAGACTGCCTGGTACCAACCAGCCGCGCCGGTCACCGCCACGAAGCTGCCGGCCCCGGCTAACGAGGGCGCAACCTGGAAGTCGGCCACGGATAGACCGGCAGACGCACCGAAGAAGCCTTTTTTGATATCCGCCAGCAGCAGGCCATGCGTGCTGAAGGGGTTGGTCCCCACCAGGGCGGATTTTTTGATCTTGAGCGTCACCTTGACGATCACGGCGTTATCCGGCAGTCCGGCGGTATTAAAGGAAAGCAGCGAGCGGTACTGCTTGTTGGCGGCATCATCGCCGACCTGCAGCGATTGGGTGGTATTGAACGCGCCGCCCATGTTGCCATTTTCGCTGATTTCCAACAGCCAGCCATCCTCGGCCGGGGTGGAGGAGATGGTACTGGTGGCCATATATTTAAAGGACCAAAATGAAACAGCCGAGTTATTGGCATAAGACAGGCCGCCCATATTTTTGGCACGCACCTGCCAGAAGTAAGTCTTACCAGGCGCCAGGCCGCTGAGCAGCTTGCTGGTCAGCGCGCCGTTGGTGGTCCAGTTGGTACAGGCCGCCGCGGTTGTGGCGTAACAGTACTCGTAGCTGCTCACCCCGCTGCTGGCAGTCCAGGAGATGGTCGGGGTGGCATATACCACCGCCGCCGTGGCTGGCCCGACCTTATTAAACACACCCGGCAGGGCTGTGCCGGCCTTGATACCGTTACCGACCCCGCTCAGGCTCCACAGCCCGCCGACGTTACGCGCGCCAACACTGACGTAATAGACCTGCCCGGCAACCAGCTTTAAATTTGTACGTGTCACCGCCAGGGTGGTGGCGGGTACGTAGGTCCAGTCGACAATGTTACGCGCGCCGGGAGTGGTGCCGATCGCATAGCGATATTTGTCGATGGCCGATTCGGTATCACTGCTTTTCCAACTGGCGGAGAGGGTGGTGAGGGTGGCATTGCCGTTGACACTCACCACTGGTTTGAGCGGCGGAGTTCTGTCGGTAATCGCGCCGCCGTAATCGACCACAAAAGTGCTATCTGAGAAAGGCGCAATCAGCATGCCCGTCTTCGGATCATCAATCGCATTGTTCAAATATATATGATAAGTACCTCGCGGTATGGAGGAATTAAAATCATAACTGGCCTGGTATTGGTCTGAAACGGACCAGTTGGAATTGTAAAATCCATCCACTACCGGAACTGAGATTGATGCTTCCTCAATTTCCGCAATTTCACTTCCAGGATATTGTGCCCCGCCGACTACATATATCTTGCTGTCTTTCCAGTTAACTACTCCGTGCGCGTACCTGGGTTTTAACAGGCTCGCCCCGGTAGACCAGGTATTTAGGATTGGGTCATAAACCTCCACGTTATTTACCGAACCACTACCATCCCACCCGCCAACAACAATAATTTTCCCATCTGGCAACAATGTCGCACTCATGGACATCCGCGCAGTAGGCATACTCGCACATGTAGTCCACAAATTCGTTTTGGGATCATATTTTTCAACTGTCGCTAGCGCATCATAGTAATAGCCTCCCCCAATCGCATAAAGAAAGCCGTTATTGGCCGCAACCAGGTTCAAAGAATATCGTTGAGTAGGCATGCTAGCCAGTGTCGCCCATGTGTCACTGGCGGGATCGTAAACCTCAACAGTGCCTATAGGATCATTCCCGTAACCACCAACCGCATAAATCTTACCATCTACAGCAGTTGCAATATCTAATCCACGTCGCGCAGTCGGCATGGGAGAACGAGCTCGCCAAGAATTCGTTAAGGGATTATATTCTTCTACTGTAGCTAGATTACCAGATGGATCATCCCCGCCAATGGCATAAATATTCCCGTTTTTCCCGGTGGTTACGCCCATACCCGAACGGATCGTGGGCATACTGGCCCGTGCGGTCCAGGTGTTTGTCTCCGGATTATATTCATCTACACGTGCTACTCGACTTGAATCAATTCCACCAATGGCATAAATCTTACCGTTCCCACCGACGGCAACCCCCAGGTGCCTGCGCGGCTGTGGCATACTCGCGCCTGCTGACCATTGGAAGGGACTGCCTGCTTCATATGTCTGACCTCGACCAAACGACAAACTTGGAGTGACTGTCGTATCCATCGGTCGGCTGAACTGAACAGTAAAGGTGCCGGTCTCTATCCCGAGCACATCGGAGGAAGCCTGGATACTGCGCACATAGCCTGGAGCAATCTGCTCGGGTGAACTGAGCGAAGGCGAATAACTTGCCTGGGCTTTGGTGTAATCCCCATCCCAATAATCATAGATGCGGGTTTCAATCACAGTCGTATCGGTGCTTCCCCACCAGTTGCTATCGACCGGGATGGTAGAGCCCGTGACGTCGATATACAAATCATACCCGCCGCTATTGCCTTCCAGGTTGTTATACTGGATGGCAACCGGCACACCGCCCTTTACCAGGATGGTGTTGCCCTTATTCCCGGTGAAGGTATTGTATTGAACCGTGGCAGCCCCCACCTGCAGGCCGACCCCGCGGCTGTTGGCCACCAGGTTGTGTTCAATCAGTCCAGTCGAGGCACTCATGCCAAGCTGGTTACCAACCAGACGGTTGTAACTGGCGGTCAGATTGACCCCGGCGCTCAGCCCGGATCCGGCAGCGTTTTCGACGTTATTCCCGCTCACGACTGCATTGGCCCCGACAGTAATACCATTGGAGACCGTATTTTTTTGGATGGTTGCATCACTGCCAGCCGCCAGGCTGCCACTGATGGTGTTGCCCAAAACCAGGAAAGCATCCCCAACACTGACATTGGCAGAGACAACGTTGTCCTGCAAGGTACCAGCATTGCCCCCGACCGATAACCCTCCAACCGTGTTACGATGCGCAGCACCGCTGCCGAGCGAGAGCGCGCCGGTGACCTTGTTGTCATCAGCCGTGCCCGCTCCGCTGATTGCCAGTGCGCCGGTGACGTTATTGCGATTGGCCGTGCCAGCCCCGCTCAGGTTGACATTTCCACCAATGGTGTTATCCAGGAACCAGGCCGGGGTTGCGCCCAGGCTGCAGGTCACCCCTCCGCTGTCCGTATTGAGATTGGCCAGATAAGGCGTAGCGGTTACGCAGGTGATTCCACCTGTGCTGCCTGTCAGGATGGCGTTGCGCAGGATCGATCCGGATAGATAAACACCACCGCCGTCTGCCTGGGCATCATGCGATGTATCTGTAAATGCGATTTCACCCCAGGTGCCCGCCGCATTAGGTCTGAATTGGATTGGCGCACCAGCATCTCCATCGGCAAGCAAGGTTCCCCCAATGGAGATGGAATAATTGCCGTCAAACTTGACGACTGTACCAGGTTCGATTGTCAGGGTTTCACCCGGCGGTACCCCGATGTTACTCTTGATCAGGTAAATATTGTCACTGGTCCAGGTCTGCGTCAGGAGAGTGCCCGAGGGGGTAACGATGCCGGAAGCAGTCGAAACAGTAAAGTTAAGCAGCACACTGTAACCTCCAGTCGCACTCAAGCTCAGCGTAAAAGGAATGGCATGATCGGCACCGGCCGATTTTGCCACGGTGAAGGTGAAGGCAGTAGCGTTGGTTTTGGTGGCGCTACTCGCGATGTCCCCAAAACTGGCAACTGATGTGCCAATGGTTACATTCGTATCACTTGTCGAGAGCGTGCCGGTCACGCTCTTGGCAGCAAGCCAGTCGTTGCGCAAGTTAACGTTGAGTTGGGCGGTGCCGCCCAGGAGCGGACGGCCGTTGGCGACACCATTGAGCTGGTAACCAGTGATTACCAGCAGGGGTTTCGGTGTCTGCACAGCCTGGCCAGCATCCAGTCGCCCGCTACCCAACAGCCCTTCCAGGCCCGGGTTGGCGGCATCGATATTGGTATTAGCGTGCACAATTTGCGAGCGGATGGTGGCCTGGGTCCAGTCCGGATGTTGGCTGGCCAGCAACCCTGCCAGACCGCTGGCAAATGGGGCGGCCATTGAGGTGCCCGAGGCATCCACCCAATCACCGTCCAGGTTACTGGTACGGATCGCTTCGGCAGGCGCCGTGGCATCCACCCAGCTGCCATAATTGGAAACGGTCGACTTGCTGTCATTTGCCACGCTGCCAGCCACCGCCAGTACAACCGGGTAGGCAGCCGGGTAAAATTCCTTGTTCTGGTTGTCATTGCCAGCGCCAGCCACCACGACGGCCCCATAAGTATTGGCTGCTGCCTCCACTGCAAGGCGCAGGGTATTTGAATTGGTATTGCCACCCAGGGACAGGTTGATGATCCTGGCGCCTTTTTGAGCGGCATACAACACTCCTGCGGAAATATCCGAGTAATTGGATACGCCCGATGCCTGCATGACCTTGACCGGCATCAATTTGCACAGTGGGCAAACGCCGATGATGCCATCGCTGTTGGCTGCCGCAGCAGCAATGCCTGCCACCTGGGTTCCGTGACCAAAGTCATCCAGGACGTCGTTATTTTCGCTGACGAAATTCCAGCCACCTGTGTCATCCACCAATCCATTGCTATCATCATCCAATCCGTTACCGGCGATCTCGCCCGGGTTGACCCACAACTTGGAGGCCAGGTCAGCGTGGCTCAGGTCAATACCCGAATCCACAATGGCGATGATGACCGTGGGCTGGCCCTGGGTAACCGCCCAGGCGCTCTCTATATTAATCTTGGCCAGGCCCCACTGGTCGGCATAGAGTGGATCAGCGACCGCCAGCATGGGTGTGGGGCGGTTGAAGGCAGGCACATCCAGGGCGCTGGCCAGGTAGTCCGGTTCGGCAAAGGCCACTTCGGCCAACCCGGCCAGGCTGCCGACCGCGTTTTCGACATTGCCATTAACGGGCAGCTGCAAACGGTAAACACGCGCCAGAGGATTTTCGGTCTCAGCCGATGCGCCCAGGGCAGTGACGGGGCTGGCTGCAAGCAATGGTCGGACAGATTTAACCGCCAGCGCATCCAGCTTGCTAGCCAGGGTATTCGAGCTGCTAATGTAGGGTCGCGTCCGTCCCCCCGGTGCCACTTCGCGGGCCTGCAGGCTGACGCCGGTCTTTAGCCCGACCAGCACCACGCCCGGCGCAAAAGCCGCCTGGGCTGCGACGGGAGCGGCTCGCACCGGCGTCACTGAGCCGGCGCTGCTTAACATCAAGGAAACCAATACAATTGTATTGGCAAAAATTTGGGGTAAATTCTTTGCTCGCATCATGACGTCCCTGCCCTTAACCTGTCAATGTCTG
>CAIVSQ010000095.1 GCA_903908605.1 uncultured Anaerolineae bacterium
CGCGGCCGCATGGCGGCCGTGCGTTACCGCAAGTGAATTTTTCCCCGGTGCTCTCCCGGGGAAAAATTCACAAAAAAAATTCCTCCCCCGCGCGGGCCAACCGTCCCTTAACAATCCAAACCGCCAGACGCGCGCGGGCTTAAAAAAAGAGATCGGGACATCCACACGTCCCGATCTCTTTACTCAACTCTTCTTCAACGCATTCTCAATCAGCTCACCCAACTCCCTCAACCGGATCGGCTTGCAGATATACTCATCTGCACCCGCCTCGATGCATTTATCACGGTCACCTGGCATGGCCAGGGCCGTCAACGCAAAGATGGGTATGCTCTCATTGGCAGGTTCACTGCGCAGGTGGCGCATCGTTTCCAGACCGTCCATCTCGGGCATGTGAATATCCATCAGAATCAAATCTGGCCGGGTCGTTTCCATGATCTTGAGCACTTCAAAACCATTGATTGCCGTGTAAACCTGGTACCCCCGGCTTTGTAAGAATTCCACCATCGCAGCCTGGTTGACAGTATTATCCTCCGCCAGCAGGATATTGCCGTTTGAACCAGTCACCACCCGGCTGGACCGCTTGGTGCTGCCATCAGAGACATGCTGGACGAAGAGAGTATCGACCACGGGCTGGCTGCCAGGTTCCCAGGGCAGGGCCACCGCGAAGGTGCTGCCCACGCCTACCTGGCTGGAAACGGTAACGCTGCCATTGTGCAATTCCACCAGGCGCTTGACCAAGGCCAGTCCCAACCCGGTGCCCTCATATTGGCGCGAAAGGCTGCTATCCACCTGGGTAAAGGGCGTGAACAGCCGCCGCAAATCGCTTTCAGAAATGCCAATGCCAGTATCGCTGATCGCGAAGATAATGCGCTTTTGCTCATATTCAGCATGGACACGCAGCTCCACCTCGCCGCCCGCCGGGGTGAACTTGACTGCGTTGCTGAGCAGGTTGACCAGGATCTGTTTCAGGCGCTTCTGGTCGGCCAATACCGTGCGAACATCCTCTTCGTGGAAGAAATCTAAACGGATATTCTTCTTGACCGCCTGGGTCTTAACAAAATTCAGACTGGAATTACACACATCAATGATGCTGCCCGGCTCGAGATGGATATCGAGCTTGCCGGCCTCGATCTTGGAAATATCCAGCAGGTCATTGATCAGGCTGAGCAAATGCCAGCCGCTCGTATCGATGTTGGCCACAAATTTCTTCTGCTGCTCATTCAGCTGACCATGATAACCGAGTGTTAGAATTTCAGCGAGCCCCAGGATGCTGGTCAGCGGGGTGCGCAGTTCGTGACTCATCGTCGCCAGGAATTCATCCTTCATGCGCAAGGCACGTTCCAACTCCAGGAAGGCGCGCTGCAGGGCTTTCTCGGCCGCCTTCCGTTCGGTGTTATCAAGCACGGTTGAACGGCTCATCTCAAAATCGCCTTTTTCATCCAGGATGGCCACCGAATTGATCAAGATCGGAAAGACGCTGCCATCCTTGCGCACAAATTCCAGTTCAAAATCCTTGTTCACGCCTTGCTTTTTGAAGATAGGGAAATTGGACCGGAAATTGGGCCGGCTTTCCGGGCTTAGAAACTCCTCGATCGAATGCCCAAGCACTTCCTCGCGCGTGCGGCCCAGCCAGGTCAGCTCAGTCTGATTGATGCGAATCAGGATGGCCTGTGGGTCAATGGAGTGATAACCGGCCGGGGCATTATCGTACAGGTCCTGTACCTCGGCGGTGCGCTGCCTGACACGTAATTCCAGGGTCTGGTTAAGCTCGCGCAGTTCTTGCTGGGCCGATTTAAGATCGTCGATATCGGTGGTGTTGATCAGCGCATAGGCCACCTGCCCGTTTTCATCATGGATCGGTTGGATCGAAACCCGGCACCAGCGTGGTATCCCGCGGATGTTGGAAATGGTCTCCATAACCTTGCCCTGGTCATTCTGCATCACCCGGTGAATCTCGGCCATTTGTTCATTCGCCAGTGGCTTTGGCAGCAGATCGTAGAGCGTCTTTCCGCGCAGCTTTTGCACGCTGCTGTGCATCTGGTATGCGGCCACTTCGTTAACGTACAGGTAACGACCCTGCGCATCCACGGTGACGACGGCACTATCCAGGCTCTCGAGCAGGCCGCGATATTTCTCCTGGCTGGCACGCAGGGCTTCCTCTGCCTGTTTGCGCTCGGTGATATCCTGGAAGGAGACGATCACACGGGCCAGGCTGTCTTCGCAGCCCGGTTCAACCATCAGGGATAGATCAAGGATGACCCCTTCTTTATGAATATTTATGACAGGGATTTCACCGTGAAACCAGGTTTTCCCTTCAAACAGCGCCACCATTTCATCTTCAAATACCGGCAGGGATGACTCACTGAAATAGGCTGGCAGGTCTTTCAGGACTTCAGCCTGGCTGTTTGCGCCTAACATGCGGAAGCTGGCCTGGTTGATTTCATCAATCTGGATCAGGCTGGCCAGGGTGTTAACCCTCTCGGGTTGTTCACGCAGGTAAACGCGCAGATCGCTGATCCCGGCCTGGCGCAACCGCTCAAATTCCTGGCGCACCCGCGAGAAATTCTCCTCCCAGATGGCGATCGGCGAGTTATCAAACAACGAATGGTAACGGATCTCGCTCTGGCGCAGGGCTGCCAGCGCCTGGTTGCGCTCGGTTACATCCATGGCCACATTTGCGTAATAGTCATCTCCGACCATAAAGACCGAGGAGAGATAATCACGCTGGTTGGTCTCGAAATGGGTTTCAAACAGGCGCGGCTTCTTTTCGGCTTCCACCTCGCGGCAGATTTGCAGGTAAGGTTCCATCACCTGCTCGCCAAACATGGCGATGGAGCTCTTGCCGATCAGGTCGGCGCTGCTCATCCCCAGGCTTTCGGCGCCACCAACGTTGATATCGCTGAAGATCCAATCCACAATTTTGCCATCGGCATCGCGCACCAGTCGATAAATGACCCCGGTAAAGGGGATGTTGTGGAACAGGGAGTTAAAGCGTTCGTTGCTCTTGCGCAGTGCTTCTTCGGCTGTTTTGCGTTCGGTAATTTCGATGCCCATGCACTGCAGTTCAGAGGGCTGGTCGTGCTCATCGGTCAGGCAGGTAAACTCCCACAGGGTGGAGCGCATCCCGCCGTTTCGGGCGGGTTTGTCAATCTCCACCGAGAAAACCTGCCCGGGGTGGGTAAGGCAGTTGGTTACCACTTCGGTCACGCGTGCCTGGTGATAGGGGGCAATTGTATTGTAGGCGCTGGCGTCGGGAGAGAGGTGGATCCAGCCAAATTCCTGCTCAAACTTGGGGTTCCAGTAGGTGTAATTGCCTTGCAGGTCGGTGCGAATGACGAAGTGGGTTTGTGAATCAATCAGCGATTTTAGCTTTTTCTCGCTGGTCATCAAGGCCGCTTCGGCTTTTTTACTCTCGGTGATATCTTTTACAGCCCCCAGCAGGCGTATTTGCTGGCCTGTGGTGGCGATTGGTTTAATCGTATCTCGCAGCCAGCGAATTTCGCCATCCCGGCGGGTTATGCGGTATTCGGCCTCCATATTTTCCCCGGCCAACAGCCGGGCTTGTTTTTTGAGCAGGTCTGGCATGTCTTCGGCCAGCACCAGGCTGCCATAGCCGCCGGGGATTACCTGGAGCTCTTCCAGGCTGTAGCCGGTAGTTTGTTCAAACGGGCCGCTGACCCATTCCGTAGTGGTGTTGCCCTGTTGGTCGGCAATGCCAATGTAGACGTAATCTGAGATCAGCCCTGAGATCAGGCGGTGGCGTTCCTCGCTGCTGCGCAGAGCCTGCTCGGTTTGGCGGCTGTCGGTGATATCCAGGGCGATGCCGGTCAGGTAGAGCGGGTTGCCAGCCTTATCCAGGATGGTCTTGCCGGCCTTGGCCCAGATGATGCGGGTGGCGCCATCGCTGGGGCGGATGATGCGGTATTCCTGTGGTTTTTTGCTCGAAAATTCAGCCGCATTGGCGGGAAGCACGATGTGCAGGTCATCGGGGTGAATGACTTGCGAAATGACGTCGCCCAGCCGGCCGCTGTAGGTGGCTTTATCGATGCCGAAGATGCGGAACATCTCGTCCGACCATTCCACTTCCGCAGCCTCAAGGTTCCACTTCCAGCTGCCCAGGTGGGCCACAGCCTGGGCCTGCTCAAGCTCCATATTCGCGTTACGCTGATCCCGCTCGGCTTTTTTACGCGCCGAGATATCGTGCATGAAACCAAACGAGTAGCGCAGTTTTTTCTGATCGTCAAAGATGGCATCCGAGCGAATCCAGATCGGGAAGCGCCGGCCATCAGACGAGAGGGCTTCGAGCTCACCTTCCCAGTTCTTACCCCGCGCAATGGCCGCGGGAACTTCGCGCTGCAAAGTTTCCTGTGATTCGGGTGGGTAAAAATCGCTGAAGAGCAGCTTTTGGGCATGGGCCAGCGGGCGCCCAAAAAGGTCTTCATGCGCTTTGTTAATGTAGACCAGCTGCCCATCCGGGTTGCTGATGGCGCAGGCTTCGCTCGACCGGTCAAAAATGGTTTTGAAGAGGGTCAGGTCATCGAGTGCTTGCTTGCGCGCGCTGATATTTTGCATAACCAGCTTGCATTCTGGTGCGCCAGAAACGCAATCGGCCTGCAGCTCAACCCATTCGCCGCTAATTAACTTAACTTCACAGGTTTCGCGTGTGTCCATCCCTGAAAATACCCGGAATAGGAACTCGTTAAAGCCGGTGTAGTGACTAAAGGTGATATATTGCTCCAGGCGGCGTTTGATTAGACTGCCACGTTCCTGGCCCAGCAAACGTGCACCGGTCAGGTTGACGCGCAGGATCGATCCGTCTGCATCCAGGCTAAAATAACCGACCGGGGCGAAATCATACAGGTCGCTGTACTCACTCAGCAAGCTCTCCAACTCTGAGCGCGAGTGCTGCAGTTCCACATTTTGCAGTTCCAGCTCAACCTGGTGAATTTCCAATTCGTGCAGCAACCGCAGCATCTCGTCCCTGTCAGGCGCATCCTCGCTCGGTTCATGCCTGGATTGCTGGCTGAGTTTTTCTTCGGCTTGTTGGCGTAATACGTCTGCATTTTTCTTGCGATCGCGGTCTGTTTTCATCGCCGTTCCTTTTGTTTGGCTTTAACCGGCCTGGTTCTTTTTACGCAGCTCGGCTTCAAGGTTTTTGAATGCGGTGATGTCTGTGTAGGTGATCACGACCCCGTCAATTTTATTTTCGAGCGTGCGGTATGGCAGAATGCGCGCGGTGTACCAGTGGCCTTCGGGTGTCTGGATCTGGTGCTCGGACCGTATCAGTTGGCGCAATACCTGGCGCGCATCCTCAGCCAGCTCGGGGTAAAACAGGGTCGAGGCGATGTCGGTGATAGGGCGGCCCACATCGCTGGGCAGCAGGCGGGTAATTTTGCCGGTCTCGCTGGTAAAGCGCCGCACGCACAGGTTGTTATCCAGGAAGAGCGTGGCAATGTTGGTACTATCCAGCAGGTTGCGCATATCGTTGTTGGTATGCGAAAGCTCATCCAAGCGGCTTTGCAGTTCCTTGTTGACGGTGTGCAGTTCCTCGTTCATCGACTGCAGTTCTTCCTTCGAAGTGGTCAGTTCCTCATTGGTTGATTGCAGCTCTTCATTGGTCGATTGCAGCTCTTCGTTGGCCGAGCGCAGTTCTTCGGCCGAAGACTGTACCTGCTCGCGAATGCCCTGCACTTCCAGGCGAGCGCTCTCCAGTTCCATTTCAAGCTCGGCGGTGCGTGCGTTTCCGTTGTTTACCAGGTGTTTTCCACGGTTTTTCGGCAGCGGCGCAAGCTCTGAAAATACAATCAGCAGCATGCCCTGCAGCGAGTTTCTTTCCTTAATCGGCTCAATGGTGATATCCAGCACCTGTTTGATGCCCGCATCACCGGTCATCACCAGCCTTTTAATGGTTACGATTTCCTGGCTGCTAAGGGCTTTTTGAAAGCTGCCCGCCAGCTCATAACGCAGACCTTCGCGCGCCATGGCGAAGATGTTCCAGTTGGCCCGCCCGGCGGCTGGCTCCAAAAATTTACCGGTGCGCCCACTGGTGTAGAGGATATCGCCCGAGGGAGTGGCCAGCACGGCACTGGGGGCGTACTTGCGAAAAAGAAGCTGCTCAACCTGGTTTTGCAGATTGGCAATCGGTTCACCCGTGATCCTGGCAGGCATGGCAAAACGGCCCGGAACAAAAGCGGTCGGGAATTCAACCGGTTCCAACCCGGGGGTGGGTTCAAGCCGGCGGTACAGGCGGTTCTTGCCGGTCAGCGGAACAAACAGGTTCTGAAAGCTGCCAATTGTCTCAGCGCTGCCCAGGAAGAGCATTCCACCTGCGTTAAGGCTGTAATGGAAGAGCGGCAGCAGCTTTTTTTGCAGCTCTGGTGCCAGGTAAATCAACAGGTTGCGGCATGAGACTATATCCAGCTTGGTGAAAGGCGGGTCCATAATCACATTTTGTGGCGCAAAGATGATCATTTCACGGATGGTCTTGGCGACCTGGTAGCCATTTTCAACCCGGTTGAAAAAGCGTTCCAGTCGCCGGGGTGAGACATCTGCGGCGATATTTTCTGGGAAGATCCCTTCGCGCGCTTTATCAATGGCGTGCGCATCCAGGTCGGTGGCAAAGATTTGCAGGGTCACGTTTTCGTTTGGCTTAATTTCATCCAGCGCTTCCTTGAAGATCATTGCCATTGAGTAGGCTTCTTCACCGGTTGAGCAGGCCGGTATCCAGGCGCGCAGCACCTGGTTGCTGGTGTTCGCTAACAGCGAAGGCATAATTTCTGTCCGGATCTGTTCCCATGCTTCGGGGTCGCGGAAGAAGCTGGTCACCCCAATCAGCAGTTCGCGAAAGAGCAGCTCCAGTTCCTGTGGGTTTTCCTGCAGATAGCGCACGTAGGTGGCGATGCGATCAATCTGGTGCAAGCCCATCCGTCGTTCAATGCGCCGGTAGATGGTGGTTTTTTTGTAGAGCGAAAAGTCGTGCCCGGTCTTCGAGCGCAGCAGGATCAACACTTTTTCGAGTGCGCTTTGCGAGAGGTGCCCATCCAGAATTTCGGGATTGCTGACCTGCGGGATGTGCTTCAAGTAAGCCAGGATGCGCCTGGGCAGCTCTTCCACCGGCGCAATCACATCCACCACCCCCGCTTCGATCGCGCTGCGCGGCATCGAGTCGAATTTGGCTGTGGCGGGGTCCTGGGCGAAGGTAACCCCGGCTTTGCCCTTAATGGCGCCCAACCCCAACCTGCCATCTGAGCCCATGCCCGAGAGAATCACGCCAACGGCGTTTTCTTGCTGGTCATCGGCCAGCGCCCGCAAAAAGAAGTCAATCGGCAGGCGCATCCCGCGTGGCTCGGAGGGTTCCAGCAGGTGTAGGATTCCGTGCATAATGGACATATCTTTGTTGGGGGGGATGACATAGACCGAACCGGGTTCGACCCGGGTATGGTCTTTGGCCTGGGCGACGCGCATGTGGGTGGTGCGCTGCAGCAGCTCGGCCAGGATACCCTTGTGGGTCGGGTCGAGGTGTTGGATGATCACAAATGCCATACCGCTGCCATCGGGAACATTGCCCATGAAACTCTCGAGCGCTTCCAGTCCACCTGCGGATGCACCGATGCCTATGATAGGGAACCGGGACTTATTTTGCTCGATTATTTCCTCGGAACCTTGTTCGGGTTTCTGAGTAGGCGGGTTTGAAGGTGTCATGGTTTTTTTCCTGGGTGGTAACTTTATTATTCGCGGGCAGCGGTAAAGAGAAAAACCGTCCCGAGGCGGTGGCAGTATGTATTAATGAAGAAGCGATATATTTTTACGTGTCCTAATGCACCTTCTTCATTATAGTCATTTTTGGCCGCTTTAGGTGAATGGAAATTAATCTCGCGGTAAAACTCTGCTCCATTAATGGATAGGAACCCTGAAATCATATCTTATTTTGGCGCATGCAGCTCGATATTACATTCGCGTAGCCATATATTTTGTACTGCTGCAACGGGCAGGCAGGCCAGATCCGTTGCCATTACCACATTGGGAATTTGGCTCTTCAGGCAGGTTAAATAATCAGCGGGTGGGGTTGAAGAATGAGGTGATGCTGTTGTGCCAGGCAGCCTGCGCCAAGTTACACCGGCTGCCTGGCATTTTTTCAGTTTATAGGGAACCGGCCAGGCTCGACCAATCAAAATCAATCAGCGGCTGGCCGCTCTCAATGCGTTGCTGGCGCCCGCGCATGTAGCGCTCAGACCAGGGATCAAGCGGCTGGCTGCCATCGCCATTGCTTAATAGAATCGCGGCAAACAGGTCAATCTCGCGCAGCTTCATAAAGTGCGGCAGCTCTGGCAGCCAGGCCGGGCTGAGCTGGTTTTCTTCACGGTAGCCCGCCAGGAAGACTGGCATAAACTTCGCCGTGTAGGCAGCCGGGTCGGCCACGCCCTGCGATGTATAAAACAGCACCATGGCGATATCATAAATAAAATGTCCATAGACGCAGTCATCAAAATCAAAAAGGGTCAGCCGGTAGTCATCATCCACAAAAAAATTACCCGGGTGGGCATCCTGGTGGATCATGCCAAAGCTCTCGCTATCGCAGGGCAGCCCGCGCAGGTGGGCGATTACAGACAGGTACTGCCCCAGGGCGATCGGGTGGCTGGCCGCCAGGCTTGTTCCGGCAGTGGTGTTTTCGGGGTTGTCCCAGTCTGGGCGCCGCCATGCCGGGTTGCTGACCCGGTAGCTCTTGGATAGGGTGTGCATGCGCCCGAGCATGCGGCCGTAATTCAAATAGAGCCTGTCGTTAATCTTCTCGCGCCGGGCAGGTTCGCCTGGGGCGTGTTCAAAAGCGGTGCACAGGAACTGGCCTCCCTTGCCGTCCTCCACCGCTTCCACCAGCTTGCCAGCCTGCGAGTGGACCGCGCGGGCCACTCCTGCCCCGCCGGCCGCCAGGTAGTTAATCCAATCCACCTCGCCGCAGATTAGCTCGGGTGAGCGGCGATCACTGTGGCCGATACGCAGAATAAATTTGCCATCCGGGCGGGTGAACTTGTAAATAAAGCTCTCGAAACCATCCAGGGCTTCGGCCTGGGAAGGTTCAAAGTTGTAAAACTGAGCGGCCGATTGCAGCATGCTGTCGGTAAAGCGGGAAGCGATTTGTGGGTCCATGGGGTACCATCCTTGCCTGGGTTAATTGCCTTCCTGATGATAGTATCATCAACGGGTTTATGTCAATAGCTGCCGGTGGGGTCAGGTTTGTGTTTGCGCGCTGCCCCGGCCAGGTGGGGATTGCTTATCAAATTTGTAAATATTTAGGCGAATGAAATAATTTATTGCAGTTATAATATCAGTTCAGGTAGATTTTTTCCTTATCCGTGCATGTTGGGTGTCACCAGTTGCGTATTCCTGTCTCTGAAATAAAGGCTCAATATGCTTCCCACATACGGGTATATTTTGTTTTCCAGGAACTTTAGTACTCATGACGGTTGATATTCAAACGCTTGCCATCCTGCTCAGTTTCACCAACATTATACAGGTGATCGTCCTACTGATTCATTATCGCCTCAACCGGCAGCGCAACGGTTTGGGCTGGTGGACATTGGGCCTGGCTCTCGGGGCGCTGAGTTTTGCCCTCAATTCTGTGGGCGGTGATGGTCTGCCTGGCAAGTTGGCCGATGTTGGCACCAATGCGCTCTTTATCTCTTGCATCGCCCTTATTCACACCGGTATCCAACGCTTTTTTGGTCAGCGCGAAAAGTCTGCCTGGTTGTTGGCGCTCTGCATTTTAACCACCTTCTTGAGCGCTTACTTTACCTTTAGTGTAAATGATAGTGTTCTGCGGCGCGTGATCATATCGTTGGCGGTTGCCAGCCTGTGCTTTTATACCGCCTGGTTTTTATTCAGGGTGCCCATGCGCACCGAAAAAGCCACAGCCCACTTCTTAATGCTGGTCTTTATTCTGACCGGCATATTTTTTGTTGTACGAGCGGCCTCGCCTCTGTTTGAACACAATTTAGCCGACATTATCAACCCCAACCTGATCCAGATTTCCACCTACCTGGTGATGCTGGCAGCCACCACCTTTTGGACGTTTGGCCTGATTGAGATGGTTAACCAGCGCCTGATTGGCGAAACGCGCGATGCTCGCCAGCGCTCCGAATCGCTTTTGGCCGTCAGCCCCGATTCGCTGCTGGTGACTCGCCTTTTGGATGGCAAAATCGTTGAGGTCAACGAGGTTTTTTGCCTCCAGTCCGGTTTCTCACGTGAAGAGGTGCTTGGAAAAACCACCATCATGGTTGGCATGTGGAAGTTACCGGCCGAACGACATCGCCTGATGCTGGAGCTGCAGGAAAATGGCTCGGTGGCCAATTTTGAGTCGATCTTCTTGCGCAAAGACGGCAGCGAATATTTGGGCCTGCTGACCTTGCGCACCTTTATGCTCGATGAAACCCCGCACCTGGTGAGTATTCTGCACGACATCACCGATCGCAAACGAATCGAGAATATCCTGGTGGAGAATGAGCAAAAATACCGCCTGCTCTTCCAGGATTCACCCGATGCCTATCTGATCATCCAGGATGGTGTCTTTGTTGATTGTAACCCGGCTGCCTGCAGTATGATGCTTGCCCAGCGTGAGAACATCCTCGGGCACAGTCCCGATCAGCTCTCCCCAGAATTTCAGCCCGATGGACTGCGCTCTGTCCATGCGGCCGCTGAAAAGATCAACCGGGCCATGCAAAGCGGTTCTTTTAACTTTGAATGGGTTCATCGCCGCATGAACGGGGTTGAGTTCTTTGTAGATGTAACCATCGCGCGCATTACCCTGGCCGGAAAATCGGCTCTCTTTACCTCATGGCGCGATATGACCATTCGTAAACGCGCCGATGATGAACTTCGCCAGAGTGAGCAGCGTTACCGCAACCTGGCCGAAAGCAATATCGATGTGATCTACAAACTGGGCCAGGAAATCTCAGATCGCGAGCGCGCCGAGTCAGCCCTGCGTGAGAGCGAGAAGCGTTACCGCCTGCTGGCAGAGAACACCACCGATGTGATCTGGATTGTGGACCCCGCAACCCTGCGATTCCTGTATATCAGCCCCTCGGTGGAGCTGCTGTTGGGGTATACCTATGCCGAAATTATGGCCATGAGTTTTGCCGATTTCATCGCACCCGAAATGCGTCACTCCTTCCTGGCACTGACCAACCAACGGGTGGAACGCTATTTGCACCAGGATAAACCCAGCGAAACCTATCTCGACCAGCTCAGCCACCGCCGCAAGGATGGTTCGCAAGTGTGGACCGAGACGGTCATCACCATTTATGAAAATAACGAGCCGGTGCGGACCGAGATCCAGGGCGTCAGCCGTGATATCACTGTGCGCAAGAAGCTGGAAGAGGAACTGAGTTACCAGGCCACCACCGATGAGCTGACCCGCACCTTTAACCGCCGCCATTTTATTAAGGTGGCGCAAGCCGAGCTAAAACGCTCCATCCGCCAAAAACATACTGTCTCGATTGTTTTGATCGATATTGACCATTTCAAGCATATCAATGACACCTATGGTCACCCTGCCGGTGACCAGGCCCTGGTTATTTTCACCGAGCGCTGCCGCGAAAGCATTCGCGATATTGATGTATTCGCCCGCTTTGGGGGTGACGAGTTTGCCCTGCTCTTGCCCGAGACCAATGTGGAACAGGCTCGCTTTGTGGTGAACCGTGTTCACCAGGCCATTGTCGATAAACCCTTTATCCTGGATGATCAACAGGTGACTGTCACCATGACCGCCGGGGCGGCTGTTTCGCACGGGGCTGGCGAAGCCCTGGATAGCCTGCTGATTCGAGCAGATCAGGCGCTCTACCTGGCCAAAGAAGCCGGTCGCAATCGCATTCACATAGACGCTAGCTGAAGCGCAACGATTAGGGAGACCCTCGCAGCTGCTTTTGCCGGCCGGGCTAGCCCAGCTTACCCCGCCATGCTGCCGGTAAAATACAGGCGAAGTGTTTGCAAAATTATTTATCCGTAGTAGATTCGAATTTATCCATACCAACCTGCTTCTCTAGCATGGAGAACTTATGAACAGTGTAAATCTCGAGGCAAGCCAGGTTTTGCGCAAACGTTCCACTGAGCTGGCGCGTTTTATTGCGGCCGCCCATTATGGCATACAGCCAGATACCTGGGAAAAATTCGGCATCCCCGGCCATGAAAAAAGCATCCGTGATGTCGGCTTTCACCTGGCCTACCTGGCTGATGCGGTCCGGTTTGATGTCCCCGAGCTGTTTGTGGATTACGTCGGCTGGGCCCATGCCCTTTTTAATGGCATGAATTTCCCGACCGATACGGTTGAAAAGACGCTTTTAAGTACCCGCCTGGTGTTGAAAACCACGCTAAAACCCGCCGAGATGGAAGTGGTCGATCGTTTCCTGCAGGCCGGTCTGGATAAGCTGGCCGAAGGGCCTGGGCCATCACCGGTGTTCTTCAGGGAAGATCTGCCCATGGCCGGTCTGGCCCGTGATTACCTGGCTGCCCTGCTGCGTGGTGACCGGCATGCCGCCACCGAAATGATCCTTGCCGCCAGTGACCGCGGCGTGAGTCTGAGCGATATTTACCTGAACGTCTTTCAACGCGTGCAGCACGAGGTCGGCAGCCTGTGGCAGAATGGGGAGATCAACGTGGCCCAGGAGCATTTTTGCTCCTTCGTCATCGAGCTGAATATGTCGGCCTTGTCACCGCGCTTTGTCACCAGCCGGCGGGTCAACCGGCGCGTGGTGGCAGCCTGCATTGGGGATGAATCGCATGAGATTGGCCTGCGCATGGTGGTGGATTTCTTCGAAATGGGCGGCTGGGATACCTTTTTCGTTGGCGCTCGCACCCCAGCCGAGAGTGTATTACAGTCTCTGGTCAAAAACCGGGCAGATGTGCTGGCCATTTCGGTGACCCTCACGGGTCACCTGGGTGAAGCCGCCAGCTTAATTCGCCTGGTGCATGAATCGGAATTTGCTAAAAATGTGCGCATTATTGTGGGCGGCTATCCATTTAACGTAACCGAGAATTTATGGAAGAATGTCGGCGCAGACGGCTATGGCCGCGATGCCAACGATGCTTTGCGCGTAGCCAACAGCCTGGTTGGCCTGACCAATTAGGCCCCCCCCCGCGCCATGTTGTCATTGCGAACCCGCGCCTTTGTACTTCGCGGGTGTGGCAATCTGCTCGTCCGTCATCGCAGGCATAATCCCCCCGCGCCATGTTGTCATCGCGAACCCGCGCTCTTGCACCCCGCGGGTGTGGCAATCTGCTCGTCCGTCATCGCAGGCTTACTGCCCGCGGGCAATCCAAAGTGATTCAGTGCGAAGAGCAGATCGCCACGCTGCCGCCCTACAAGAGCCAGGGCCTACCTCGGAATACAAGTGCGGCAGCTCGCGATGACAGTACGGAGCCATGCGCGAACCCGCGCTCTTGCACCCCGCGGGTGTGGCGATCTGC
>CAIVSQ010000096.1 GCA_903908605.1 uncultured Anaerolineae bacterium
CAAAGTGGTCCTGAGCGCCGGGTCAATGTGGGAGCATAAATCCAGCGCAGCCGTGGAGAATTCCATGGCGCGCAACCATAACACCAGGTTCTGTGATCCAGACCCGTTAGTCATGCCTTGCTCCAGCGAAAATTACCGTGAGACCCAAAATAAAGATCCTTTACTTAATAATACACTATTCCCAACCTGTACAACTCATACAATAAGCACGCCGGCAGAACCGGCAGATCAAGGTTTATTCAAATGGCAGGTAATAATTGAATTTCATTTCTACACTCAATTATAATTTGGAACAATCTAAAAACACTATACTTAAGTATAAAAAAAGTATAACTTTTCTCACCTATAGATAGTTTACCATAATACCAAACTGCTGTCATTCCGGCTTTACGCGGCTGGTATCCGCGCCAAGCCCAGGTGCATGCAACACAAACAGGCAAACCAGTTTCCCAGGCGTGCAAGCATGCTCCGGCACCGGGCGCTGCGGATAACACGATGTTGCTGAGCGAACCAGGTGGAATTAAACACAACAGCCCAGGATAATCAGACTGTCTACAAATAGCTATTTAAATGAAGAGACCAGCCCATCACAAGTGAAGTAGTACCTGTAATTCCCCCGCGACATTGTATATATCCAGAAAAATATCAGATCAATAGAGCCAGCTGCACGCGCCTGCCTGTTACTAGCAGGCTTCAATAAGCGAAACAAGCTGCCCGTTGAGTGCAGAAGATTGCTTAATGAAATCCCGATAATCCACGTCGGTGGGCAGCACACAGCCGTATTCAACCGAAAACTCGAGCAACTTAACCGTCTCGAGCAGCGCGAAATGGGCCTTCTTCAGGTGGATGCACACATCCTCAGCGCTCTCTTGCCGCCCGGCGCTCATCAACAGGGCCGGAATTTTCTGGACTGTGGCGCGAACATTTTTTGCAAGCGGGTTCTGAGCGGAACTGGAATTTTCTAACAGCGCCGTCATGGAGCTGTGAAACTCCAGGCTTAGCAACCAGAGCAGCAGGCAATGGCTGGCGCGCGCACCGGGCGTACCATTCACACTTATCTGCGGTGCAAGGCGTTGTGTCCTTGATAAACCAGTGTTCTCTTCAGTTGGGTTTTGTTGAAGCATGTCTGCCTATCCTTCCATTATCATCCCACCATGTGAGAT
Organism: uncultured Anaerolineae bacterium; assembly: GCA_903908605.1. Taxonomy (GTDB): domain Bacteria; phylum Chloroflexota; class Anaerolineae; order Anaerolineales; family Villigracilaceae; genus UBA5195. The sequence continues at coordinate 1,164 of CAIVSQ010000096.1, forward strand.
TCAGTTAAGTGGCTGCATTCCATGTTTAAGAACAGATGGCATGACCCAGGAAATTTTTCGCAAGCAAGATACCGATGAAATACAAGTTATATTTTACAGATTTAGCCTGTCCATGTCACTATCCCTGGGCACAGTTAAAGTATAAATAATTCACCGGGCAGGTCTGTTTTAAACCAAATATCGGTCCCCTGCCGTGGCGAAACCGATTTTACAGTAGATTCGTTTATACCGCCTTCGGCGGCATCTGATGAGAAAATGACAATTATGTCTTCAGTAGAGCAGATCGCCACACCCGCGACCCCACAAAATCCGGGGCCTATCTCGGGTGCAAGAGCGCGGGTTCGCGATGACAATTAATGGATGGCATCAGTAGTAGCTACTGTCATCCCCGATGGAGCTGGGACGATGCGCGAGCACGCGCCTTTGGGGGTTTCGTGCGTGGCGATCTTTCCTTGCACTGAATCACTTTGCATTGCCGCGGGCAGTATGGTAGCGAGGACGGAAGAGCAGATCGCCACACCTGCGACCCCACAAAATCGTGGGCCTATCTCGGGTGCAAGAGCGCGGGTTCGCGATGACGGCGTAGGACGGGGGACGGGGGACGGGCGCGGAGGGGATAAACGCTCAATCGTGTTTGTTTCTCATTCGGTTGGCATAATTAATCGCCTGTTGGCGATTATCCAGGTTCAGGCGCGCCAGGATCTGGTTCATGTGATATTTGATGGCCGATTCGGTCAGGTGCATGGCTTCGGCTACCTCGCGGTACTGCATGCCGGTGGCCACCAGCTCGAGGATGGACCACTGGCGAGCAGAGAGTTCCTTGTCTGTATTGCGCGCATTGGATGTACCTTCACGATTGGGGCCGGAAAGGCGGGCCAACAGCCGCGAGGCCACACCCGGCATGAGCGGGTTATCGCCCTCGGCCAGGCTGGTCAGCAGGCGGCAAAACTCATCGGCATCCAGGTCTTTGGCCAGGTAGCCCGAAGCCCCAGATTTGATGGCTTCCATCAGGGTATCATCCTGCTCCCAGGCCGTTAGCATGACGATCTTGATCTGTGGGAATTCGGCCTTAATGGCACGGGTGGCCTGCAGACCATTACAGTTGGGCATTTCAATATCCATCACCACCAGGTCTGGTTGCAGCAGGCGCACCTGTTCCTGGGCTTCCAGCCCATCGTGGGCGACCCCCACCACCATAAAGCCGCGCGCGCGCAGCAGGTTTAGCAACCCATCCAGGAAGAGCGGCGAATCATCCACCAGCAGCAGGCGGGGTGAGCGTGGCTCGGCTGGCCCAGCGGCCTCATCGGGCAGGCTAACCCAGGTGTGCTGGACGGGGATTTCAAACAAGACCTTGGTCCCGGCCCCCGGGCGGGTGCGGATCTCCAGGCTGCCGCCCACCAGGCGGGCGCGTTCGCGCATAATCTCCAGGCCAAAACGACGCACGCCATTACCGCTGCGCAGGGTTTCCAGGTCAAAACCGGCCCCATCATCCGAGATGATCAGCTGGACACGGTCAAAGTTGTAGGTAAAAAGCACCTCCACCCGCTGGGCAGAGGCATGCTTGCGCACGTTGGCGAGCGCCTCCTGCACGATGCGCAGAATTTGCTCTTCCACATTGGCGGGCAGGTCGGGGATGGATGAATCTGACGGCATGCTCAGGCTGGCGTGAATGCCGGAATCCTTTTCGAGCTGGCGTAGCACCAGTTCGAGGGTAACGGGCAGTTTTTCGGCCATCAATGGCGCACGCAGCCCGAGAATGTAGCGGCGAATATCGCTGTGAGCGGCCTGGGCCATGCGCGACATTTGCGCCAGGCTGGTTTGGGCCGATTCCAGGTTGCCATCGTTGAGAAAATCCATGGCCGCCTGAGATTCGACGTTGATATACCCCATGGTCTGGCCCAACCCATCGTGCAGATCGCGCCCGAGGTGTTCGCGCTCCTCCAGTCCAGCCAACTGGCGCTGCTGCTGCAAGTTAACATCCTGCGATTTTTTACGATCCCCGATATCCTGGAAGTGCACCACCAGGCCGCGCACATCAGGGTGCTCAACCAAATTTGTGATGGAAAGCTCAGTCCACCAGGGTGACCCATCACGGGAGACAAAACGCAGCTCAATTTTCTCCAACTGTTCGGGGGCCGATTGCGCCCGCAGTAAAGCGGCGCGCAAGGCAGGTTGATCGCCTGCGAAGACCAGCTCGATAACGTTGTAATGGCTGCGCTCGCCGGGCTGGTAACCGGTGAGACGTGTATTGGCCGGGCTCTCATAGTTCACCAGGCCCTCCACGTCGATCACCACCAGGCCCTCGGCACTGTTCTCCATCAGGGCGCGGTAATAGGCTTCCTTCTCACGCACCAACTGTTCGGCCAGCTCGCGGTCAGCGAGCTGTTTGCTGGCCGCAAGGATCGAGTTTTGGATGAGCTGCTGGGCCTCATAAGCCAGGTAGGCAGTCAATGCAAAAAAGGAAGATAAGGTCACCCACTGGTTGATGCTGACAGAGAAATCGGCCCTGGGTAGAAAACCAGCTCTTTCGGCCTGAATCAACACCAAAACACACAATGAAGCGCTAGCCGTTGTAAAGATCAACCCTTTTCGCCCATAAAACAAACCGGAAAAAACCACCAACATCAGATAAGCCGTGACAGCGGGCGTGCGGATGGAGCCCAGCAGGACGATGGAGGTGGTAATGGTAAAGAGCGATCCCAGGATAAGACAGAGACCCACCAGGCGTACATATCCGCGGTAGAGAAAGAAGCGCAGGCTTAGCAAACATACCATCATCAGGGTGTTACTTAACAACGTGGGCGATTTCGAAAAGAAATTTCCGATGATGATAAAAAATGAAACTACTAATAAACCCAACGTACTGGAGTTTAAGAAGCTGGCCTGGTAGGTTTTCTTGATATCACCAGGGAAAACCGGTGCGGAAAGGAATTTATTCAAAGGGTCCATCCTCGTTCTGTATGCTGCGAAAATGGTCAGGTATAAATATGTACCCGCCAGGGCCTAAATTCCCTGGCAGGAGTCAATTTTGCTGCGGATGACATCCTTGTCAAGGTCACCCGACCAGCAAACTGGGTCCGCCAGGGGCGGGCTGCTGATTAGCAATTGTAAATCAAAACCAAAGAAATACCACCCGGCCTTTCAGCCAAGGCTGTAAACAGAGGGGGATGATTTTGAACGGCACCACCCGCCCGCAACCATCCCCCTGGATAACATCATCAAATATTCAATTTAGGTTGTCCCCCTGGCTTCTAGTAATTGAAAAGCAGCTGCAGACTAGAACACGCTCCAAATCAGGTAGGCGAGCACCAACACAAACCCGCTCACCTGCAGCGCCAGGCTGATGATGTCCCCACGAATGATACGTTTATGGCTGACCTCATCGTCTTTGTTGTAATGAATAATATCCCAGACAACCTGTCCAAAAGTAAGCAGCACAACCAGATAGGTAACCGCATAAATTTTATCCATCAAGACCAACGAAGAGACGGCCGGGATGGCATCCAGCGAGGCCTGCTGCAGGAAGACGGTGGTGAGCAGGGCGGTGGCGGGCATGGCAGCCCGCAATTCATCCATGTCAGGGTCGAGTACCAGCGACAACCAGTTGGTCAACAGAACGATCACAAGCGGCAGCAGCAGTTTCCAATAGAACATGTTTTGTTGGCGCACCAAATTCAGCGAGAAGCGCAGGGTGGAATACACGCCCGGGTCGGTGGGGTCGCCGAAATTGGTGCCATAATCATGTGCAAGCGTTTCAAGCTGCAAATCTTTAACCTGCCAGCCGGGCACAAGCAGGCTTTTGTCAAAGCCAGAATCGGTTATATTGGGGACGTAGACCACCTCATCGACCGTATCTGAACTGTTCTCTACCAGCAGGGTCAGCTTTTGGCTGTCGAGCGGGTAGTTGCCCAGGTCAAGGGGTTGGTAAAAGCGACCCTGGATGCGTAATATCTGGTATTTGCTACCATCCGAAAGCTGCTTTGGTTCCGGATACAAAGGCGTGATCATCAAACCCCATTCATCCACCGCATTGGTCATTTCCAGCGAACCGGTCGGGTCATTCTCACCTGTCCAGCGCGTCCACAGGTAGGCGGTCAGGTAATACGTATTGGAAGCCAGGTCAATATCATAAACATTTTTAAATTTACAGACCCAGGGTAACCTTCTCTACCCCATCAGCGGGGGTTTCAAGGGCAACCAGCTTGCCATTGATCGGTTTGACGCCGATTACATTGGCAGGATTTTGCCTTCCACATCCACTGGTTATTAAAAACAGCAGCGCAGCAAGAAAAACAAGGGAAATAAATTTAAGCAGCGAAAACCTGTTCTTCGAGTTTGAAGCAACTTTCATTTATTTCCCATTCCTTTTCGATATGATGGCAACCAGGGCCTTAAAATAAAAAAATACCCCTTTCAGGAGTGCCATGGAATGACTTATCCCTGGATTGGAGGGTGATACCGATTGGGCAGGCGCTGTAATTCCGATTCCAACAATGCTTTGAGCATTGGCGCAACCCCCAGGGCAAGCACCTGTTCTCGCTTGTACAGGCTGACGATCATCAGGTAGACCACCAGCCCGGGTTGCAGGGCGCGGCACTTTTTCATAAAATTCTGTAGATTTTCCAGCCAGGCAGCTTCTTCACCCAGCAGGTCTTCATCCAGCAGCAGGACCTCCACCGGGTTGCGGCCTAACTCATCCAGCAGGTCTAACAGCGAGGCGACGTACCTGACATCCTCCCTCTGCACGATCGTCCCAAGCAGTGTCACCAGTGATCGGCTGGTGATACCGGGAGGAGCTGCCAACAAGACCGTTACAGGATTAGGTGCTGTCATGCTTACATTATCACATTGACGGACGTTTCAGGCATCGTCTGCAAGTTTATTTTTTGGTAAACACAACGTTTATCTTTTCCTAAACTGAGAGTTTAGTATGCACTCAACACGATGTTTCTCTATGTAATTCAGTGAAAATGGAATTGTACGTTGTCCCCGGCAGTAATTCAGGGCTTCATTCAGCCGCCCCGAGGACGAAACCTAAAGCAAATTGGCCAACCGCAAGCTTTCTGGCAAACCAGAAAGTTCCTGATCGAGCAGGGCTTTGAGGATGGGCTGCACACCCAATTCCTGTGCCAGCTGGCGGTGGTTCAGGCTGACGATCATCAGGAAAATGATCAGCCCGGGGTGTAGATCTTGGCAGGTAGTTATATAATCGCGCAGCGCCTGTTGGCTGGCATCGCCCTGCCCGAACATAACTTCGTCCAGCAGCAAGATGTGCACACCGCTAGTCCGGATCAGGGCCAGACTGTCTGGCAGACTGCTGACATGCTGCACATCCTCTACATTAATAAGCGTTCCCAGCATAGTGACAAGCGAAGTGGATGCCCGGTTTTCGGGTGCAACAAGCAGGATGGTATTTGCGGATTTCATGAGATTCATTATTACACCAATGCTGATGTTGAGCAATAGCTGTGAGCTTACAGTTTCGGCGGAAAACCCACCCGCAGGGAGAATTAAGCGGTGGCGATGGCAGGGGCCGCTCGCAAGGAAACGGTCGTGCCAGCCCCGGGGGCGCTGATGATCTCCACCTGTCCCCCCAGGCTTTTGGCCAGGTCCATCATCATCATAAACCCGGCGCTTTCGTTACGAACCGCGCCGGGTTCAAAACCCTTGCCGTTATCACTGATCAGCAGCTCAAAATCGCTGGTCTTGCCACCACGCACGCGCACACTTACGTGCGTGGCCTGGGCGTATTTCAGGGCGTTATTGAGTGCTTCCATTGTAATGATGTACAGATCGTGTTCCCAAACCTGGGGCCAACTGGCTCCCGCTTCAATCACAAACTCCGCCTGCACGTTAGCCCGCCGCTCAACCGATTCGAGGCGTACCTGCACCGCCTCCTGGAAGTAAATTTCAGCACTTGAAACCAGCCGAAGCTGGTAGAGCATCAGGCGCAGCTCTTTGAGCGCCAGGCTGGCGCTGGCCGAAAGGTGATCGAGAATTGGGTAGAGCTTCTCAGGGCGAGCAGTTGCTGCCATGCTGGCGTTTTCGGCGGTAAAGACCAGGCTGTGCAGCGACTGAACGACCGAATCGTGCAGGTTGCGCGCCAGGCGTTTGCGCTCATCCTGGGTGGCGCTAATGGTGGTCAGCTCGCGCAGGTGGGCATTTTCGAGCACCACACCCAGCTCCTCGGCCACGGCCCCCAGCAGCGAGATCTCATCCACCTTAAAGACATGGGCCGCTTCCCAAAAACAGGCCAAAATACCCATGCTCTGGTCCAGGATGGCCACGCGCATACCGGCGCAGGTCAGGTAACCGGCCCGCAGCACGTCATCGGGCAGCTCAGAAGAGCTATCGCCCTGCGAGCACACCACCACCATTTGGTTGGTGGTTACCCATTCGAAGCTCAGCATGCCCAAGCGCTGGCTGTCAAAGCCGGCCAGGCGCGCGCTGGCGGAGAGCGGCTGGGTAAAATAAGGGTCAAAATAAACCGCCAGGTCACAGCCCAGCGTGGCTCGAATACGCTCCAACGACTGATCGAGAACTTCCTGGCGCGGCAGTTCCTTGCCTGCCAGTACAATCATTTCATACAGGCCGGTCAGCTTCTGAGTCTGCTCTGCAATGCGCACAGACATACTTTCCTGGGTTTCCAGCAGAAGTTTTTCCAGCTTTTTGCGGTTAACCACCTCATCTTGCAGTTCCTGGACGTTTTCTCGCAGCGTTTTGGCCTGGGCAACGTAGGTAACCTGCAGGTCTTTAAAGACAATCCAGGTGATCAGCAGGCAGGACAACGAAAAGCCAATCGGCATCAGGTTAATGCGCAGCGGAGCCTGGTTCTGGATCTGGTTGATAAAATAGGCCAGGTAGGCAATCAGCAGGCTTAAGCCGAGGAAAACCGCCCGCAATCGCTGCCAGCCACGCTTGCGCACACCCTCATAGATCATCAGGAACAGGCAAAAGGCCGCCATGCTGGTTCCATAGGCAAAATCCCAAAAAAAAAGCGGACCAGTGACAAATTCGAGCACCGCATCTTCGCCCGGTGCCAGGCTGATCTGGGTCCAAATTTGGTGATGAATCGGGTTGGTCCACTCCAGCAGCAGTGAGCAGCTGGTTAAAATCATCAGGGCAGTTTTCCAACCGTTCGTGAACCAACCAATTTGAAAATATTCCAGTAAAAACAGGATAAAGTGGACGGTCATCAGGTTGGTTAGCGCAATGGAGATGACGTGCAGGGTTAACTTGGTTTGCAGCTGTGGGAATAAGTATTCCAGCCCGGTGGAGACAGACCACAGGCCAATAAAAACGAAAACAACCTGCAGGCGGGTCAGGCCAATCTCTTGCCGGCGCAACCAAATAAACCTGGCCGAAGCGAAGGCGATGGTGGCGGCAAGGACGTACAGGTAAAATACAGAGTCTACATTAAAATGCAGCACAAGTTCAGCCTGTTGGTTGGGTATAAAATGATATCCCGGTGAGTGTGAATCTGATTAACTATACAACCAAAGTGAGTTTTCTGACAGGGTTGAAGCGTGTCTGTGGGCTGTTGAAAACAAATTATTACCGGCGCAGCCTTGCCACGCCAGTGATCCTCCCCCCGGTAAAATGAGCGCTTCAAGACCAGGATACCCCTCCTCGCACACACACGCAGGTTCAGGCCAACCCGGCTGCCACCCGCAGGCTGACGGTGGTGCCGTCACCCGGTGCGCTGGTGATCTCCAGCTGGCCGCCCAGGCTTTTCGCCAGGTCAGTCATCATCAAGAACCCGGCCCCTGTCCGGGGCACCGCTGTGTCTTTAAAACCCTTGCCATTATCACTGATCAGCAGCTCAAAATCACGCCCACCGCCGCCGCGCACGCGTACGCTCACCCGCCTGGCCTGGGCGTATTTGAGGGCATTGTTGAGCGCTTCCATTGTAATGATGTAGAGATCGTGCTCCCAGGCCGGCGGCCAGCTGGCGCCTGGCTCAGTCACAAACTCGGCTTCCACGTTGGCGCGCCGCTCAACCGCTTCGAGCCGTATCTGCACGGCATCCCGAAAGTAAATTTCAGCGCCTGAAACCAGCCGAAGCTGGTAGAGCATCAGGCGCAGCTCTTTGAGTGCCAGGCTGGCGCTATCCGAAAGATGATCGAGAATCGGGTAGAGTTTTTCGGGCCCCAGGCTGGCTGCCATGCGGGCGTTATCGGTGGTGTAGACCAGGCTGTGCAGTGACTGAACAACCGAATCGTGCAGGTTGCGCGCCAGGCGCTTGCGCTCATCCTGGGTGGCGTTGATGGAGGTCAGCTCACGCAGGCGGGCATTTTCGAACACCACACCCAGTTCCTCGGCCAAGGCCCCCAGCAGCGAGATCTCATCCACCCGAAAAGTATGCAGCGCCTGCCAGAAACAGGCCAATATACCCAGTCGCTCATCCATGGCGCGCACGCTCATACCCGCGCAAGTGAGGTAACCCGAGCGTACTACTTCATCGGGCAAACCCGACGAAGCAGCGCCCTGCGCGCACATAACCACCGGCTGGTCCGCTGGCACCCAATTCAGTTGCAGTTCACCCAGCCATTGTTTGTCAAAACCAGGCTGGCGCGCACTGGTGGAACGCTGGTTGACCGAAGCCGGGTCGTAATAAACCACCAGGTCACAGTTAAGCGTGGCGCGGATGCGCTCCAACGATTGGTCGAGCACCTCTTGGCGCGGCAGCTCCTGGCCAGCCAGCACAATCATTTCATACAAACCGGTCAGCTTTTGGGTCTGCTCAGCAATGCGCACAGACATGCCTTCCTGGGTTTCAAGCAGGTGATGTTCCAACTGTTTGCGGTTTTCAACTTCGTCCTGCATGTTCTGGATATTTTTTCGCAGCAGGCTGGCCTGCTCTATATAAATGTACTGCAAATCTTTAAACACCACCCAGGTAATCAGCAAGCAGGTAATGGAGAAACAAATCGGCATCAGGTGAATGCCCAGTATGTCATTTTCAAGCCCCAGGTAGGTGAAATAACCGATATACGGGATGGAAAGGCTGATGCCAATGTAGTGAGCGCGAGTTCGCTGCCAGCCGCGCCGGGTGCGAATCTCAATAATGGCCAGGGCCAGGGCAAACGAAGAGACCAGCAGCGAGTAACCCAGGTCGACAATAAAAAGGGGCCCATATTGGATCTTCAGCCTGGCCGGGAAGTTGGGGTCCAGCCGGACGAGCGCCCAGATCAGGCGGTGGTAATAATTACTCCACTCGAGCAGGGTAAACAAGACTGCCCCGCCCCACAACCAGGCTTTCCAGCGGCGCCCCAACCAGGATATTCGAAAATATTCGCTGATGAAGATAACACTTAACGCGTTAATCACACTGATGGTGGTGTAAGACAGGGTGGTGAAAAAAAACTTACCCTCTACATCTGGCAGCAGGTATTCCAGGCCTGAGAATAACGCCCACAGACCGATGATGACAAATACCACCGCCAGTTTCCACAGCCCGGTTTCACTGCGGCGCATCCAGTTTAAACCGGCCGCCGAAAATGCAATTGCGGCGGCAAGCATATAGAGCAGGATGACAGTGTCGAGGTTCCAGTGCGGCATACAGCAATTCCGTTGCGTTGAAAATGAATAACGTGGAATACAATGTAACCCAAAATATAAAGGAAAATCAAGAATCGCGATAGGGTATTTTTGTGTAGTTTTCACCGGTAAAAGTACGTATTTTTTGGTCTTAACCTGCCTTTGCCCGGGCAGCATGGCACGCTTTGTCTTTATCCGGACCGCCGCTGGTCATGGCAAGCCCCTGCCAGCAACCTGCAACCAACCGGGCTGCGGCATAAACACAACCATTTTCTGCTCACCCTCTGGCAGGGCAAAAGGAAGTGTAGTATCATCTCTGCGTACAACTACGTAGTTTGCGCTCCCCTTCAACTTTTCAACAAGGGGATCAGCAGTGATTTTTGATGTGCATACCATTCTCAACCGATCGAGGTGGGCAGCCCGGCAAGCGCGGCACTTATTGACACCTTCAGCGCCAGTTTGCACCCACTCCCATCCCTCACAAATGCAATTCCATACCCAACCCAGCCAGCACGCGCGAGCCCCGGCGACAAGGCCCCAGCGAGGCGCAGGGGGCTGGAGGGAAGATCAGCCCAAAAGCTACCGGTCAGGTGAATTTAACACGTCAATGCATTCTTATTGGGGCACGTATTAAATGAAAGCCCTTGTCTGCCATCCATATGTTTACGAACCGCACCCTCGCCATCCGCACTGCTCGCTTCTCCCTACGCTACTCTCAGTGGCTATTGGCAAAGACCACTTCGGCAACTTGCAGTAGCAATTAACCAAATGCAACAAGCATGCCAGGCAGGCTGCCGACTTGATCGGGTAATTTACTGAGAAAAGTATTTCCTTATGGATCCCATCCAATTATTAATCACCTTGCTTTATTTACTGTCAGCCCTGGTAACCCTGACGGCTGCCATCGTAAATTGGATGCGCCCCACCACCAGCGGGTTAAAAAGCCTGGCGCTTGTTCTATTTGCAACCACAGCCTGGTCCTTGTTTGCAATATTTGAGATTCTGGCAATCAATTTTGATACCAAAATTTTTTATATTCAACTTGAAAACCTGGCCAGCCGGGTAGCTGTTACCACCTTTATTGTCTTTATCGTCGAGTATTTTCATATTCAACACCGCTTCACCAGGACCTGGGTCAGGCTGATGTGGGGCTGCGTGGTAATCTTGAGCGTGCTGGAATTCACCAACCCGCTCCACCATTGGTTTTGGAGTGGTTTTGCCACCACCGCGCCTCAAACCGAGCTGATCATTTTCCAAAACGGCCCGGCTTTTATGCTTGTCCAGCTGTTTGGGGTTATTTTGGTGTCATCTTGTTTTTGGCTGTTGGCGAATGTTGCCATAAATAACCAGGATGGCGGCCGCGAGAAGGCAGCAGGCTTCTTTATCATCCTGCTGGTGCCCATGATTATTCACCTGGATGGCATGCTGTTTACCCTGGACCTTTCTGGCATCAACATTGTTCCAATCGGTTTTGCGCTGAGCGGCTTGTTTATTACCTTTACCACCTTTTATGACACGCTCAAGGAACTTGCCGGGCGTATCGACGAGGCAAAACTTGCCAACCAGGACCTGGCGCTCGAGATCATCCGCCGTAAACAGCTAGAAGAAGAACAACTGCAAGCCCACGACCAGCTGGTGGAGAAATTATCCGAGCAAAGCCGCAAGATCAGCGGCCTGTTCGACCTGGTATTGTTAAGCGGAAAGACCCAAAACGCCAAAGAATTAACCAAAGGGTCGCTGGTCAAAATGTGTGATACCCTGGGCTGCGACGCGATTGGCTATTTCAGGCTGGACGGTTACCAACTGGTGCTGGAGGACGAAGTCGGCTTGCAAGCCTCGCAGCTATCCATCTTTCATACCTGGCCATTTTCGGATGAGCTGCCCCAGGAAATCCAGCTGGTGACGATTGAAGGACAAACAAATATATGGACAAAAGAAATTATGCTGGCTGGCTTTTGCTCCGGTGCCCTGCGCCGGGTTGGGCTGCATGGCCAGGCGTATGGCCTGGTAGCCTATTTTTGGAAGGACCTGCACACCCACCAGGTTGACGAGTTATCGCTGATGAGCACCCAGGCCGATATTTTGAGCATGATCCTCGAAAACAGCCGCCTGCGGCAGGCCACCTATGACCAGGCCACCCTGGACGAAAGACGGCGCCTGGCCCGCGACCTGCACGATTCGGTCACCCAGTCCCTGCACAGCTTGGTGATGTCGGCCGAAACGATCAATAAAATCATGCCGACCAAACCAGAGAAATTGCCCGCGATGGTAAATTCGCTCGGGATTAAGGCCACGCAAGCCTTAAAGGAAATGCGTCTGCTGCTTTACGAGCTCAGGTTGGTGCCCAAAGAAAATATTGACCTGCTCAAAGCTCTCCAAATTCGTCTGGATGCGGTCGAACAGCGCGCCGGGGTTGAGGCCACCATTCGCGTTGCTGAAGGAGTCCGTTGGCCCAAGCCATGGGATCTGGAGCTTTACCCAATCGCCATGGAAGCGCTCAATAATGCGCTAAAATACAGCCGGGCACGCACAGTGATTATTTATTTTTCCCATGCCAATAATACCTTCACCATGCAGATCAGAGATAACGGCATCGGTTTTGATCGCGCTCTGATTGGCAGTGGTGGCATGGACTTACGCACCATGGAAGAACGGGCCACCCGTCTTGGCGGCAGGTTGATCGTGGAAAGTGAATTGACACAAGGGACAAAAATCATGGTCAGCATTGTATTGAACAAATCGCAACTCATAGAGGAAACAACCCCATGATGACTAAATTAATAAGAGTCATGATCGTTGAAGACCACCCAATGTTTCGCGAATCGGTGGTGGAGGCCATTGAAGCCGAAGATGGCTATGAAATAATCGCCCAGGCCACCGATGGCGGCAGCGCAGTTAGCCTGGCGAAAAAACATAATCCCGATGTGATCATCATGGATATTCACCTGCCGGTGAAAAATGGCATCGAGGCCATCACCGAGATCATCGCCGATAACCCGGATGCCCATATTTTGACGCGGACCAGCTCCACAGATAATGACAAGGTGCTGGCAGCCCTGCAAGCTGGTGCGTTGGGCTACCTGCTCAAAGATTCACCGCGCGCCATTTTCCTCGAGGGTCTGCGCAATGTGGCCGCCGGGCACCAGTACCTGACCCCAGAAGTGGCCACCATGTTAGCCAAAAGCCTGCGGCCAGCCCGCCCCTCTGAACATAAAGAAGAGCACCCGGATGACAAATTAACCGAGCGCGAGCGGAAGGTTCTACAGCTGCTCGGCCTGGGGTTATCCAACCGCTAGATTGCCCAAAGCATGGTGGTGAGCGAATCGACCGTGCGCGTGCACATTTTCCACCTGCTCGCCAAGTTAAAACTCGCCGATCGCAATCAGGCAATACTATACGCAATCTCAATTTCAAGTGGGGATAAGACCAGTATTTAAATTTTTTTTTGTGTATTTTTCGTGGAAGTACACCACGAAAAATACACCTGCGGGGAAAACCATAACCAGCCTATCGCCCTTTTTCGTCATCGCGTCCTATACCGTCATCGCGAGGAGCGTGCTCTCCGCGACGTGGCGATCTGCTCGTCGGTCCTCGCTGGCGTAATTCCCCCACGCGCTCAAAAATACACTCACAGGGCACACCCACTGCCGCCAGCTCGTGGCGATGCAATGTGATTCAGTGCAAAGAGCAGATCGCCACGCACGCAACCCTACAAGAACCAGGGCCTACCTCGGAATCAAAGGCGCGGGTTCGCGATGACAGTAGCTCAAGATGACAATAGCTCGTACCCGTCCCCCGTCCTATACCGTCATCGCGAGGAGCGTGCTCTCCGCGACGTGGCGATCTGCTCGTCGGTCCTCGCTGGCGTAATTCCCCCACGCGCGAAAAATACACTCACAGGGCACACCCACTGCCGCCAGCTCGTGGCGATGCAATGTGATTCAGTGCAAAGAGCAGATCGCCACGCACGCAACCCTACAAGAACCAGGGCCTACCTCGGAATCA
>CAIVSQ010000097.1 GCA_903908605.1 uncultured Anaerolineae bacterium
GGAGACGGGAGACGGGAGACCGGGGACGGGAGACTCATGAAAAAAGTAAAAAAACTCTGTGCATCTCCGTTCTTCCTCCGTGAAACTCCGTGTCAGGCTCTTTTTCAGTCATAAAAAACATTTACACATTACGAAAAGCGACCGGGGGCGGGAGGAATGTTAAACAGACGACTTCGCCTGCCGCAAGCGGACGGGCGAAGTCGTTAATCATATCTATTCCATCTGCCCAGTGGACTGGGTTAGGGTTTGCCTTTCCCTTGCCCATTGCCCTGCGGGCTGTTAAGGATGGTCTGAAATTGTTCAGCCGTCAGATACTGCTGGCTATATACCTCGCCGCCCTGGGTGCTGAGCGTGTTTACGAAAGATTTCAGGTGATTGTAGGAACCATTCATCAAATTATTGTAGGCCAGTTGAATATCGGCATTATCGGTCTGGGCAAGGCGGGTTTGAAGATCGATGATGTCAATTTCTTCAATTGCGCCACCAACTTTGATGGCATCGTTGAATGATTGATTGCCCTGGGCGACCAGGCTGTTATAGAGTGCCTGCAGGCTTTGATCGGTAAAGATACCAGGCGCCTGGGTTGGGTTCGGCAAATTGTAGTTGCTAATCAACGAGCCGATCTGGTCAACATGAGTCTGCTCACTGCCGGCAATATTCTGAAAGATCTGAATATTCCAGGTAGCAAACATCGCATTGTAAACATCGCGTGCCAGTTTTTCTTCTTCAATCATAAAGAGCAGCGCGGCAGCTTCTTCAGTATTCAAACCCATCGCCTGGTTCTCAAGCACGGGAGCACTGGCAGTCGCTGTGACTTGCTCGACGGCAGCTTGTGGAGCTGTGGCTTCTGCAGCGGTGGCTTCTGGTTCCACAGAAATAACCTCAACGGTCGCTGCTTCTGTCGCGCTGACCGGGCTGACCGGTTCTGGGGTGGCAGTGACAACAATGACAACCGGCACGGCCGGACTGTTTTTTGAAGCTGGTGGAGTGCTGCAGCCAGCGATTGCAAGTGCCAACACCAGCAGCACTGTGGTAATCCTGATAGCGGATTTTTTGTTCATTTTTTTCTCCCGGTCTGGAATGTGTGCGAAAAAAGGAGTTTCAATAACCCACGTTATTTTGCCTTATCCACTTCGGCTTGCAGAGCCGGCTTAATAATTTCAAAATCGAGGCTGTTGTCGGTGCAAAATTGCTTGGGCGTGGCAGCAGGGTCGGCAGGCATTGGCATGCCCAAAACTTGTTCAATAACTGGCTGAGATACTCCCCAGCCAAGAATATCGCCAAATGTTGTACTGCCTTTAATAATTCGATCGGTTGAGGTTACGCCAGCTGTGGCTTCGGCTTTTGGCGTGGTTGCAACTTGTGGGTTTGGTGCCGCTTCGCCGACCACCGCCGTTGCGGTATGTGTCTCCAGGTAGGCGCTTTGCTCAGGTGTGAGTTTTTGTTTTTTTAACACAGCCGTGGCAGAGGCGGGCAAAAACGTACCCGCAGAAAGATCAAATGGCAGGTTTTTATAAAAAGCGACAAACAAGCGAACCGAAGAGGTTCCAATTTCCACTTCACCTTCAACTGCCATTTCCTCGAGCTGCATGATCTGAAACGCAGCTGGATCTCCGCTGACATTGAAAGCCTCGCCCAGCAGGCTGGCGGGGATGCCAAAGTTCTTTTCTACATCCCCAAAGGTGTAAGAGCCGCGAATATCTGCTGGGTTGGCCTCTCCGGCGAATTCACCATCTTTAAAGGTGGCAGCTTGCTTGCTGCTTTCTGTCTGCCACCAGCCCAGTTGAGCTGAGATGAGAATACCGCCAAATAGAAATACCACAACCAGCACAGCAAGAACTTTAGAGTTAATGGTCATTTTATACCTCGGGTTGAAAAAATAACGGTGTTAGCAACCGGGCAGATGGCTTCGGATGTGCATTCCAGGCAAGAAATACATTGGTGATCACGTACAGTCGTTTTGGTGTCAACGGCAATATTCATGGGGCACAAGATCGAACAAGCGCCATCGGCCTTGCAGGTAGTTACGCTGCGGCGAATGCTGAAGATACGAAACAAATTGAAAACTCCAAGCACTGCGCCATAAGGACAAGCATATTTGCACCACGGGCGTTCAACAAAGAGCGACAGGCCCAGCGTCACAGCCAGAACGATCACGCCGCCGATGGCTACTTCGCCGCTCCACAGGTTAAAGAGGGCATAGTAAGGGTCGTAGCTGGCGAAGATCAACGTGCTCGTTGATGCTGTCATGTAGATAACCCACGCCAAAACAATGTATCGGATGTAGCGCAGTACATTATCCAGCTTTTCGGGGACGAAGTGATTGAAGCGGCGTTTGAAGAACTTTTTACCCAGGTTACTCACCCATTCCTGTACAGTTCCCAGCGGGCAGACCCAACCACAGAAGACTGGTCCAAAGAACACCGCCAAAACAAGCCCAATCACCATCAGGGCAAAGGCAGCCTCATGGATATGCTGAACAAAAGTCCCCGTGGTGGCATATTGATAGATGGTAACGACACCACCAAATGGGCAGACGGCATGTAACGACGCCGAGGAGAGAAAGGGAATACCCCCACCACTTTCGGCCAGGGTGTGATTGATTGAGATGAAAGCAATCAGTGCAAAGAAAAATATCTGCACTACTTTACGGATCCAGATACTGCGTGGTCGAAATAATCGAATACGTTTGCCAAATAGGGTGAACATCATCTTCTCCTGAATAATTCCATTGGCAGCGCAGGGCTGCACGATTTGATTGCAGTGATTGTAATAATTTTTTGTACAACTACCGCAAAGTTACTGTAAAGAAAGTATAAAGACGAGCTGGCAAAGAGGTGATCTGGATTTATTTTGGAATGCCGGTTCAACAAACATCTCATTAAAAACATCCAAAATATCATTACCCCGAAAAAGAACAAAACGTTTTACCGCTTTGATCGGCAATTTTAGCGAAGCGAGGAGGAGTCCCCTGTGTAACAGCAGACCTGGCTGCTGCCGCAAAAATAAACCAAGGTGTACAGGTATGGCAACCAGTTCTGTTCAACAGGTGGTGAAATACCTGGCTTTTATCGCATTATAAAAGAACAAGTACTATGTGTAAGCAGTAACCATTGGGGGAGATTTTGGTGGGGCACTGGCC
>CAIVSQ010000098.1 GCA_903908605.1 uncultured Anaerolineae bacterium
CTTCGCTGACATGCCTTTCTTCCACGCGGCTGAGAAATTCGTCCACGATGGCTTTGACAATGCCCGCGCCCGTCGAGCGGGACGGATTTGCATACACTTCAATTTTTACTGGGTCTGCTGCCAGCACCTTTCCATTTGCGAAATCGCTTTGCTGCGGAATGATGGATTTTGTGAAACCTTCGGGGATGATGACGACTGCCGCGGCTTTATCTGCATCGATGGATTTACGGGCCGCTTCGGCGTCGGACCCAGTCGTTGGATTCAGCAAATCGGCAAGGTCTGCCGAGTTGAAGACATCTGCTAATGCATTGCCCAGTTGATCATGATCCAAATTGACGATGATGACGGGAATATTCGAAATTCCGCTGCTCGTGTTGCTGCTGAAGCGTCCCGTAACAAGACCGAGACCAACCGTCAGCACGAATGGCGCAACAAGCATCAGGATCAGCGCGGCGCGGTCGCGGAATGCAAGGCGTACATCTTTGATACCGATAATGAAAGTTTTTAACATGAATACTCCATTTGACGATGGGCAATGGTCATTGTCAGTCGCGCAAGGCGCGCCCTGTTAGATGCAAAAACACTGCTTCAAGATTCGGCTCGCGGATATCGATAGAGCGGATCTTGATGCCACGCTCATTTGCCTTGGTGACTACTGCTGCCAGCACATCATCGGCTTCGGCGCAGACCACCGAGACTTCATGTTCAACAGCAGTCGCTTGTTGAACACCTTGAATATCCTTTAATGTTTTGGCGAGAGCTACTGAGTCGTCATTCTCACCAACGTGAAGGATCAATGTTTCAGCCTGCCCAACTTGTTGGGTAAGTTCCTTTTGCGTACCGATCGCGATCATCTCGCCGTGATCAAAGATACCTACGCGGTGGGAAAGTTCTTCTGCTTCTTCCATGTAATGCGTGATGTATAGCAATGTCATACCCTGTTTGTTTAGGTCTTTCACCGTGTCCAAAATTGCGCGGCGAGACTGTGGGTCTATGCCAACGGTGGGTTCGTCCAGAAATAGCAAACGCGGCTTGTGGAGCAGTCCAACGCCGATGTTGACGCGTCGCTTCATTCCGCCTGAATAAGTTTTTACTCTGTCTTTGGCTTTATCGGTCAAGCCGATCTGCTCAAGTACTTCGTCCACTCGCGTTCTGAGTGGCTTTCCTCTCATGTTATACATCTGTCCCCAGAAGATCAAATTCTCGCGGGCGGTCAGGTCTTCATACAAAGCCAGATCCTGCGGAACAACCCCAATAATGCCGCGCACACCCATCGGGTCTTTTGTGATCGAATGCCCACCAATGATTGCGTCGCCTGAAGTGGGCGTATATAAAGTGGATAGCATGGAGATGGTTGTTGTTTTCCCCGCGCCATTGGGACCGAGAAGGCTGAAAATCTCACCTTCCTCGATGTCGAATGACACACCTTTAACGGCTTTAAAATCACCATAATTTTTGACAAGGTTTTGAACATGTAAGATTGCACTCATATTTACTCCTGCTGTATAAGGTATGAATTGGCTTGAAATACAGGTAGAAGCACACCTGGCTTAATCAGCCATTATCCTGACGATCTCCACTCTTTCGATCTATGAACTGGCTATCAATAAGACAGCAAGTCCATCCGCCAGAGGAATTGACTTATGATATTAAGCGAAACTAAACCTTCTTTCATTGTAAATAACGCAGCCTATGTTCGGATTTGCCTCGCGCGGCCGATCACTGCAAGGACGATCAACACGATGGAAAATGGGATGAAAAATTCGGGGCGGCCATTTCCATGCGACCCCATATAATCCAGCATTATAAGTTTGTTTAAAGAACCGAGATACCAGATGAGCATATACAGGATCTCAAAGAGCTTGCTGGTTCCACTCCAGACACCGGATGCCAATGCCATGGAGGGGATGAAGAACGCACCTGAAAGCAATGCCAGCAAGCCAGCCGTATCACCGTCTGTTGTAAGGCGGATGATGGCGCCGCTGCTGACGAGCAGGGTAACGATCAATCCAGCCAGCCACTGCGCGGGCAGTTGTCGTACCAACGGGGAAGCAGATGAGAACGTCATCTGCTGGACGTTATGGTGAATTTCACGGTTGCCAATGGCAGACCAGAGCAGGATCGGCCAGACCCAGGCGATGGGAAGTGCAAACTCACGCACGGCCGTGGAAGGAACGACCAGACAGGCGATGTTGATCCCGGCCATAACGACAAGCCACCACCAACGCTGTCCTTTGAGCAGAAGTTTTATTTCAGCAATTAAGACATTGAAGAAACTAAATCTATTGGCGGTCTTGTTCCCCAAAGGGGACGATGTTAGAGGCGTAAGATGAACATTGGGTAAGGCCTGGGATGGTAGGACTGCTGCTGGTTCCGGTTTGGTCGCGCCGGCTTTCATCTTCCTCGGTTTTCCTCGCGAGGGATCAAACCGGTCGAAGAAAAGGGCGGCGAAAAAGATCAACAGGAGGGCGAGAACGATCAAAGAGCAGCGGGCTAAAATTATTTCTGGCGTCCATTGGATGCCGTTCCAGGTGAAGACTCTGGATGCAGTAATAAATCCACCGCCGAGGGAAAAGTCACCGTTGTATTCGGGATAGATCGCGGTGATTGCTTTGCCCATATCGCTTGCCAATATTCCCAATCCTGTTGGTTCAAATGCCGGAAATTGTTTGAGCGTAGTGTTTTCCATGAAAAGCGGCAGGAAGCTGATAAAGGCAAAGAAATAGATGATGTTTCCGAAGCCGCCCTGTAAAAATGGTATGGATTCGAATAAGACCGCGGCTGCCGCAACCAGGGCCATGAATGGCATGACGATGAAGACGAAGGGCGAAAGGAATGTCAACAGATTGATCTGCGTGTTTTCGCCCTGTAGAAATTGAATAACAATGGCGGCCAGCGCCAACACTGCGACCATTGCCATGAGTACGGCGAAGTTGCTCAGCCATTTGCCGGTCAAATACAGCGGACGGGTCAGCGGTGTGGCTGCCATGATTTGCCCAACGCCAGTTTCTCTGTCGCGCGCGACAGAGCCTTTGACGAGATAAAAGCCAAACCAGCCGATGAAGAAGGTTGCGATCAGCGACATCATGGCGCCAACCCACGCGGAATTAAACTCGCCGCGATATAGGCCCAATTCCAACGCCAAGTTGCCTATCGCAGTTTGGTAGCCGAGGAAGACCACCAATCCCAGCATGACCAGAAAACTATACTGGCGCACTCGTTCAAGAAAATCGGCGCGCGTTAAATGGTAGATGATGCGCACGGATTTCATTTTTTGCCACCGATGAAAAATAAATAAGCATCTTCGAGATTTGGCGAAACGTTTTGCGCATAGAGGTCAGGCTTGTCCGTGCTGACCACACGCACTTGCACACCGTCACTGCGCCGGATGGTTCCGCTGACGATATGTTTTTGTTTGAGGGCGGGCAAGTTGTCGCTGTGGACCGTCCACTCCCAAACTTTACTTTCGAGTTCGGAAAGCAAGTTCTCCGGCGCTGCTTCACGCAAAAGTTGACCCTTGTTGACCAGCGCAATCTGGGTGGCAGTTGCTTCCACGTCTGAAACAATGTGGGTGGAGAGGATCACGATCCTTTCTCCCGAAAGATCTGAAAGTAAATTTCTAAAGCGCACCCTTTCTTCCGGGTCCAATCCAACCGTTGGTTCATCCACAATCAGCAATTGCGGATCGTTGAGCAATGCCTGCGCGATGCCCACGCGCTGTTTCATGCCGCCCGAATACCCGCCCAGCGGTCGCTTCGCTGCTTCGACAAGGTTCGTGATTTGCAGCAGTTCGTCGATTCTTCTTTTTGAGGACACCGCATCCAGTCCCTTAATGGCAGCCATGTATTCGAGAAATTCAATCGCGTTTAGGTTTGGGTAAACACCGAAATCCTGCGGCAAATAGCCAAGCACAGCACGCAGAGTGTCGGGCGATTTGCCGATATCCGTACTGTTCCAGGTTATCGATCCAGTCGTTGGTTTAGTGATGGTCGCAAGCATGCGCATGAATGTCGATTTCCCTGCGCCGTTCGGTCCGAGCAAACCCAGGATGCCGGGTTTGATTTCAAGAGAAAAATCTTTTAATCCCCAAAAATCACGTTTATATTGCTTGCCGAGATTATTAACTGTTAGCTTCATAAGTTTCCTCTTGTTTTTGTTTGTTCATTCTTTCATTCGATCCCATATTGGGCTGGGTGTTCATATTATCGAAAAGACGCCTGCCAGTGGAGCCAGAATTTTATCTAATTTCAGCGTACTCTTAACCGGAAACCAGGGTATGGGTGCATATTCGTCAGGGCATACCCAATAAAAACCGGTTGGCCAACATTCCAAAAAGGTAAAGACCTGCGCCGAACGCAGCATGGTTCATCAAGCTGCGAAGTCTTGCCTGAGCAGGGTTTGGCGTCTTTGATGCCGCAAATCCGAGCCCGAACAAAGGCTGCATGATGAAGAATGGCGCAATGACTGTGACGACCCCAAAGACGACTGCGGGGATCAACGTTGGGTGCTGAAGCCAGTTGCTGCCTGCCAGGGCAACAAAAGCGATGGTGAATGTGATGCCGGTTAGATAGTGGGCGATCCATCCCACCGCGCATTCTGCACTCTTCCGTGGAGAAGAAACAATATTTGAATGTTTAAAGATTCCGTCTGGCATGCTTAGAAGCCAGCGCCCGACCAGACAGAAGTTGGATGGAGCAATCTTAAATACATTCTTGAGAAACAACGCCCAAAGATCAAAAGTAAGCGTCGCACCAACCCCAATCAAGATTGCGCTAACGAGGGAGAGAACCATGTTATTCATGAGTGACCTATAGCAGAGAGGGTATTCAGCCCTCTCTGCATTCATATTCCAGATCTATGCTGCAATCACGCGCTCGCTTGTCGCTGTTTTTGCAGACAGAGAAGCGATTGCAGATAGATTGAATCCCTTGACGGTGAGCCAGACGCCCAGCGAAAACTCAAATAACGCGATCGGGAGAACACCGATCCCCGTTAGCAAATAAATCGGCCCGCTGGTGATGCCAAACATAACGACGATGGTGTTAGCGATGAGCAGGGGTGCGCCGATGATTCCAAGCAGGGGCAGAATCCTCGGCACTAGGCGTGACTGATAGAGCAGGGAGCCAAGTAACAGGTCGTTCACAGCCGGCATGAGGTTTTGTCCGAGGCGGAATAAGCCATAAAGAATGACAAGCATTTTACCGGTGAGCAACGCATTGGTTCCGACTCCAGCCCGCCGCAAGGTCACGATCGCCAGCAGACAGACAACATCAGCGAAGATCGTGCTGGCTTCCAGAACCCGAGACCCGATGAAGGCCAGTGCCACACTTTCGTTCTGTTTCTTAACCACCGGGTACAACGCAACGGCGGTACCAATGCTAGCGAGCGCCACGATGATCTCCAGGATGCCACCAATAATGACTGCAGTATCCGTACCAGAGCCGACGATGTAGTTAGGGTCGCTCAGGATAGCGCTGTAGAGAAAGCCGATCGGCATTGAGACAAAGGTGAGCAGGTAGAGCACGCCTCCCGCTAACGAGGATTTTCTCGACGAGTCCATCAGTGTGACAGCCTGCCGATTAGTATTCACAAGTTTTACTTCTTTGCTGACGTTCATTATCTTGTCTCCTTTTTGAAAAACAGGGATGGAGAGATGATATTTGGTATTCTCTGCCATCCCTATTCATTTTCATGCAGTCTCTAATTTAATTGGCTACAGTTTGGCTGAGCTCTGGGCTTACCTTGCCAAGCACGGGTTCCGAAGCTGGCGCTCGCGGTTCAGTGAGGAGCGAAAATCCGAGCCAGACCAGGGCGATCCCCATAGGCACCGCTGCAAACCGCGCGAACTGGTGCGGAAGCTGCGACATGACAATCGCCAGAGGGCCCGAGGAGGCCAGCAGGACAGCCGCCCAGCGCGACAGGATGCGGGCGCGGAAGATGGCGATGCCAAACAGCAGCAGGCCAAGCAAATAAAGTACCGGCAAGATATTGAATACCACTGCGAAGGCACCTAAATCCATCGGGCCAGCCACGCCTCTCGACATCGCCATGACGCTATCCACAAACGTTGGCGCTACATTGGCCAACAACGGCAGGATCGTGGGTTCGGCGAAAGAATAGCACATCTGGATTGCATAGAAGATGGTCAGAAGGAGATAACCAGCCAGACCTAGCCAACCGGTCTTTTCCACTTGCCTGGCGTAAAGTCCCGTAATGCCGATCAACCCAAAGATGGACATGGCCGCCTTGAATGAGGTGATGATGATGAATGCGCTGGTGGTGACAGACGCAAGAACGTCAGGCGGGTGAATCGGCTGAATGACCGCGAAAATGGTGCCTGCCACCATGGCAGACAAACCTGCCGCGCGGATGATGTTGGGGGTTGTTACGTTCATTTTGCTCTCCCTGGTCACAGTGTTTTTGTTGGTGTTCATCTGGTTATCTCCTTTATTTGAATGATACGGATAAGTGTTGAAGTCTGGCGCCAGGCAGCGACCTGTTAGCTTCAACTAAATACAATATACAAATAAATGTGGGGAGATGTCGTCCCCATATGTGGGGATAAATGTGGGGATATAAGGTAAAGTATAGATGAATATTTAGGGTGCCAGAGAAAACAAAACCCAGCCAGACAAGCCATGAAATGCTGGCTTACCTGGCTGGGTTAAATGCGCTGTTTTTGCGCGGCTAGCTCAAACCGAGTTCGGCTGCCCGTTTGACGGCTGCCCGGCGGTCGTTGACGTTGAGTTTGCCGAAGATGCTCTTGGTATGGGTGCGCACCGTGCTCAAGGCGATCACGAGTTCGCGGGCGATTTCGGGCCCAGACAACTCGGTTTTGAACAAGCGCAGAATTTCAAGCTCACGCTGGCTGAGCGGCTCGATCAAAGGCTGTGAAGCCGGAGTAATTTGGAGAGGTGCTTCGCCTGCGCTGCTTTGTCCCTCAGTTTCAAATCCTGCCAACAGCTTGCCCGTATAGCCTGGCTGGATACTGCGCGCAGCAGCTTCGCGCAGCAGTTGCGCAATGGGTTGGCCTTCATCCAGGAATATGCGGATGTAGCCTTCCGGTTCTGCTAACGTCAGAGCTCTCTGCAGCGGTTTGAGAGCGGCGGGTATATCGCCTTGGGTTTGGTGAGCGAGCGCCTGCAATCCCAGGATTTCGATCACGCTTCCCATCCTGCCACCCGCTTGCGCGGCATTTAGAAGACGTTCCAGTAACCCGATTGCATCACGAATGGCGCTGTCTGTATGGTCATGTTTGTAGCGGGCCAAAAGCACCCGGGCCAAGGTGATGTGATCAAACTCGTGCAGATAACTGAGCGGATCATCAGCGGACAGCCCCTGTTCATGCGCCCAGCCCAAGGCTTCACCCAGCTTGCCCTGCGCAACCCACACCCGTGTCTTCAACGCCGGGATAGGACGCACATTGGGGGAAAAAGCGTTCACATACAATTGCTCTGCCTCGTGGAGCAGGGTGAGCGCACCGTCCAGATCACCCTGGGCCCCCCGGATGCGAGCCATAGCAGCAGGCCAACGATACCGGTTTTGCGAGAATCCGGTGTGCTCGCCTAGCTCCTTGCTTCTTTGCAGGTGCTGGGTGGCGGCACGCAGATCGTTGTACTCACAGTTGAGTTCGCCCAGCCCTACGTATATATCTGCCGTGCCCCGCAGAAAAGGCTCACTCCAGGCTGTTGCCAGCTGCAATGCCTGCTCGTAAGTACGCATTGCCTCGCGAGGGCGACCTTGCGCCAGCCATATATCCGCCAGAGTGACTGCGCCCCCGATTACATCAGAGATGTTCCCTGCCATCTGCAAATGAGCCATGCCATCGGCAAATGCCCGGTGCGCCTCATCCAGATCCCCACTTCTCCAGGCGGCGAGCCCCATGAACCCGGCTGTCCCTCCGCGGTTTAAGTGGTCATCTTCAGGTAAGAGGTCGAGCACCTGACGGGCATATTTCGCGGTGCCAGCCACATCGCCTCGCGCCAGGGCTAGTCCAGCACGGGCAACTGCGATTGCACCCGGGAGACGACGAAAGGCCTCATCGTCCACGACAACCATTGCGGCCGAATGAGCGCCTGGTTGGGCACGGTTGTCTGCCGTTGTGTCCAGCCACCATTCGGCATCCCGCAGGCGGTCCTCTATGCCCTCTACCGCGCCGCCATCCAATAACAAATGGGCATAAGCCACGCTGAGGACGGGTCTGGCGCGGAGCAACTCGGTGGGAAGTGACTTGAGCCAGCCAAACAATGCGGTCGCTTGTCTGTTTCTGCCCATGGCTGGTGAGGCCAGCTCGATCAAGTTTGCCGCCCGCTCAAAATCCCCGCCCGCCAGCGCATGGCGGATCGCATCGGCTGGCGAACCATTTTGCGCATACCACTCGCTTGCGCGTCGATGCATAGCCGGCACCTGGTCGGGCTGTTCCGCCAGCAAGTGCATATGAAGGACATCCGCAAAAAGATGGTGGTAACGATACCAGTAACGCTTGTCATCCAGCGGGATGAGAAAGAAGTTGCCGCGTTGCAAGGTTTCCAAGCGCGCCTTGCTTCCATACTGGCCGGTGACGGCCTCGCACAGCGAACCATTCAAACGGTCGAGGATGGAGGTCTGGAGTAGGAAGCTGCGAACAGATTCAGGCTGGCGTTGCAGGACTTCTTCGACCAGATAATCCACGATATAGCGGTGATCGCCGGCGAAGGCGTGGATGAATTCGGGAACATTCTGGTGACCTTGCAGCGAAAGTGCGGCTAATTGCAGCCCCGCAATCCAGCCTTCCGTTCGGGCTTCCAGCGCGGCGATATCTTTTGCGGTGAGGTTTAGGCCCATGACCTGGTTGAGAAATTCGGCGGCTTCGGAGGGGGTAAAACGCAAATCAAGGGCGCGCAGTTCGGTTAATTGGCCGCGAACGCGTAATCGGGCCAAGGGCAGATTGGGATCTTCGCGGGTGGTAATGACCAGATGCATTTGAGGTGGCTGGTGCTCAATGAGAAAGGTCAGCGCTTTATCAACCTCTTTGGATTCAACAAGGTGGTAGTCATCAATGACCAGGATGAAATTATCCTGAATGGCGGTGATTTCATTGAGCAGGGCTGTTAAAATAGATTCGGGTGGCGGTGGCTGCGGAGATTGGAGTATTCGCAACACATCTTCTCCAACATTCGGTCGAATCGTCTGCAGAGCAGTAACGAGATAAATTAAAAAGCGCACAGAGTCGTTATCCCCTTCGTCCAGCGAAAACCAGGCAACCAGCCGCCCGCAGTTGGCGCCCCATTCGCTGAGCAGCGTGGTTTTGCCGAAGCCGGCTGGGGCGGAGATCAAGGTCAGTTTGCGGACCGCAGAGAGTCCAGCGTTGAGCTTCTCAATCAGATGGGGACGCGAGACAATTTTAGGCCGTGGCGGAGGAATGTAAAGTTTTGTGGCTAAAATTGTTGTAAACATATATTCATTATACATAATAGTGCACAAAAAAGACCGGATATAGCTACAACCGTTAGTTGCCTGGGGTAGAGTCTGCAATCCAAAATTCTGGTTTGCAAATAGATGGTTACCGGTTACCTGGTGGCGCGCTCAACCATTATGCCAGGTAACTGCGGGTGGAGTTTTTATCTTGGATGTGCGTTCCCGGTTGATCGATAATTAGGGCGTTCTCAAGAGTGGTTTTGCGTTGATCGCGCTAATACGATGTCAGGATATCGTCAACACTTTTGATATAGCCCTTGTGAATAGCCATGCCGATTAAAGCGGTTGTAAAGGATTTCTTACCAGCATTTCTTTTATCTGTCTTAGCCGGTAAGGTCAGGGGAAATTACTGAAGCAAAGCGCGGCAACGGAACCCACCTCTCCTGTGGAAGTTATCCTATTCAAGTTGAATTCAAAAACGTTTTTCATCTGTTTCTACTGACAGCTTCCACTCATAGAGCAACATTAGCAAAAATCCAACACAAGTCATTTCAGGAATACTGGCTTCCAGGCCGAATAGCATTACAGGACTTTTGGTACGGATAAATGCCTATATGTCATGAGTGGAAGCTTGTCAGGTTTTAATTTTCTACTCTATGAAGATTCGGTAACCCTAGTTTCCCACTGTTCAACGTTTACGCCCTTAATCAAAAGCCATAATGGAAATGCGATTTCAAGAAATGCTAAAGAATCAACTGCAGTGAAGAGCGCTTTGA
>CAIVSQ010000099.1 GCA_903908605.1 uncultured Anaerolineae bacterium
ATAAGGCAAATCGACAAGAAAACAGGAGGCGCTTGCAAATTCTTTTTTTTATGAATCTAACAAGTTTCACCAGTTTCTAAACCCAAACAGGAGAATGTAAAATGCTTAAGAAATCAATGATCATAGTAGGCGTGTTGCTGGTCCTTGCGACCATCCTCGTCGCTTGCGCCCCAGCCACCCCGGCTGCGACAGAGGCCCCTGTCGTACCGACCGCTGTTCCCGCAACTGAAGTTCCCCCAACCGTGGCTCCTACTGAAGCCCCGACCGCAGTGCCCACTGTTGACCCCGCCGTAGAAATCGCCGCTGTATTTGCGAAATCTGGTCATGCAGATACTGCTGCCATGGCTTTCAATGATTGGAATGAAGCCACCCCCAAGGAAGTCCCAACCGCCTGCGCTCGCTGCCACTCTTCCGCTGGCTTCCAGGAATATATCGCCAATGGTAAAGTTGCCGCTGGCATCCCTGCCCCCGCTGGCACCCTGGACTGCACAACCTGCCATAATGACACTGCCAAGGGCCTGAAATCCGTCACTTTCCCCTCCGGCGCTGTTATTGAAGGTCTTGGCCAAGAAGCAATCTGCATGACCTGCCACCAGGGTCGTGAATCTAAGGTCTCTGTCGACAAGAAAATTGCCGATTTCGCGATCGAGGATGTCGATGCCCAGGTTGCGCCCCTTGTTACCAAGGATGCTGCCGGCAAAGAAACCAAGCGTAACTTTGGCTTCAGCAATGTCCATTATTTCGCCGCTGGCGGCACGCTCTATGCTGGCGAAGCTCACATGGGCTATGAATATGATGGCAAAGTTTACGACATCAAGAACCAGCATGTTGATGGTTTCAACACATGCCTGGGCTGCCATGACCAGCACTCCCTGCAGGTCAAGGTCGACAAATGCGCTGAATGCCATGAAGGCGTCAAGGCCGTTGAAGATCTGAAGGCCGTCCGCATGGTCTCAACCGCCAAGGATTACGATGGCGATGGCAATGTCACCGAAGGTACCGCCCAGGAAATTGAAGGCCTCCAGGCCGTTCTGCTTGGCTCCCTCCAGGCTTATGCCAAGGAAGTTGCTGGCGCTCCGATCGCTTATGACACCGCCGCTTACCCCTATTGGTTCGTCGCTGGTGAAGATGGCAAGCCCGCCCTGACCGATGGCAAGACCACTGGTTACAACAAGTGGACTGCCCGCATGCTCAAGGCCGCCTACAACTACCAGGTTTCCATCAAGGATCCAGGTGCCTTCGCCCATGGTGGCAAGTACATCATGGAACTGCTCTTCGACTCAATCGAAGACCTCAACAGCGCTGAAAAACTGACCACCAAGTTCGATGCCACCACCCTGACCCGTGAAGATGCCGGTCACTTCAATGGCGCGGCCGCTGCCTGGCGCCACTGGGACACGAATGCTGACGGCGCTTTCACCTACGAAGTGGAAGCCGGCTGCACCAAGTGTCACTCTGCTGCAGGCTTGCCCGCTCTCATCGCTGGCAAAGAAGCTGCTGCCCAGCCTGCTGGTAATGGTCTCATGTGCTCCACCTGCCATGACACCGCCAACTTCCCGGCTCTTTTAGCTGTCAAGGATGTCACCCTGCCCTCCGGCAAGGTTGTCTCCTTCGGCGAAAACGCTGGCTCCAATCTCTGCATCATGTGCCACCAGGCTCGTTCCTCCAAGAAGGCTGTTGACAAGAAGATCTCCGATTTCGCTGTGACCGATATGGACGCAGTGGTTGGCAAGATCACCGTCGATGGCAAGGACCAGTCCTTCTCCTTCATCAATGCTCATTACCTCGGCATCGCTGGTGTCTGGTTTGGTACCGACGCCCAGATCGCCTACGAGTATGACGGCAAGACCTATCTTGGCGCAAACAAACACATCGGTGTTGACAACAAACCCGGTTGCGTAGGTTGCCATGATGTCCACGCTGGCACTCCCAAGGAAGAACTCTGCAAGGCATGCCATGGCGAATTTGCTGTGGATGATATCCGCGGTATGACCTCCACCGGTGATTACAACGGCAACGGCGATACCAAAGAAGGCATCCGCCAGGAATATCGCGCCCTGCGCACCAACTTGGAAGAAGAAATCGCCAAGTATGCCAAGGCTCATGGCGGCGCGATTGTTTACGATCCCAACGCCTATCCCTACTGGTTTGGCGATGCCAACGGCGACGGCAAGCACGATGCTGACGAAAAGGCTTACTCTGGTTGGACCGCTCGCCTGCTGAAGGCCGCTTACAACTACAATTTCTTCCGCAAGAATCCGGGCGCCGCTGTCCATAACGGCAAGTACGTTATCCAGGTCATCATCGACTCGATCGAAGACCTCGGTGGCGACGTCACCAAGTTCGTTCGCCCGTAAGTCAAATATAATTACGTAAAAAATAGGGCGCCGGAAGGCGCCCTATTTTTATTGCTTTTTCTGACCCTGGTGTTTACAAAACGACCTATATTGACCTTAGCAAGATCGGTTAACCAGTATGCAAAAAAAGGTCCCCCATCAATTGTGAGTGCCGGTTGTGGCCATCTTCAATTAATGGGGGAATAAATATCAGCTTGCTAGTTTAAACTTCAATGGTAAGTATTTTTCAAAAATAATGAAAGATATCCAAGTTAGGGTATCCTATCCAGAAATCCATCAC
>CAIVSQ010000100.1 GCA_903908605.1 uncultured Anaerolineae bacterium
CCAATGGCCACCTTGCCGGCTGATTTTGATTCGCCTCCAGTTAGATACGGTTTGAGAATACGCAAACCAGCTTGCATGGCGCGGGCAGCAATCAGCATCTCAGGGACAAAGAAGTCACCTTCTTCAAAACGGCGACCAACTTCATCCATAGCGGAAATCAATCCTTCATTTAAAATTGTAGTTGCATTAATCCCTGCTTCCAAGGCGGCTATAACACCAGCTTCTACATCTGAAGTTTCGCCGTCAATTACGTGTAAGTAAAGTTCTTTTAGGTCCATTTTATGTCCTTTGAGTATGGAGTGGTTATTAAAAGCAGTTTTGATTTGACTTTCCAAATTGTATGGCGATTATTTGCCAATCGTAAAATAAATCTTTTTTTCCTAGAAAAGAGATCTTTGAACAAACGGAAAAGTAGATCATATTTATTTACTTCGGCGGCATGCAGGGCTGTTGAACAAATGATCTGCACAGTTTGGGAGCAGTATATGTGTGATTCTATGTAAATTTCAAAATACATTCTGTCCAAAAAAGCTACGCCTTAGCCGCTCCTTTCGATGCCGGGCGAAGCGTTGGCTGAGGGAGTAATCAGGTTTTCCTTTTCAACCCCGGGCTTAGATGATATTGTTATGTTCTTGTAGATACCATATTCTTGCAAAGTTTCCCACATCGCCATGATATTTTCGGGGGGGACATTTGCCTGAATGTTGTGAATCGCGGCAAAGACAAATCCGCCACCTGGTGCCAAATCTTCGATATGTCGTTTTACATCATCTTTTACACCCTGGATGTTGACCCCCCCATTGCCAAACACACCCTGAGTATCGACCCCGCCGCCCCAAAAAGTGATATCTTTGCCAAATTCACGTTTGAGCTCGGCAGAATCCATCCCGACGGCATTTACCTGGACTGGATTTAGGATATCGACTCCGATGTCGATGAAATCGGGGATGACCTTGCGAATCGATCCGCAGGAGTGGAAAAACACCTTGGCCTTTGTGTGGGAATGAATGAAATCGAGAAGTTTTTTATGGCGAGGTTTGACAATCCGACGATATGAGGCTGGAGAGATCAGCATACCTCTTTGGCCTGCCATATCGTCCGCCTCCACAACGGCATCGACATAATCACCTGCTTCGCGCAGGGCTATCTCCCAATAGGCTATCTTTAACTCAACAATTTTATCGAGGAAATAACCTAACAGCTCTTCGTTATTTCCAAAATCAGAGAAATAATCCGCAAAACCACGCATCCATGCTACCATTTCCATGATGCCTGCTGATAAACCGCCCAGGATGACGCCTTGTTGCTCAATTTCGGCTGCGTGTTTAGCGCGTTCTCTTAGGCCAACGAAGCGTGCTGGATCGGTGGGGTCTGGCCAGTGATACTTTTCGATATCAGCTTTTGAAATGTTTCCTGCCAATGGGTGCGAAAACATATCATAATATAAACCGCCTTCTTTTGGCATTTTCCATCCAATGCCCCATTCATCATAGAAATATGTGTAATCGGGCATATCATTTTTAATGATAATTTGTGATGTTGCGGATGACCGCGGTGCTACATCACGGATGTCACACCTCAACATTGTGCGCATATCTTCGTCAATGGAAACTACTTGCTGTAAAATATCAACAACATTAGGCACCACTTGCGGTAGATCAAGATATTTTCGGAGTTTTGTATAACCGAATTGGCTGATACTCGTCAGTACTGTTGCACCAAAATCATAAGGAATCCTGTCGGGCTCTTTGTGATTCAGTGCAGATTGCAAGCGTTGCCTCGAATTCATACTGGCCTCTTATTGCGACTTTGGAAATTAATGAACATCTCGTGGTTGGGATGTGGATTTTCGTTCAATCAAATTGGGCTCGATAACAATCTGAAGTTGTGAAGGTTCTTTACCTTCCAGAATTTCCAATAAAAGATGCACACAGCGAGAAGCCATTTCTGGGAAAGACTGACGAATAGTAGTGAGTGCAGGTGAATTGAAAGCCGCGCTTTCAATGTCATCTACCCCCACAACTGAAATATCTTCAGGAACTTTCCATCCTATCTCAGTAATAGCTTGGATCGCTCCAATCGCCATGCGATCATTTCCGGCAAAAACA
>CAIVSQ010000101.1 GCA_903908605.1 uncultured Anaerolineae bacterium
CCATCTCCAAAAATTTTGCTCTATGGAAACTCGATTGCGATCGAAAGCCTGGCTTCCAAGCTGAAACAGATAGATGGTTGGGAGGTTAAGCGGGCAGAAAGCGGGGAAGTTCGCGATGGTTCTGGAATAGACTATATTGTGGTCGACCTGTGTGATTTGGCTGCATCCCAGGCCTTGTCGATGTTGAGCGCGCTGCCTGGGATTATCCTGATTGGCATGGATCCGATCGCCGACACTCTGACCGTGTTGACAGGACGCACCCGTCCATTTGGTACCGTG
Organism: uncultured Anaerolineae bacterium; assembly: GCA_903908605.1. Classification (GTDB taxonomy): domain Bacteria; phylum Chloroflexota; class Anaerolineae; order Anaerolineales; family Villigracilaceae; genus UBA5195. Next base: position 280 of record CAIVSQ010000101.1, read on the forward strand.
CAAATTGTGTTAAATGCGCTCAAGGAAGCAATTTAAACGCCGTGATCAAATTCAAGCGGAGGAGCCTGCAATGGCTAATTTCGAACAAATTATCAAGGATTTTGCAGAGTATCTTGAATGGGACCTTGAGTGGAATAATGAGTCTGCGAGTGTAGACTTCGAGGTCGAACCCGGGGAAGTCCAAACAGTTTTTATCACCAACAATGGCGAGACGGTCGAGTTCGATGTCTTTAGCAAATATTTATTCGAAAACGAAGAAGATATTGCCCATTCGGTTTCCACTCATTTGCTCATGCGTAATACCGAACTCGAAGTCGGAGCCTGGGTTCTCGAAAAATTGGATGACGGCTGGCACTTTTCGGTGATGTACAACGAAGATTTGGATACCTTGGATAGCATGGATTACGATGAATTGGATATTAACCTGAAAATTATCTTGCAAGAAGCGCGCGGTTTGACTCTTGAATAACACCGCATTTATGTGCCAAAGCCTAAGGAGACCAAAAATGAAAAAAACACTATTCATCTTGTCTGTTGTTTTGCTAATCACCAGCATGTTCCTGTCTGCTTGCGGAGATGCTGAAGCGCCTGTTCCAACCGCTGTCGAACAAACTCAGACATCTGACAGCGGCGCGCAGGCTGGCGGTGATTCCATAATAGGGGCATGGCAGGATTCGGCCGGCACCTATACTTATACCGAAGACGGCAAAATGCTTTTTAATGGCGAGGACAAAGGCACCACCTATGTTTTTCAGGATAACGTACTCACGGAGACTGAATCTGATGGTGCTACCCGCACCTATCAGATTCAGTTCGATGAGAATGGTGTCACCATGACAATGGAAGACGGTACCGCGTATTCTCTGGCGAGAGTGGTCGAAGGCGCGGTCGCACAAGCCCCTGCCGAGGGAGGTGTAATTGTAGATACTGGCTTTCGTCCCGAAGTGGATGGATTTTCCATTCCAAATTATGGCAGTAATTCGTCCTTCACGGTGACCGACCTGACTTCGTATGAAATGCGCCGCCTGTTTGGCGACGGCGTCTGCGCTGCGCAACCCGAAAACGATGGCTCCTGTGCACTCACTCCGCCTGCCAGTCAATGGATGGAGCAAATCAACTCCTCGATGGGGGGTGGTCACTGCGAAGGCTTTGCCACCCTTAGCCAGGTGATCTACGGCGGCAAAGTTGATCCTAACAATTTCGGCGCGGCGCGCACAATTGACCTGCAGATCCCGAACAACGAAATCTTGCAGCGCGAAATTGCATACTGGTGGGCAACCCAGATGTTTCTAAATCCAAGTGATGAACGCCTGACAGCACAAGACGCCGTCAATGCCCTGAACACGAAATACTCCAATGACCCCAAGAGCCTCGTCCGTATCGCAATTTGTAAGGCTCCCGAAGATGGAGGCGGCGATTGTCACGCCATTACCGCCTACGGCGTGCAGGATCAGGGCAACGGCATTTACTGGATTATGGTCTACGACAATAACTATCCCGGCGCAGAAAGGCATATCACCGTAGATTTCAACGTTAATGCCTGGGAATACGAAGCCTCCATCAATCCGTCGGTTGATCCATTTACTTATCGAGGCAACCTGGAGAATCAAAATCCGATCCGGCTGGCGCGCGAAGAGATGCGCGTAGATCAGCCGTTTTTCCCCTGTGAATTCTGCAGCGGCAGCGGCAGCGCTGGAAAAGGCGGCGGCAAACTGGCTGCTTCCACGCAGGAATTTAACCAAATCTTTTCAGAAGGCTACGTCAATGTCGAGCTGCAAGACGATAACGGGCGCAGGATTGGGTATGATGAAAATGGAAAATTTATCAACGAGATTACCGAAGCGCAAATTCAGGAATTCTCTTCCGACCCATTAAGCGAAGTACCACCCACCATTAACATGCCGGTTGGGATGAACTTCACGGCTTACCTGTGGGGGGATGATAAAGCGGCCGAAATCCCCGCCTCGCTGGTGATGATTGGCAAAGGCTACTACATCGGCATCGATGGTTTGCAAATGGTGGATGGGCAGGAAGACAGCCTGTACGTAGACGGCGGCGGCGATGTCTTAAATTACTTCACTGAATCTGAGGAAAGCCCCGAAATCATCGTTGGCATCGAGAAACCTGCGGCCTATTTCGAGTTATGGCTGAAAGCCGTGCAGCTTTCCAAGGGCACCGATATTTCGGTAATTTTCGATCAGACGGAGGATGTTTTTGCCTTCCAGACCACATCGGAAGGTCCGGCGCAATTTGCCATTTCCATCACGCGCATCGACACGAACGGCGAAGAAGAGACCTTCGACACCGGCGACGATGTGATTGACATTGAACCAGGTAAACTGATGTATTTCTACTTTGGCAAATGGGAAGGTCAGGGCAGCAACCTGGAAATCGGCTACGACGAGAATGGCAATGGCGAAATCGAAGATAGCGAAATCACCAACATGGCAGATGCGCAGTAAGGTACTCGTCAAGTTAAGCTGGTTGGGAAATTTAAGAATATTTATCGGTGAAGCAGGGCTGTCAATCGATAAATATGCAAATTAGCAGAATATAGGGCGGCATAAAAAATCCAGCGCATCAAATTTGACGCGCTGGATTTTTGCATTCCTGCTGGCGAGGCTCAACGATGTGGGTCATTCAATTCATATGTTTGATCGTAATCTGCCCACCCGCCTGGCTACCACAACCAGGTTTCCGCTGGTTTCCGGGTTGAATGCGGAGCCGGTCAAGTCGCCATAGCAACTAATCGACTCGAACCCCGCCTCCTGGAAAGCCACCTGCAACTCGGCGCTCAGGAGCGGGCGCAGTTGAGTACTCTGAACAGATTGCACCCAATTCCCTGTTTCCTCGCGGCGCAGGGTGACAACGTTGAAGGTTAGCAGGCCATCCGGTTCGAAGTCGTAGAAGCGCTGGAAAAGCCATTCGGTCTGGCCTTCGCGGGCAGATTGGGGTTCCATCCAGCGCTGGCGTTTCATCATGACCGCCTCGAAGTTGCGGTTCTGGATAATGACCAGGCCGCCAGGTTTAAGCACCAGAGAGAAATCGGCCAGGGCAGCAGATAAAAGTTGCGGGGTGAGCAGGTGCGGCAGGGAATTTCCCAGGCAAAACAGCGCCTCGAAGGAGGCCGCGCCAAAGGCGGCGGCCAGTTCCCCAAATCCAGCAACCTTGAACGGGGTTTCCAGCCCGACAGCCTGCGCGTTTTCGTGGGCGCGGGCAATCATCCCGGCGCTCAGGTCAGCCCCAGCGGCCTCAAAACCAGCCTGGGCCAGCGCCAGAGTATGCATCCCGGTGCCGCAGGCGGCATCCAGCACACTTTTCGCGCCAATCTCGCGCAATCGACTCGTTAAAAAGGGCATTTCAAGCGCCAGGCGGCCTGGCCAACTGACAAAACGGTCATAATCTGAACTGAAGGTGTCGTAGAACATGTTTGAATCATACCTCGATTAACGCGTTTCTCCCCCAAATCCCATCTCGGGATTTGGGGGAGGTTTATAGTGTGCGGCTAATAAATATCGTTCACCGTGTTGTAGAGATTGAACTTACCGGTCGGCGTAATCAAGTTATCGATGCGCGCCTTCTCTGCCAGCATCTTGTCATCGTAGACCACGATCGCGCCAGTCTCACCGGGTTTGGCGGCGTCGCCCCACAGGCTGACCCAGACCTCGGTCCCATCTTTGTTGTACTCAAAGTGGACGGCTCGTCCGTAAGTGCCGACTTCCCAGCACTTGTGAACCTTCGACGGGTCGGCTTTGGCGATGACACAGATGGTGCGCGCCAGAACCGGGTCCGAGTTGAGGGTCATATCCACCCAAATCCACTGGCTTTTGGGGTGGGTTTTGATGAACAGGCTGCCAGAGCCGGGCAGTTCGGTGGTGCGGACCGCTTTCCAGGCGTTGGCGGCGAACCCTTCCGGGTCAGTCCCGACCGACATCACGGAAGCCTCGCCCAGGTGCGGGGTGCTCCAGACCGGGCCAAATTCCGGGTCAACCCAGTTCGCGCCACGCCCAGGGTGCGGCACTGCGCCCACATCCGCAATTCCGGCCAGCCCGCCGGTTTTCAAATCGACCACCGCAATCTTGTTCGACTGATTGGCTGCCACCAGGAAGTAACGGTGCGAGGCGTCCAGGCCGCCATCGTGCAGGAACAGGGCGGCGTTGATCATCTTAATCGTCGGGTTAATCGGGTCGGTGTAGTTCACAATCCAGATTTGCCCAGTTTCCTTGACATTCACAATCCATTCCGGTTTGTAGTGCGAAGCCAAAATGCTCGCCACACGCGGCTCGGGATGGTATTCACCGGTGTCGAAGGTGTAACTACGGCTCGAGACGACCTCCATCGGTTCGAGCGTCTGCCCATCGAGGATGGCGAAGTGCGGCGGCCAGTAACAGCCGGTAATCGCGTACTTGTCGCGGAAATCGCCTTCGGGGCCTTCGTATTTGCTGACTTCCACCGAGCGGGCGTCGTAACAGGTCTGCACCCGCGCCACCACCTCGGGTTTTTCCATCCACAGGTCGATCAGCGCCAGGCGGCCATCGCGCCCAATCACGTAGGCGTAACGTCCGCTGGCTGACATGCGGGTGATATGGACTGCGTAACCGCTATCGACCGTGCTGACGATTTCATAGGTATCGCCATCGATGATGGCGACCTGCCCGGCGTCGCGCAGGGTAACGATGAAGTAATTGTCGATGTTGCGCTTGGTCTGCGGGCTGGTCGGGCGCTCGGCCACCGGCTTAATCAACTTCCACGAAGCCTGCATCTCTTGCAGGGAGAGTTCGGGCGGGGCGGGCGGCTCATTTTGCAGGAACTTCGCCATCGTCTCGGTCTCGGCCTGGGTCATCACGCCCTGCTTGCCCCAATCGGGCATCCCGCGCGTAGTGCCGTTGAAAATAATCGCCGCCAGTCCGAGCGTACCCTTGGGCTGGGTTTTATCGGGGGTCAGGGCCGGGCCGGTGGCGCCTTTTCTTAAGGTGCCATGACAACCCGCGCAGCGTTCAAAGAAGGTTTGCTTGGCCCAGGAAAACTCATCATCCGTCAGCGTGGGCGCTGGCCCCAGGGGCGCGGCGGATTCAGACTCCCCGGCGCTGGCTTCCGTTACCGGGGCAGTTTCCCCGCCCGGCAGCGCTGCCAGGTAACCCACCGCCGCCTGAAGTTCATCCGCGCTGAGGGCTTGCGCCAGCGTAGCGGGCATCAACCCCTTGGCGCAGGGTCCGGTCGGGCAGGTCGGCGCGATAAATGCCTCCGGCGACTGAATCGACTCGCTCAGGTAAGCCTCGACCGATTTCGCCATCCCGGTATATTCCCCGCTTGCGAGGCGCGTTTTCACCACCTGGCCAATTTCGCTCAGGTCGGGGCCAATCGTTCCCGCGCCGGGAATGCCCGAAATGGTGTGGCAGGCTGTACAGCCGCCTTTCTGGAAAGCCTGGGCGGCTAATTCTTTGTCGTACAACCCGGCCGGTTTCTCGGCAGCGGGCTGTTCGGCAGGCTTTTCGGCGACCATGGCCTCGCTGGCCGCACCGACCAGCAGCACGCCCTTCATCCCCAGTTTTTCGTGAGACGAATCGTAGTATTCGATGGCGGCGTTGTTCTCCGGCACGGTGAAGGTGATGGAGGTGGTTTCGCCCTGCTTGCTGATTTTGTCCGATTGTACTTTCTTGCCGCCGGGCAGGGCAAAGACGATATCGTGCGTCCCTTCGCCGCTGTTGACCAGCAGGATGGTGATGCGTTCACCGGGTTTGGCACTCAGGGCCGGGTTGACCAGGCCGTTGATTTCACCATCCACGCCCAGGAAAACGAAATTCCCCTCGCGCATGGTGGCGGTGAGAATATATTCGGTGTTGACCACTTCAGCGGCCCCGGCGCAGGCTGCCAGGATGCCCGCCAGGAGCAGGAAAAGCAAGCCGATTTGAATCAGTTTGAGACCCTTCATGTCATTCTCCTCGTTTGGATGAGATTTGAATCGACTTGCGCAATTTTTCGAGCACCACGTCGAGTGACAATTCGTAGGAAGCAGCCACTTCCTCCAGCGAACAGAAACGTTCCAGTGAACACCCCACACAGTCCGTTTTCAAGGCCAGGAAAACAGATACCGTTTGGGGATAGGCTTGCATCACTTGTTCAGCCGTCCAGGTTGCATCCAGAGTTGTTTCCATAACAAGACTTTAGCAAAAACACGCGGTTTGTTCTTTGCGCAAGCGCAAATAACAAAAAAGACAGCCACTTAAGCGTGACTGTCTCCTGGTTGTACCGGATGCGATTGTTATTCCTACAACCCCTCAGCCAGCCTCATCACCGCATGGGGATTGGTTAGGGTAACCCGTTCGCGCCCGGTGGAAATCAAACCCTGTCTCTCCCAGGCGCTCAGGATGCGGCTAACGGTATAGAGCGTGGCCCCGGCCATTTCGGCCAAATCCTGGCGCGAAAACGCCAATTCAATCAAGACCCCCTCGTCTACCCGTTTGCCCGATTGTCCCGCCAGCCGGAGCAGGACACGCGCGATGCGCTGTTCCACTTTTTCGGTCACACTTTCCCGGTAGCGATTCTGCATCTCCTGGATGTAGCCGGTCATCAATTTCATCATCCCAAATGACAGGTGCGGGCGTTTTTCTAACAGAGTGCGAAAATCAGCGCTGCGAATGGCAATCGCAGAACTGTCCTCCAGCGCCTGGGCGCAGGCCGGGTAGGTTGCCAACGGGTCCACCGCGCCAACTGCGCCGAACAACTGGTTCGGGTTCAGCGTGCGCAAGTTGACCTGTTGTCCATCCGGGGTGATCTGGCAGAGTTTGGCGCGGCCACTCAGCATGATGTAGAGATATTCCGCTGGATCACCCTGCATGAAAAAGAAAGCGCCCTCTTCGATGGAACGCTGAATGCCCATTTGGGCAATCACACGCACCTCCTCATCGCTGGCGGTTTTTAAAACCGCCACCTGTCGAATGGTGGATTCAAAAAGTGCAAGGTTACTCATGCCCTTAACTATACTGCAACTTCCCTAAATCGGGTCTTTTAAGTTCGTAAATTTGAGCGGGTAAATCCGCTGCCAGTTGCCCAGCACAAATGCCATCAAACCCAGGGTTTGCAGGGCGCGGGCCAGCAGTTGGAGCCAGGAGAGAACCACCAGCGGAGCCAGAGCAAAAGCGAGAATCCCGAGGTTGACCAGGATCAAAGCGGCCAAACTCCAACGTTCGTCACCACGCGGGGCGTTGCTTCCTCGCCGGGGTAGAATCCAGAAGGCCACGCCCAGCGCCAGTTGAGTCATCCAACCGATGAGCATGAACTCGATGTGGACCGGGAGCAAAGCCCAGATCAGTGGCGCAAAAGGAAGACCTTTATTGGATAGAATTAATGCGCCAAAGGTGAACCCAAGGAACAGGTACGCGAGCGCTGCGCGGATAAATAGACGGCTGAGTTGGGGCATTATTTGCCTCGCACGCGCGACCAGACATTGACAATGAAGCCAACCCCGGCCAGCCATTGCAGCAGGGCAGCCGCAACCAGCATCCAGCCGCCGAAAGTAGATGGGGAGAGACCCTGTAACGGTTCAAAAACAACCCGCAGCAGCAGACCGGCATTCAGGCTGGCAAAAATACCCCAGCCAAGCCACTCCGGGCCGCGCGGCTGGGCTTTGCTGTAGACCGGGAACATCCAGATGGCAATGCCGAAAATCAACTGGGTCAGCCAGCCAAAAGTTAGCAGGTGCAGGTAAACAGGAAAAATCCCGGAGATTCCCAGGGCTGGTATCTGCTGCCAGACCCCTGATACCAGGCCGAAAACGAGGGAAATCAGAGAGGCTTTGACAAACCAACGGGTGAGAGTGGGCATACTATTCCTTGAAGAGCGTTTTCCAGCAGGCCGGACTGCCTGCCAGCAGGGTTAATCCATCGATTTCGGGCGGGTTGCAGGGTTGGGCGGCAAAAGCTGCGGCAATTTTTGCCGCGGCGGGCGAGAAGTAGGCGGTTACTTCGCAGTGCATGGCTCCCGGTTCCTGCCGGATAAAGATGGCCATTGCTGGCGGGCCTCCGGCTGAGGCAAACAGCGGCGCAAAGGCTTGTTCAATTTCAGTGAGGTCAATCGAGGCGGCAATGGCATCGCCCAGGGATTTGGAATACCAGGGGCTCATTTGGACTGGCTGCCTTTCACAATTGAAAAAACGGTCAGGCCTAAAAAGAGCAGGATGGCAATTTCATTCAGCAATCCACCCCATTGCCGCAGGGTCATTTGCAAAGTCAGATCGCCAACGAGGCGCAAGGCCAGGGAAAGATGTAAAAGGCCCAGGTGGACGTAAAAGGCGGGGTAAAACTTGACTTGCGCGCCCAAAATGGCGGGAAAAATAATCGGGGCGTGGCCGAAAATCATGGCGATGACAAAGCCGACAAAAACGGCGTGCAGGGCGGCATCGTAAAACGGCCCGGCGTAGAGCGCGCCAAGGTACAAGAACAAGCCGCCGGAGATTCCAAGCCAGAGAAAACCGCCAAACAGGCAAGTGGCGATGTAACGAGTGAGCGGGTTGAGGTGACGCAGGTTGCGGCGGGCCAGGTCGAAGCGCAGGAACCAGAGCGCAAGCCCCAGCAGGGCGAAGCCGCCCAGGCGCGAGCCAAGATTTAACTCAAAGATGGCGAGAATGGATCCAGCGAGCAGTGCGGCGGCCAGGAGGCTGAAGAGGCGAATCGCATTGGGCGTGGGGCGCAGCACTCGGCTGAGTTCGAGGCGCTCGCCGCCAATCGTCAGCACCAGAAAGGCCATCCACCAGAAAACGACCTGGAAGATGGGCCAGCCCAACATCCACAAAAAATTGCCGACCAGCCAGGCCAGCGCGCCAAGAGCCATGACGATCGTATGGATCTGCGGCTCGCGCTCGACCATGACACCCAAAATGGCGAGTGCGCCGAGGCTGCCGAGGGTGAGTAAAACCGCCCCGAGGCTGGGCGCGAAAAACAACGTTACCCAACCGGCCCCGGCGATGAGCGGCACGCCAAACATCCATTTTTGGCGAATGGCGACCGCGCGTTCGAGCGGAATCAGCACTCCAAGAAAGCCGCAAACCATCAGCGGGCCGTGGGCCGTGGCGAGGTGATCAAAAGTGGGGAGCGCCCAACCGAGACGCAGCAACCCGGCCCAGAGTGCAAAGAGCAGGGCCAGGATGGCGATGAAAATAAAGGGGAGAAAGCGCAGTTGGAGTTTCATGCTTACATTATAAGAAGATGGAGCGGGGCTTTCTTTGCGCTTACGCAAAGAAAAACAGCGGACACAGGCCTGTGTCCGCTGTCAGGGGTTGGCTCGCCTCAGGCCGAAAGACACTGCGGCACAAACTTGTAAATTTCCGGCTTTTCCAGGGTGTAATAGCCGCCCAGCGCACACGAGCGGCAGAGAATGCGTCCGTTCAAAACAACTTCGCGTTCATTGATAATTTCCTCGCCGCAGGCTGCGCAGTTAACGCGCACCCCGGCCCGGCTGACAATTTTCTCGATCGGAACACTCAGGCAGACCGGCTGGAGGGTGAATAACTCTCTCTCGGGCATGATTTGGTAGGCTTGCAGTTGGGCGAAGTAATGACGGGTTTCGCCTTCAGCATGAGCATATGCCTGCTGGCGGATATCCAGTTTAGGAGCGAGGCGAAAGGCCTGACCGGTCTGGACATCGATGAAGGTGGCCGCGATTTTGCCATAATCCTCGATCCGCAGGGTGCGATGGCCAACCGTACAGCCGGTGGCAGCTTCGACGCCATCGGCAAAACAGCCATCGGTCTCAAGAATGGCGAGCAGGCGCTTATCGTGACGGGGAAGATCCAACCCCAATGCGGCGGCGCCTGCCAGACCAATCCGCGCACCCAGCACCTGGCGAGGGCACAGGTGGCTGTGGCGCGCGGCTGAAATCACGAGAATCTCGTTCAGGTTGTTCATCAGGCTGCTTCAGCGGGGGTATCGTTGAAGTCCAGTTGATTTTCCAGGGCGGGTGAGGCCTTTTGGAGCAGACTGATCACGGTTAAGTGAAGCCAGCCAAAACTAACGGCCGTCAGCAGGAACATCAGGAAGAAGGTAGACTGAGGAATGAAAGTCCACTCGTAAACGGAGGCGAACATGGGCGGTAGGAAAAATCCACCCAGTGCGCCCAACATTCCGACCAGGCCGCCAACCGCGCCAACATCGCCCGGGAAGTATTCTGGAATGTATTTGTAAACGGCGGCTTTGCCGACACCCATACAAATTCCCACAATAAAAATCAGGATGGTGAACCAGGTGGCGTTCGTCGCAAAAGAGAAGGCTTCGCGCTGGCCGCTTGGCTCCACACTGGTGGGCACGTTCAGGATGATTTTGCCTCCTGGCAGGGAGAGCAGGAAAGTGGCCGCCAGCATCACGCCAAAGACCCAGTACATCATACGCCGCGCGCCAAATTTATCTGAGAAGTAGCCGCCCACCGGCCGCAACAAGCTGGCAGGGAAGATAAATAAAGCGGTCAGAAGAGCAGCCTGCTTCAATTCCATCCCGTAGACGTCCACGTAATATTTGGGCAGCCAGACCGAGAGCGCCACATACGCACCAAAAACCACCACGTAATACAGGCTAAAGCGCCAGACGCGAAGATGTTTGAGCGGATTGAGCATTTCCAGCACCGGGCGGTCAGCGCCGGGTTTGAGATCTTGTTTTGGGGTGAAAATCCAGATAGCCGCGGCGGTGAGGGCCAGCAGGAGGCAGTACAGGAAGGGGACAAAGCGCCAGCCGCCCGGAATCCAGCCACCCGCCAGGCCAGCCGCTGGGATGATGGCAATCAGGGCCGGGCCAATCAGCTTGGTGACGGAAGCTCCAACGTTCCCCGCGCCGAAAACGCCCAGTGCGAAGCCTTTTTGCTCACGCGGATACCAGGCCGAAGTCCAGGAGACGCCAACCGAGAATGCGTTGCCTGCCAGCCCAACGAAAAAGGCCCAAACCATTAACTCCTCGTAGGTAGCAGCGCGGCTGACCATGTAGGATGGGAAGATGGTGGCTACGACCAGTAGGGTGAAAACAATCCGTCCCCCGAAACGGTCGGCCAGGATGCCAAAGAGCAGTCGCCAGAAGGAGCCGTTCAGGATGGCGATGGCGGCCAGCCAACTGAGTCGTACATCGGTCAGGCCGAGTTCTTTACGAATCGGGATGCCCAACACGCCAAACATCAGCCAAACGGCGAACATCAGGGTAAAGCCAATTGAGGAGAGTACCAGGACGCTGGTTTTGCCTTTTTCAGTGGGGTTGGAGGTCATTCGGTAATCTCTTTACTTTTAGGATGGCTTTTCACAGCCTTTGCGGGTGTAGTACCACCAGTTGATGCCGGTGGCAATAACATAGAAAATCAGCGTACCGTAGAAGAAGGGCAGCACCGAGCCGGTGTTCGTCAGGGTGGAACCGATCAGGGTGGAGTAGATAAAGGGACCGTAAGCAGCGACAGCGGCTGTCCAGCCGATGACACCGGCACTCTGACGGGGAGAATCGGCAAAGATGATGGGATACTGCCGGAAGGTGGCGGCATTGCCCACACCGGTCGCCAGGAACAAGAGCAGCATAAAAGCCACAAACAGGGGAAATTGATCCAGCGAAGCCGGGGTAAACAGCCCCAGCCAGGCCATTGCCAGGGTACCCACAATCAAAACGATCCCGGTGATGTGCGTCAAAATCGCGCCGCCAAATTTATCGGCCACCGGGCCAAACAGGATGCGCGCCAGCGAACCGACCAACGGGCCGAGAAAGGCGTAGGTCAACGGGTCGGGGCCGCCAGGGAAGGAGCCGTAGAGCGATTTAATCAACAGGGGAAAGGCCGCCGCCAGACCGGAGAAGGAGCCGAAGGTCATCACATAGGTCAGGGTACAGAACCAGGTGTGCTTCATGCCAAAGATGTCCAACTGCTCTTTGAACGAAGCCTTGACCGGCACACTGCGCAGATAGACCCAGGCAACGATGCCGATGATGACCAGGAACGGCGCGTAGATCCAGGCCGCGTTCTGAAGCCAGATGGTTTTGGAGACTTCCTTGACGACCATTGTTTGGGAGCCGCCCACCAGCGCGAAGCCGATAATCCAGGGGGTCAGGAATTGGGTCAGGCTGACGCCGAAGTTACCAATCCCGGCCTGAATGCCGAGGGCCGTGCCCTGTAGTTTTTTCGGGAAAAAGAAGCGGGTACTGGGCATGTAGGAGGAGAAGTCTCCGCCGCCGAAACCTGCCGAAAAGGCCAGCAACATAAACAGCCAGAAGGGCGTCTCCGGGTTCATCACCGCCAGGCCGATACCAATGATGGGGATCAGTTTCAGGAAAGTGGTGACGGTGATGACATGGCGTGTGCCATACATCGGAATCAGGAAGGTGTGCAGGATGCGGAAGGTTCCACCCGCCAGCCCCGGCATGGCCGCCAGCCAAAATAATTGCATGGTGTCGTACTTGAAGCCGATTTGGGGCATACGCACGACGATGCCGCTCATCATGAACCACGAGGCGAATGAGAGGGTCAGTGCGATGGTGGTGATGGTCAGGCTCTGCCAGGCGATTTTACTGCCGGTTTTTTGCCAAAATTCAGGGTTATCGGGTTCCCATTTGGTTAACCAGGTGTTGTCCATGTTCTCGTTTTCCTCTATTCGACGCCATGTTTTCTACTCAGCCTTGCGGCGAGTCCAAATGACTAATTGAACGCGTCGCCAGAGATACGGAATGGGGACGGTGGCGATATGCACCAAACGGCTGAAGGGAACTGCTGCCAGCAACAAAAAGGCGTTCAGGAAGTGCAACTTTGGAATCAACGGCAGGGAGGCGACATATTCCGGTGAAGGTTGGAACACCACCAGCGAGGCGATCCAGGGCGTAACTGTGTGCAAGTACCAGGTTGCGCCCCAGCGATAGCCAAAGGCCATTGCCAGGCCGAGCAAGACCTGGTTGAAAAGTAAAACCAGGATGATCCAATCGGCGGTGGTGGTAACGGCGCGAATTTTGGATTGGGAGAGCCGCCGGTAGAGCATAAGACCAACGCCCACCAAAGCCATGATGCCCAGGACTTTCCCGGCCAGTTCAGCGATGTAGAGAGTTTCCGGGGTGCTGTGGAAAGCGGCCATCAGCTTGGGAACGGTAAATCCAGCCAGGTGAATCAGCAAGGTGGGGATGATACCGTAGTGCCAGAGCGTGGAACTCCAAAATTGCAGGTCACTCTCCAGGAATTGCGAAGACAGGCTGGAGAAGGAGAACTGATTGGTCAGGTAGCGATAGATGGTGCCACCCACCCCAATGGCAAAGGCAACATAAGGGAAAACGATAAAAAGCAAGGTGTCAAGCATGAATCAACTCCTTTTCAGCGGCGCGAACCAGAACCAGGCGCAAGGCGGTCAAAATTCCAAAATACGGGTTTTCGGTCTGCTGTTTAAAGGGCTGGAGCATTTTCTCCAGGGCCGGAAGCAGTCCCTCGGCAATCAGCGTTTGACCAAATTCTGCTTCGCGCAGGGCCGGTTGCAACCCCAAAAAGCGCAGGGCGACGGGCAGGTGGTCGGGCAATTCCTGCTGGGGGCAAAAGTCGTGGGCGTGGTAGGTTTCATTTAATTGGGCCATCAATGCCCCGCGCTTGTAGCTCTCACCAAACAGGTGGTAGCCGATGTAGGGGTAGCACAGGGGCTGCATGTCGAAGGTGATGGTGTAAAGTTCTTGCAGGCGTTCGAGCGCGATGCTTTCGAGGCCGCGAGAGAACATTTCGAATGCCTGGGCGGCTTCCGGGTGGGGTTGTAGTTGGGCAAGGAGCGCTTCGGCCTGCTGGCGGGTCTGCGGGGTGGGGTAATCCAACAGGTCGGCGAAGGTGAGATAGAGGGAATCGGTCTGGGTGGTGGTCATGGTTATAGCCCTCGCTGCGGCCCGTGGCGCTGACCAAAGCCAGTTTCGGCTTTGCGCTGTTGGGGGTCATGGGTTTCTTCAATGTCGCCTTCACGCGGGGTGGGCGGGATAGCAAAGCGTTCCTGGTAGGAAGCCAGGGAGGTCAGGTGGTAGATGGCTTCGGCTTCTTCGGCGCTCATCCCGGCCTTGGCGAGGGCGGCCTTGGCTTCTTCGTCCGAGACATCGCCCACGGTTTGGGCGCGTTTGTACAGGCGGACGGCGATCATCTTTCTGTAGGATTTCAGTACCAACTCGTCATTGCCGGCCGCCAACATACGCGACATGTAACGCACCGGAATGCGGGCTTGTTCAAGGGTGGTGAACAGTTCCGTATCCACCAGTTGTGAGCCATTTTCTTGCGAGTAGGAGATGACCGGCGAAAGCGGGGGAACGTAGAACAACATCGGCAGGGTGCGATATTCGGGGTGCAGGGGCAGGGCCAGCCGCCATTCTTTGACGTAACGATAGACCGGCGATTGCTGGGCGGAGGTGATGACACCATCCGGGATGCCATCGCGCTTGGCGGCGGCAATCACTTCGGGGTCGTGCGGGTCGAGAATGATGTCGAGCTGGCGGTCTACCAGTTCTTCATCTGGCACATTGACGGCGGCTTCGATTTGGTCGGCGTCGTAGAGTAGCGCCCCCAGGTAGCGGATGCGCCCGACGCAGGAGTGGAAGCAGGCCGGGGCTTGTCCGGTTTCCAGGCGCGGATAGCACAGGATACATTTTTCCGATTTGCCGGTTGACCAGTTGTAGAAGGTCTTTTTGTACGGGCAGGAGGAGACGCACATGCGCCAGCCGCGGCATTTGTCCTGATTAATCAGCACGATGCCATCTTCGGCGCGTTTGTAAATTGCACCGGAGGGGCAGGCCGCCACACACCCGGCGTTGAGACAGTGATTGCAGATGCGCGGCATGTAGAAGTAGAAAATCTGCTCCACCGCAAACAGCCGCCGTTTTTCGTCATCGCTCAGATTGTCGAGCATGGGGTCGTTTTTGGCGTAGATGTTTGAGCCGCCCAGGTCGTCATCCCAGTTGGGGCCGGATTGAATGTCAATCGGCTGGCCGTCCACCCGCGAGATGGGGCGCGCCACGGGCTGGTCATCGCCAAGCGGGGAGTTGAACAGGTCGCCATAGTTGTATGTCCACGGCTCGTAGTAATCATCCATCGTGGGCAAGGCCGGGTTCGAGAACAGGTTGCCAAAGGTCTGGGCGCGGTTTTGCAGTTTTAGTTCGATTCTGCCGTTTTTGCGTTCCCAGCCGCCTTTGTACTTTTCCTGGTCTTCCCATTGGGTTGGGAAGCCGACGCCGGGCTTGGTTTCGACATTGTTCCACCACATATATTCCGCGCCCTGGCGGTCGGTCCAGATGTTTTTGCAGGCCACGCTACAGGTGTGGCAACCGATGCACTTGTCGAGATGAAATACCATTGAAATTTGCGAACGTATTTTCATTGTTAATTCCTTTTTTTCACCACAAGGACACGAAGGTACACAAAGTAAGAGCTTTTAAGGGTTCCTTCGTGAAACTTTGTGCCCTTCGTGGTTAAAGGTTTTAGAACTTCGGCTCGCCAGGCAGCTTGCGCACAAGAATAAACGTATCGCGGTTGACGCCGGTCGGGCCCCAGTAGTTAAAGCTATAGGTGAACTGGCCGTAGCCGCCCACCATCAGGGATGGCTTCAAGTGGATGCGCGTGGGGCTGTTATGTCCGCCCGCGCGTTTGTTGCCGCGCATGGGCGATTTCGGCACGTTGATGGTACGCTCCGGGGCGTGATAAACGATGCACAGCCCATTCGGGATGCGCGCGCTGACAATGGCGCGGGTGACGACGACGCCGTGGTCATTGTAGGCTTCCACCCAATCGTTATCCACGATGCCAATCCTTTTCGCGTCTTCTTCGCTAATCCAGAGTGGCTCGATGCCGCGCGAAAGCGTCAACATGCGGTCGTTATCAAAATAGTTGGAGTGGATGTGCCACTTGGCGTGCGGGGTCAGGTAGTTCAGGCGCAGGGTTTTGCCTTCGCTGGTGCTTTTGTCCAGGTCGCCAAAGGCCAGCGGGTGCGGACGCGGCTTATAGGTGGGCAGATTTTCGCCGTGCGCCAGGTAGCCTTCGTGGTCAAGATAGAAGTGCTGTCGCCCGGTCAGGGTGCGCCAGGGGACAAGGCGTTCCACGTTCAACACGTAGGCCGAATAGGGGCGGCCATCGGTGATAATGCCCGTCCAGATCGGGCTGTTGAGCAGGCGGCGCGGCTGTTGGGTCAGGTCGTTGAAGGTGACACGCGAGGCGCGGGTCGGCTCGGCCAGGTCGGTCAGCTTCAGGCCCATGCGTTCTTCTTCGGCCTGGAAGGCGCGGAAGCCCACTTCGCCGTTGGTTTCAGGGGCCAGGTACAGGATGATGTTGGCCGCGTCGCGGGCCAAATCCAGCGACGGGTAGCGCTCCCCGTTCCAGGTGACGGTCGGATTGTTGTTGAGCAAATCCTGATACAGGTCGTCCACTTTCCAGTGAATGCCATGCACTGAGAGACCAGCCTTGCGCACTTCCGGCCCCAGGGAAACGAAGCGCTTGCCCATGTTGGCATAATCGCGTTCGACGACCACAAAATTGGGCATGGTCACGCCGGGGATGGGTTCGCATTCGCCGCGCGCCCAATCGCGGATGTTGGGTTGGGCCATTTCGGCGGGGGTATCGTGCTGGAGCGGCATAGCCACCAGGTCGCGCACCGGTTCGGGCAGGTGAATCTTCGCCAGGTTGCCGACTTTGTCCGAGAGGATTTTGAAAATATCCCAGTCGCTTTTCGATTCCCAGGAGGGCGGCACGGCGGCGGCCAGCGGGTGGATGAAGGAGTGCATGTCGGTGGTGTTCAGATCATCTTTTTCGTACCAACTGGCAGTCGGCAGGACGATATCCGAATACAGCGCGGTGGTATCCATGCGGAAGTTGATGTTCACCACCAGGTCGAGTTTGCCTTCGGGGGCCTTCTCGCGCCAGTTGATTTCCTTAAAGTTGCTTTTATCGGCTTCTTCGGCGATGATCTGGTGGTGCGTACCCAGGTAATGCTTAAAGAAGTATTCCTGACCCTTGGCGCTGGCGTTCAGCGCGCTGCCGCGCCAGATGAACCACAAACGCGGCCAATTTTCCGGCGCGTCGGGGTCCTGTACAGCAAACTTCAGTTCGCCCGATTTCAGGTTGTCCACAATCCACTGCTTAATCTCGGCGTCGGTCTTGGCCCCGGCTTGTTCGGCCTGTTTGACGATTTCGAGCGAACTGCGGTCAAACTGCGGGTACGAAGGCAGCCAGCCCATGCGCACCGCCCGGATTTGCGAATCAATGGTGTGTTCCTGGGTCATTTCCTGACCCGGACGGGCCACCGGCTGTTGCTCGGTATAGGTGCGCTCGTAACGCCACTGGTCGGTGTTGACGTAGTGAAAGGAGGGGGTGTTCATCTGGCGCGGCGGCTTGAGCCAGTCGGTGGCAAAGGCAATCGGCGCCCAGGAGGCCTGGGGAGCCAGCTTTTCTTGACCCACATAGTGATTCAGCCCGCCGCCATTGCGTCCCACGCAGCCGGTGAGCAGTAGTGCCCCGATGCAGGCGCGGTAAATCAGGTTGTTGTGATACCAGTGGTTGACACCCGCGCCGATGATGATGGTGCATTTGCCTTCGGTTTTGGCGGCGGTCACAGACCACTCGCGGGCAAACTGGATGACCGATTTGCGGTCTATGCCGGTGTAGCGTTCCTGCCAGGCGGGGGTGTAAGGCAGGTCGGGGTTGTCGTAATCGGCGGGATAATCGCCCTCCAGCCCGCGTCCGACACCATATTGCGCCATTTGCAGGTCGTAGACGGTGGCGACGGGTACTTTCGCGCCGTCAGTGGTTTCGATGTAACGCACCGGCACATTGCGCTGGAGGGCTTTCCCGGCGGAGAAATCGGCCAGGGAGACCGTCAACTGCCCATCGGCAGAGTCGAGAAAGGTCAGTTGGGCCTGGATTTCACTGCCATCCAGCCCGTCTTTGGGTTCGAGATTCCACTGCCCCTTTTGCTTTTGCCAGCGAAAACCCAAGCTACCCTGTGGCATTCGTGGCGCGTTGCTGAGTTCATCCCAGACCAGGAATTTCCAGTCGCCATGTTCGACAGCTTGGGTGCGAGCCACCTGGCTGGCGTGCAACATGCGCCCCGGCACGTATTTGCCATCTACTTCATCGAGCGTAATCAGGAAGGAAGCGTCGGTGTAGCGGCGCGAGTAATCCAGGAAGTAGGGGGTCGGGTTTTGATAATGGAACTCGTTCAGGATGACATGGTTGACCGCCATCCAGAATGCGCCATCCTGCCCGGCGTTAATCGGCACCCACCAATCGGCATATTTGGCGACCATGCTGTAATCGGGCGCAAAGACCACCAGTTTGGTGCCATTGTGACGCGCTTCAGCGGCGAAATGCACATCGGGGGTGCGGGTCATGCTCATGTTTGAGCCGACCGAGGCGATAAATTTGGAATTGAACCAGTCGGCGCTTTCGGCCACGTCAGTTTGTTCGCCCCAGGTTTCAGGGCTGGCCGGGGGCAGGTCGCTGTACCAGTCGTAGAAGCTCATGCTGACGCCGCCCATCAGTTGCAAAAAGCGGCTTCCGCCCGCATAACTGAGCATGGACATGGCCGGGATGGGTGAAAAACCAATCACCCGGTCTGGCCCGTACTTTTTAACGGTGTACAGGGTAGAGGCGGCGGTGATTTCCAGCACTTCATCCCAAGTGGCGCGGCGGAACCCGCCTTTACCACGCGCCACCTGGAAGGATTGGCGTGCCGCGGGGTCTTCAACGATGCTCGTCCAGGCTTCCAGCGGGTCGCTGTGTTTGGCTTTGGCTTTGTGCCACAAATCAATCAGCACGCCGCGCACGTAGGGATATTTGACGCGCACCGGGCTGTACTGATACCAGGAAAAAGAAATGCCGCGCTGACAACCGCGTGGTTCGTAGGGCGGCAGACCAGCTTCCAGGCTGGGATAATCCGTCGCCTGCAATTCCCAGGTGACGATGCCATCTTTGACGTAAATCATCCACGAACAACTGCCAGTGCAGTTGACACCGTGGGTGCTTCTCACCACTTTGTCGTGCTGCCAGCGGTTGCGGTAAAACTCCTCCCACTGACGGGCTTGCGGGTTTGCGATTTCTTCAATCCAGCTCATCGTGACTCCTTCTGCGCTTTTTCAACCAATGCCCGACGGACGGTGCGCAAGCGGTTGCGATAGATAAAGCCGAGCACCGCCGCGCCAAAGACCGAGCCACCCAGACTGATGCCCAACACCCACCCTTCCCGCTCGGCTTCGGGTTGGCCCACGGAGGCTTCCAGGAAGGCCAGTAGGTCGGCCTGTTCCTGGGCGGTCAGGGGAGCATCGGTATAGATCGGTTTCATCACAGGCGAAATGACCGGCCCACTGTTGGACAGAACCCCCAGGATATCAGCCTGGTCGAGGTCTGCGGTCACGTTGGTCAGGTTCGGTCCCATTGCCCCGCCGCCAAGAATCCCATTTTCCCCAACGCTATGACAGCCCATACAGGGCGGGCCTTCATGCTCAAAATGGGCTTTGCCCATAAACAGCGCTTGCCCGTTTTGAGCGTTGCCCGGCGGCATATTTTCGAGCGAGACAATTTCCTGCGCGGGCGGCTCTTCAAAAAACGGGAAATACGGCCCGCCACATCCGGTCAAAAAGAGCATTGCCAACACCGCAATGCCCATCAGCCTGACAGATACTTTGCTTGGTTTGGGCATGGATTTCGCCGCTCCTGGTCAATATGACAATCTTAGCTTTATGATGTCATTGTAGTCAGGCCAGCCTATTTCTTCTTTGCGCTTAAGCAAATAGCGGTGATATTTTTAATCAGCGAAAACCAATAAAAGCATGTAAACTACAATCATATGAATGCCCAATCCATCCCGTCTGAACCCCTTCTCAAACGCTTGCAAACTTTCGACTTTCTGCAAGGCTTGGATGCTGCCTCGTTGGACCGCCTGGCGCAGAGCGCGACCTGGAAAGTGTTTCATCCCGATGCAGTTGTTTTTTGGGAAGGAGACCTCGAATCTAACCTGTATTTTCTGCAATATGGCTCGCTCAAGGTTTTGAAAACGGCCCCGGATGGCCGCACTCAAGTCCTGCGCTTCATTGATGCAGGCGAGATTTTCAATGAGGTGGGAGTGCTGGCCAGGCGACCTAACCCAGCTACCGCCATTGCGTTGGAAGAATCGGGCATCTGGCTGATACCTCGATCTGCGCTGGAAGGGATTGTGCTGGCACATCCCACAGTTGCCATGCAAATTATCGAGAACATGGCCGATAAAATTATCGAACTTGTCACGCTGGCAGCAGATTTATCGCTAAAAACGGTGGAGGCGCGCTTTGCTAAGATCTTGTTGGAGCAGGCCGAAGGGGACATCATCGAGCGCCGCCGCTGGTCGAACCAGACTGAACTGGCCGCTCGACTTGGTACTGTGCCGGATGTTTTAAGCCGCGTCATCCGCGAATTGACGAAGGCTGGCCTGATTGAGATGGACAGGCAGCAGATCCGTATCTTGAACCGGGCCGGGCTCGAAGCACGGGCAAAACCACAGGCAGAGTAAAGTTCATCGAAAAAGCCGACAAAAGTCGGGTCGGAAAGTGGGGGAAAAGGATAAAGTCAGACATATTCCAAAGGAGCACAATATGTCTGAAATCGTGTCCGAAATCTACGTTAGCAACACTCAGGGCAGGGCGGTTTTTGCAGCCGATGGCCCCAAGCCACAATTCATACTGGATACACCCCAATTCAAGGCGCTGGTAGTCGGTCTGGAAGCCGGTCAGCAAATTCCCCTGCACCCCGGCGAAGCTGCCATGTATCACTTTCTGGAAGGCGAAGGGCTGATGACGGTGGGCGAGGAAACCTTTGCCATTCAGCCTGGCGCAACGGTGCTCGTTCAGGCGGGAACGCCGCGCGGTATGAACGCCAAAACCCGCGTGATCTTTTTGGGCGCAAAGGGAGAATAAGCTATGCCAATCGCTTATCTCATCACAACCCTGATGTATGTTCTGGTGGCCTTGTTGGCCGCCGCGGATGCCTCCCTGGTCAGCCTGGGGCTGGCCAGCCCATTTGTAGCTTTGCGCTGGGTGCGCGTCCATTTCATTACCCTGGGAATTATTTCGCAGGTGGTCTTTGGCCTGCTACCCGTGCTGATCGCGGCGCTGACCAAAAAGGCTCGACCCGCCATGCGCTGGGACATCTGGTTGACGCTCAATGCGGGTCTGGTTGCCCTGGTGGCCGGGTTTGCGGGCGTGAACCAACCCATGATTCTGACGGGGGGCACGCTCATTTTTACATCCGCTACCCTTTTTACTATCCAACTCTGGCAAGTGCGCGGAAACGCCCCGGCCAGCCTGAAGTTCTACATCACCGGCCTGGTTTACCTGCTGGTAGGCATCATTATCGGCACCGGTTTATGGCTCAACTGGAGCGAGGCGCTGCGGATTGGCGTGCCGCTCGAAGCCCACATCCATGCCAACTCATGGGGGTTCATGTCGTTGGTCTTTGCCGGTCTGCTGGTGGATTTTATCCCGATGATTACTGATCGCCCGTTTGGCTCGAACAGGGATATTTCGTTGATTTTCTGGGGGATGACGCTCGGGGCATTTGGGCTGGTGCTCGGCCCCTGGCTGGGTGGTAGCCTGCCGCCCACCGTGGTTGGTCTGGTGCTGCATGTGGCGGCCACCATCTGGCTGGTGATCTTGATGGTGCGCACCCTGCACTCCAGCGGAAAACTGGCTGGGGCGGGTGCCTGGCATTTGGTTTCATCCTACTTGTGGATACTCGCCCCGATCTTGGTTGCCCCGCTGATTATTCTCGGCTTTGTCGCAGGCGGCCCGATCGAAGCGACCGCTCCGCAAGCCCTGATTTATGGCTGGGTGCTGCAATTTGGGATTGCCCTCGTTCCTTACACCGCCCGGCGTTTCTTTCTCAAGGATGAAAATCCGCAGTTGGGTGGCTGTTGGGGCAGTCTGGCGGCGGCGACCGCAGGCAGCATCCTGGTCTGGATCAGCATTTTTGCCGGAGCCATGAGCGGACTGCTATATGGCATCGGTTTCGTGCTGTATGCTCTCGCTCTCGTACATCCCCTGAAGGAACTGGCCGAGATTGCGCGTACTGGTTTACATCGAATTGAAGCATAGGTGTGTAATAATCATGAAAACGAAACTGAATAGAATCGCGGCTTTCCTGGCCTTTGCGATTGGAGCCATGTCAGTGGTGGCCGGCTGGCGCGCCATGCAAGGCTGGAACCCTGGTTACTCAGTCTTGGGCTGGTTACCGGTTTATAACTTGATCATGGGCATTTTGACGGTACTCATTCCCGCCGTGCTTATCTGGCGCGAACACCGGTTTGCCATGCCTGCCGCCATTGGGACAATCAGCTTGCACGCGCTGGTCTTCCTGGTTTTGGTCACAGCCTTCCGCGGCACAGTGGCGGCAGAAAGTGTTTCTGCAATGCTCTTTCGTCTCGGGCTATGGCTGGTTATCCTGGGATTGATGTTCTTTGCTTGGCGCAAAAATACCTGAAAGGATTTCAAGATGTCATCAAACTCCATCCCTACCCGTTATCATCCTCTTCTGGTCAGTCTGCACTGGCTGACCGTCCTCCTGGTCTTTGCTGCGTTCGGCCTCGGTAAATTTATGAGCGGCCAGCCCAACGAAGCAGCAAAAATTCCCCTGCTGGCCGCGCACATGGCGCTTGGCCTGGTAACGCTCGTGGTCATTATTGGGCGCTTTATCGCGCGCCTGCGTCTGCCCAAACCCGCGCACGCCAGCACCGGCAATGCCTTGCTCGATAAAATTGGGGAAGTGGTGCATTATGCGCTGTACCTGCTGGTTTTGCTAATGTCCATCAGCGGAATGTCGCTTTCGATGCAGGCTGGCCTGACCCCGATTATTTTTGGCGGTTCTGGCACAGCCCTGCCCGCCGATTTTTACGCTTTCAGCGCTCGCCTATTGCACGGATTCGTTGCCCCGGCCTTGCTCTTGCTGGTATTATTGCATGTGGGTGCGGCGTTTTATCATCAGCTAGTGCTCAAAGATCATCTTTTGGCCCGCATGGGATACAGAAAATCGTGAAAAGGAATTCTAATATGAAAAGACTTGCAAGTGTGCTCGCCCTGCTCCTGTTCCTTTCAGCCTGTGGGCCCCAGCCCGCCGAAAACTCAGCCGCTCCCGGCATGGGAGGCAATGGTATGATGGCCCGCCATCACGCCAAAATTCCCGAAAACTATGCCGGGCTGACCAACCCGGTCACTTCGGATGAAGCCTCGCTGGAACGCGGAAAAACACTCTATACAACGAATTGTGCCAGTTGTCACGGCGATGGCGGCATGGGCGATGGTCCCGCTGGGGCAGCCCTGGATCCGGTTCCTGCAGCGGTGGCGCACACCAGCCAGATGATGGCGGATGATTACCTGTTCTGGCGTATCAGTGAAGGGGGCGCGGGATTTAGCACAACCATGCCCGGCTGGAAGGCGCTTGATGAGCAATCCCGCTGGGACATGATTAACTACCTGCGCGCCCTTGGCGCTGGAACCGTGACCCCTGGCCAGGGCATGGGCGGCGCCGCCTATGACCACGAAATTCAGGCGGCGCGCCAGGCCGAAATGCTGGCCGAGGCTGTCAAACAGGGCGTTATCAGTCAGGATGAAGCCGAGGCCTTCAAATTGGTGCATGATGCGCTCGAAAAATACCAAATCGAGCATCCCGAAATCCGCAACAGCAGCGCCAACGCCACCGAGCGCGAAACAGCGGCGCTGGCCGCCCTGGTGGAAGCCAAGGCCATCACCCAGGTGCAGGCAGATGGCTTCCGTGAGATTCACGATAAGTTAGGTACTGCGGGTTTGATGCCCTAGAAAAGGAAATAGATGAGCGTTATAAAACGAATCGATGAAGCACGGAAAGCATTTGCAAACGGCGGCCTGGCGGCGGGCGTTGCCTATGCTGTGGGCGCTTTGCTCAAAGGGATTGGCGGCTAATTTATTGTGCGATTAAATGCAGAAAGAAAGAGCATATGGACTCTTCCTTTCTGCGTTTAAATTAAGCTGTTGGCAAGCTGCCTGCCTGCAGGATGGCAGCTTCAATTTTGGGGCTGGACATGCGAACTGCAATGAGAATGACACTTCCCAGTAATATGCAACTGACACCGACAATCAGCAGCGTAAGATTAAACGCATCGGCGTAATTAACGCCGCTCCAGGTGTGGGTTGCACTCATGGTGTATTGGATGGTTAGGGTCAGCAATCCCAATACGATGGCTGCTGCGCCGCCTGCCATCTGGTTGCTCTTGCCCTTGCCCTGGGAAAAATCAACGCCTTGCCAGATACCGGGGAGGCGGAAAAGCAGAAAGATGACCAGGGTCAGCACGTTGGTGTAAACGACGGCATCGACCGGCATCGATTTACCGCGCAACATGCGCGAGGTCAGGATATGAATCACACCGATAACCACACCTGCCAGCAGCGTGATGAGCGTGTCGCGGTAGGCTTTTGAATCACCCCGAATGAGTTGGATGACCGCCCGGACTCCGGCAATCCCAATCGCAACCCCGGCCGCCACATAAAAGATGTAGAGCCATTGCATTTGCGCCAGCGGCCCCATCGAATCTGCCCAGTCAGGGTTGAGCGGGGCGAACGCGGCGCAGCCCGTCCCCACGCCGCCGAGAATGGTGAACCCGGCGGTGAGCGCCATCAGGACGATGCCAATGAAACGCAACAACTTGGAAAAGAAACTATTGTGAGACATAAGGTTCCCTCCGAACCAGTTAACTAAAAAAGAATCCTGCCACAAATGCCGCCGTCATGAGCAGCAGCAATCCAGGCAGGATTTTAAAAATGATTTCGCGTGAAAGAATAGGTTTGCCCGCTTTTAGGAAAGAGAGCAATAAACCACCCAGACCAATTAGTGCGCCGCCCAGCCCGACCAGGGCAAACCCAGGTCGGGTTGTTCCGCTGGCAGATAAGATAATGGGGAGTAGGAAGATCGTCAGCCCGGCGATGCCGTGAACGATGACCAGTGTGAAAACGGGCAATTTACCGGGGGCAGGGATTAAACGGGTTAAGCTCACAGCCAGGAAGCCGCCGATGGCCAAGACCAGGGCCACTGTGCGGTAGGCTTCGAGATACTGCCAGGCCAGGCCCAGCGCCAGGCTGAGTGGAATCAAGGTTGAGACGATGACCACGGCCGGGCTATCCAAAATCTCAAAACCCAGAATGATGAGCAGCCACCCGGCCACCAGCAGAACGCCGAAACCGAGGGTATAGACCATCACGGGCAAGGTATCGAAGGCGTCGATGCCAATCGCAACTTGCCAGGCAGCCAGCAAGCCTGTCAGCAGCAATAAAATTCGATCGATGATGGTCATTTTCATATTGTTATGCCTTGAGGCGCGCCTGGCGCAGTTGAAAGAGATGGGCAAAATAGTGCAGGCTGGCTGAAAACAGTGCAGTCCCAATTCCCAGGTAGCCGCTGGCCAGCAATGGCTTGGGAATTGGGGAATAAACGCGCAGGTAGATGCCTAGAGAGATCATCACGGCAACCAGTGGGTAACTGCTCCAGGATTGAAAGGCAAACAGACAGGCGCGTTCACCTCCGAAGCTGGAGATGCGCTGAATATTTTTACGAGCCAACCCGGAAAAACCGAACCGGTAAATCCCCGCCGCGAGCAATAATCCTAGCCCGGATAGAAGGAAAGCAGTGGAAAAATCCGCCAGCTTCAACCAGCGGAAAGCAAATCCATCCAGCATCAACCCCACGCCAAGCCACATCGTTCCAGCCAAGAGTTGGAGCCAGGTTTTGGGCACGGCTGGCTTGAGTTTTCTGAGAGCAGAGCGCACAAGAATATCCTTTAGAGCATCATTAAGACCATCGAGGAGAGCATATATAGCGATGCGTATTTGAACAACCCGAAGTTGACCCGTTCGGTTGGGCGGAAGACACTGACGAATGCCAGGGTCAACAATCCAATGGAGAGCACCGCCAGAACCCGCAAATAGCCAAGCGTCATGCCAATCCCCCAGGCAGCAAATCCCATGGCCAGCGCAGCGAAGACACTGGAAACAGCAATCGTGAGACGCGTAACCCCAAACCCATAAGTGGATGGGAAAGTAGGCACCCGAGCAGCTTTGTAATCGTCGAAGTATTTCATGCTAAAGGTCAGGATGTGGGTGGGGATCCAGAACAGAATGCCAAGCGCCAGCAGGATGCCAATCCAATCGAGACCGCCGAGGCCGAGAGCCCGCCCGGCCAGGATGGGCATGCCGCCCGAAATGCCACCCCAAATGATGCCCCAGCAGGTGCGGCGCTTGAGCCAGATTGAGTAGATGACCACATCAAAAAATAGCCCGGCAAAGATGATCAGGCCATAAAGCGCATCCATTGCTGTTGCCAGGCCCACGCCCAGTACTGAAAGCACCAGCCCAAGCCGCAAGGCTTCGGTCGGATCAATTTTGCCGGAGGCCAGCGGACGTTTTTGGGTGCGGCACATCCTGGCATCGATATCGCGATCCCACCACATGTTGAGAATGGTGCTGCCGCTGATGGCAGCCAGCAGGCTGAAAAACAACCCGGCCAGCGTGCCCAGGTTGAAGACCGGGCAGCGCGCGCTCATATAACCAGCCATTCCGGTGGAGACCAGCAGTCCGGTTTGCAGGGACTTGACCAGCGGCCAGTACGAGCGGATTTTGGATTGTAGATTGGCGATTTTGGCTTGGCTCATGTGGTATCTCCTGGTATTGGAAAGTTTGTTATCTCACGCAGCGAAAACCGACGCCCGGGCTGAAATAGGTGGGTGTGGCGTTATTGCGTACCCAGGCGCGTAAATCCATATCGTAAGTATCTTTTGAGCCGCCGCGCATGAAGCGATAATGCATGCCTTCATACACATTGCCTGTCCACTGCCAGACATTCCCGGCCATATCGTAAATACCGTAGGGACTGGCATTGGTGACAGTTTGAAAACTGCCGTACTGCTTGCCGTTGTAAAAACCGACCGGCGAAGTGCGCGAACCAAAGCTGGCCATATCCTCAAAGGGATCGCGGCTGGCGTAGAAATTGGCCCGTTCTCGCGACATCTCCTCACCCCAGGGGAAGGGACGCCCATCTGCTCCACGCGCGGCCTTTTCCCATTCGATTTCGGCCGGCAGGCGTCCGCCAGCCGCGCTGCAGTAGGCCCAGGCGCCGAACCAGGTCACATTCGTCATCGGGTGGTTTTCATAAGCGGGTTTGGGGCTAAAGATCACGCCGTCAAAGGTGAAACGGGAGGCTGGGTCATCCAGCGGAATAAAAATCCAGTCACCAGCTTCGATTTTTTCCTCGTGCTTGACGCCACGGAACACGTCGCCGGGATAAAAACCGACAATGCCCTTTTTTCCATTAAATTCACCGATTCTGACTTCACCCGCAGCCAGGGCTGCCGTCAAATATTCTGCATACTGGCCGACAGTCACATCCGTGACCATCATCTCGAAGGCTTCGGTGGTTTCAACAGTTTCATGCTGGCCAAACCGGAATTCCCCGGATGGGACCTGTGCCCAGGCGTTGGGATCGATCCCGGTCTCGAAGCTCGGAATCGGCGCGTTCAAATCGGGAGCAGCACACCCGACCAGTAAAACGGCGAGCAAGGCAAGAGTGAGAATGAACTGCTTCATGATTTCACCTCCTGTGCAATATCATGTTCTTGTTCCTCCGACCAACGGCCTTTCGGCTTAAACAAATCCATCAGCCGCCAGACCATCAAGATTGCCAGGATGACCAGCAGGGAACCCAGGCCAAAATCAATGGCGTACATCAGCCCGTTAACCAGCGGTTGTTGCTCGGCTTCTGTCACCCAAAGCCGCTTCATCTCGAAGATAGTCACAGCTCCAAAGGCAATATCCGACAAGATGATGATGGCCCAGCCGTAGAGCTGCCGGATTTTGCCTTTCAACCCGATCATGTCGCCGTAATAAAGCAGGATGATGGTGGCGATGATGGCTGAAAGCACATGCCAGTGACCAGTTAGCTCAATGCGCTCCTCGCGAGCCGGCCAGATCCGGAAAATCTCATCCAACTTGATGGCCATGAAGATGCCGATGCCGCTGGTGGTGAAATTCATAAAGAGCATCTGCCAGGTGGGACCGAACTTGAGTGGGTCGTGGATAAGCGCGCGCAGTCGATCTCCGAGATTGGGCTTCTGGATTTGGGCGACACCATCCTTGATGAGTTTGTTCCAACTCCAGATGAGCAGGAGCAGGGCCGCGAACATGGAAGGTGTTGCCCCAACATAGATGATCATGTGCGCAATCGGTTCGAGCGGCGTGACAACGCCCCACACGCCCAGGTTCAGCACAATTGTGCCCAAAATCATCAGCGGCATGGCAAATTTGTGCAGAAGACCCTTGAAGTTGAGCCAGCGCCCGATGATGAGTGTAATCATGATGCCAATCAGCGCCAACATGATATGCAAGTGGCCGATGACCGAGTATTCCATAGTGGTTTTTTCGGGGATGCGGATGATATTCTCGGCCAGGAAGACCTCAAAGCCATTACCGAAGTACGAGCCGGGAACCGCGCCAAACAGGGCGGAAATAACCGTCGTAACTGCGGTTGCAAAAAAGGCCGCGCGTTCAAGGTTGAAGCCGCCTTTGAGGTGAGCGTATTCCTTGTCGGTAACGTGGTGCTCCTTGCTCCATGGCCACAGGGCAATGATCAACAGCACCCCGGCGAAGAAAATCAGAGACAAGCCGAAGATGTACAAGCCGTGGAAAGCCCAGTTGCGCCCAAAATAGGCAAACCCCATCCCGAAAATCATCGTTGTGATGTAACCAACCGTGATGATGGCGTTGATGGCCGTTTTGAAAAAGGCCTTCATTTTGAGCAGGCTGGTGACCATGTAGGTTTCGATGGCAACCACTGCCATGGCGATGGAGTGATACAGGATGATGATGCGGCCTTCGCGCTGAGATTGGACAATGTCCATCCCAAAAAGTTTGATCACCACCTCGCGCACCCCCAACTCAGCCATTGGCCCGGAGAGCATGCCCCAAACAGCAGTTTCCACGGCAATCATGGCAATGGCAACTAGAATCAGCCCTTTGGTGGTGCTAAACAGATAGTTGAAGCGGGTTTTGATGAATTGCATGAATTTGGCTCCCGAATGCGTGTTCTCATAAGAAAAATATCACAGATGGAGCAGTAAGTCTTTGACAAAAGGTAAATTGTTGCCCAGGAAAAAATCCCGGCAAGGTTTTGACTACCTTGCCGGGAGAGGCATTATCCTTTTTTCGTAAAGCCCAGCGCGAAAGCGCCTGTCATCAGAAATAGCAAGGGTGTCAGAATCAACATCACGAAGGCAGGGCTAAAGAACAATAATTGTGCCCCCGTCGAAATGAACGCCAGTGCGATGCCGCCCAAGCCAATTAGCAAGCCGCCAATCCCAACCCAGAAGAAGCCTTTTGGCGCACCCTTGGCAAAGAATGGGCCGAGGAAAATGACCAGTCCGGCAACGCCGTGAAAGAGCGGAACGGCGATTTTCTTGAGCATGTCCATTCCGCCCAGGCTGGTGATGGCAATGGCTACGAAACCGACAGCCGCAAACCATTTGAAGTACTTTTTCCAGTCCGGGAAGTATTCCTCGGCCAGCCCCATCGAAATTCCGAGCGGAATCAGACTGGCAACGGTTAGCACAAGCGGGGAAGCCAGGATGTCCAGCCCCAGGAAAATGAGCAGCAGACCAGAAATGAGCAGGACGGCAAAACCCATCAAGTAATAGATGTTGTGCAGGGCTTTGTGCAGACTATAGCGCTGCCAGAAGTACCAGCACAAGTACGCAGCCAGCAAGCCGGTGAGCA
Organism: uncultured Anaerolineae bacterium; assembly: GCA_903908605.1. Taxonomy (GTDB): domain Bacteria; phylum Chloroflexota; class Anaerolineae; order Anaerolineales; family Villigracilaceae; genus UBA5195. The sequence goes on from CAIVSQ010000101.1 coordinate 30,030, forward strand.
AAAGAAATAAATTGTCGAGCGTGAAGAGGTTCATGGCATTCTCCTTGATTGAATGGGTACGCAAGAGCGATCCTTATTGTGAATTATTGCACAGATGCAGTTAACTATATGTGACAAAGATCACAATTGATGCGCACCTAATCCAGGAATCAGCCAGTCAGCCACTTGCGCGTGGATGGAAGTAACAGGTAGATCAGCAAGCCTGTGCTCAAGAGCGGAGCAGGAAGAAACATTGAGAAACGGCCTACTTCCGTTATGTTATAGAGACCCATTGGGTAACCGCCAATCATTGACATGGTGGCAGCGAAAATTCCCACCGGGATCGCCCAGGATTTTTGCTTGAACGCCGCAAAAATAAAAATTGCCCAGGCAGCCGCGCCCCACCAACTCACCTGCTGCAAAATAACGTACATCCCATTCCAGAAAGCATCCTGATTCTGGACAAATGTTTCGGCTGACTGGAATGTGGTTTGGAACTTGGAAATCGGGGCCACACCGTCGATGAAAGTTAACACATATGCCAGCCCGGCAATGAAAGTCAGGGCGATAATTTTCTTATCCACGCCGCCCACCAGGAGCATCCCGAACCAGACAACCGCGGCTAACAGGAAAACCCAGAGTGTAGGCGTAGACAGGTCACTATCAGCAGCGGGAATCATAGGGAAAAATCCAGCTAGTAAGAGAATGGTTCCTGCAACTGCCCCCCAGAACCAGGCCCACTCCTGTTTGTTCAGGAAGCCCCACAAAACGGTTAAAGAGAGCGCACCGGCAGCCGTTCCCAACCAACCAAGGACTGCATAAACGATACGAACTGTATTACTTTCCTCCCATTGACCAGCTGCAAAATGGGTATGGATGACGGTGTTA